>JAJZVL010000072.1 GCA_021845725.1 Actinomycetes bacterium | reverse complement strand
CCTGCTCGCAGACGTCGACGGCACGCTCGTCACGCCCACCAAGGTGCTCACGAAGCGAGCCATCTCGGCGGTGCGAGCACTTCACGATGCCGGGATCGACTTCGCGGTGGTGAGCGGACGGCCTCCACGTGGCATGTCGATGCTCGTCGGGCCGCTCGAGCTCACGACGCCGATCGCGGCGTTCAACGGTGGGCTCGTCGTCGATGCCGAGATGCACACGTTGGTCCAACATGTCTTGCCGCAGGACCTGGTCCTGCCCATCGGCGCGCTGCTGCGCTCCTTCTCCCTCGACGTCTGGATCTACCGAGGTGCGAAGTGGTACGTCCAAGACCCCAAGGGCTCCCATGTCGCCAAGGAATCAGCGACCGTGGAGTTCGCCCCGAGCATCGTCGACGACTATGCGAGCCTCACCGACGACGTCATCAAGATCGTCGGGGTGAGCGACGACACCGAGAGGGTCGCGGCCGCCGGGCAAGCCGCTCGCGAGCAGTTCGGCGACCACGTCTCGGCCGCTCGTTCCCAGCCCTACTACTTGGACGTGACCCATCCGAAGGCCAACAAGGGGACGGTCGTTCGCTGGATCGCCCAGCATCTCGGCATCTCGACCGAGGAGATCGCCACCATCGGCGACATGCCCAACGACGTGCTCATGTTCGCACACTCAGGGCTCAGCATCGCCATGGGCAACGCCAGCCCAGATGTGCAGCGAGCTGCACGCCGGATCACCACCGCGAACGACGCCGAGGGCTTTGCCAACGCCGTCCAGCAGTTCGTCTTACGAGGGAATCCAGCGGGTGGAGGAGAGGACAGCGCTCCCGTGCGTGACCAGTCATGAGTGACGCCTTCGGCGCTCCGGGCATCGCCCCCACGTGGACCTCGAGCGCGAAGGACGCCGTGACGCGTGCGCTCGGACGAGCCCGTCTCTGGGCGACGCTCGGCTACGGCATCGTCAACGAGGTGTACTGGCCGACCACGAGCCAGCCGCAGGTTCGCGATCTGGGATTCGTCGTCGCCGGCGAGGGCTCCTGGATCGAGGTCAAGCGCGCCCGTCGCTACAGCCTGACGACGCCCGAGACCCCGATCCCGCTGCCGCAGATCGTCCACGAAGGCGAACGGTACCGCCTGACGCTCGAGGTGCTCCCCGACCCTTCGCGCGACGTCCTCCTCATCTCCTACCAGCTCGAGGGCGACGGGCTTCTCCTCTATCCGCTTCTTGCGCCGCACCTCGGGACGAGCGGGTGGAACAACACCGCCTGGGTTGCCGGCGGGCTGTTCGCACAGAGCGGTCAGGGGAGCCTCTGCCTGCTTGCCGACGCCGGCTTCTCGCGTGCGAGCGCGGGCTACGTCGGCGCCTCCGACGGCTGGCAGGACTTCTCGGCCCACGGGAAGATGACCTACGAGTTCGAGCGGGCTGGCCCGGGGAACGTCGCATTGATGGGAGAGCTGCGCGCCGCATCCGGCGTGCTGGCCCTGGGCTTCGCGCAGACGCCAGAGGGTGCTCGCACGCTCGCCGCGTCGAGCATCGCAGAGGGCTACCCCACGATCCGCGAGCGGTTCGTCGAGGACTGGCACGAGTGGAGCGAGCACCTGATCCTGCCCATGTCCACACGAGAGGTTGCCCGTGAGGCCCTCCTCTCGGCGACGGTCCTTCGTGTCCACGAGGACTCCACGTTCCCCGGCGCCGTGATCGCGAGCCTCTCGATCCCCTGGGGAAACACCCGCAACGATCACGGCGGCTACCACCTGGTCTGGACCCGCGACGCGGTAGAGGCTGCCTTCGGCCTGCTCGCGGTCGGTGCCGTCCATGATGCACGCCGGATCCTCGCCTACCTTGCCGCCACGCAGCGGCCGGACGGCGGCTGGTACCAGAACTTCTTCCCTGATGGCAGGGCATTCTGGACCGGCGTCCAGCTCGACGAGGCAGGCTTCCCGATCCTGCTCGCGGCGAAGCTCCGCGAGCTCGGTGTCCGCGAGACGGCCGAGACCGCACCGATGGTCGCCCGCGCGGCCGCCTTCGTAGCCCAAAGCGGCCCGGTCAGCCCGCAGGACCGCTGGGAGGAGAACCCCGGCTCGAGCCCCTTCACCTTGGCGGTCGAGGTCGCAGCGCTCGTGGCCGCGCTCCCCTGGCTCCGCGGACGCGACGCCAGCTATGCGCTGGAGCTCGCCGACTGCTGGAACGAACGCATCGAGGAATGGACCTATGTCTCGGGCACCGAGCTCTGCCGGCGCTTCGCCGTCGAGGGGTACTACGTGCGGATCGGCCCACAGGCCTCCACCGGCGGTCTGCGAGGCCGAGTCGAGGTGCGCAACACGCCTGGCGTCGTCGTGTCGGCAGCGGCCATGGTCGGGATGGAGTTCATCTACCTGGCGCGCCTCGGCCTTCGCTCGGCGAGCGACGCCCGGATCCTCGACACCCTGAAGGTCGTCGACGGGCTCCTGCGGACCGAGACGCCTTGCGGCCCCGTGTACCACCGCTACAACGACGACGGGTACGGCGAGCACGCGGATGGGAGCGCGTACGACGGCACGGGGATCGGCCGCGGCTGGCCGTTGCTCGTCGGCGAGCGTGGTCACCTGGCGCTCCTCGCCGGAGAGGACCCCAAGCCGTACCTGCACGCCATGACCTGCATGACGGGACCCTCGGGCCTCCTCCCCGAGCAGGTATGGGACGCGGCACCGATCCCGGCTCTCGGGCTCCAACCGGGCAAGCCGACCGGCAGCGCGATGCCGCTCGTATGGGCTCACGCAGAGCTCCTGAAGCTCCTCGTCGCCCAGGATCGTCGACGGCCGCTCGAGCTGCTCGACTGCCTCTGGCAGCGCTACGCGGGCACGCGCCCTGCTGCACCCACGTGGTTCTGGCGATCCGAGGTTCCCTTCGACACGCTGCCCCGAGCCCGGTCGCTCGTCATCGAGGAGCAGCGGCCTTTCACGCTCCACCTCGGCTGGAACGGCTGGCACGACGTGGCTGAGCACCCCTCGCAGCCTCTCGGCTTGGGCATGCACGGCGTCCGGCTGGACGCCGGCCAGCTCCTGCCGGGCAGGGTCGTCAATTTCACCCGCCGCTACGACGACTCCGGCTGGGAAGGCCTGGACCACGCGGTGACCTGCACGACGTGACGCCTGTCACCCCCCGCCGGGGTGAGCTCAGCGGGCACGGACCCGGCGTGGGTCCATCGCGTGCAGGAATCGATGGCGCCATGCCCGGAGCAGCGCAGGTTCACCGACGACGTCGCTGGAGGCTTGCCAAAGGAGGTAGGCGGCGGTCTGGCTCTGCTGAGGGGTTCGGCAGAACCCTACGATCTCCGCGGGATCAGCGATGTCCACGAGCTTGTACTGCGCTGTGCTTGGTGGTACGGCAGAGTTCGGACGCCCGTGAGCGCTCCGACGAAGATCCGGGACCAGCTCCTCGAATTCTCGGTCCACCGTACCCGAGAAGCAGAAATAGGGCTGCAGATTGCGATACGGAAGAATGACCGCGTGAAATGTGAGCTGCGTGGGCGTGAGATGGGCGTGGTGATCGAGAACCCGAATGGCGGCATGACGGAACGGGTCGTGCGCGTCGAGGTCGGCGTGCTCGACCGTCCCGATCGCCGTAGGGAACCATGCGCCGCGCGCGGTCATGCGGTTCCGCTGGTGCTGGGTGACGAGGCATCGGTTCCTCGGATCGCGCAGCATGACGGTGACACCCGCGACGTTGGCCAGATGGGAGTTGGCGAGGAGTGTCGCTGGCGATGGCAGGTGCCGTCTGGTCGGGCGCGCCGCGGCGACGACTTTGTTGATGAGCGGTCGGAGCCGTACCCACTCGTACATGGCGGACAGGCTTGCTGGAAGTGAGAGCACGCTCGTGCTCGAGAAATAGGCAGTCAGGTTGGTCGCGACCAGATCCCAGAACTCGACCACGGAGACCTCGAGCGCAGGTTCGAGCCGGTCGAGCCGTACCACGCGGCCGTTCCACGTGGTCGTGAGGCTCAAGCGTTGGTAGAAGTCGACCAGTCGGTCGCGTTCGGCGGAGGTGATCGGCGGGCGAAATGGCGACGGATCGTTCAGATGGGGATCGGTCGTGTCGAAGCCTGCTCCGGCTGCCACCACGACTTGGCTGGTCGGCAGGACAGGGTGCAGGAGCTGGTGCAGACGGTCGAAGTGCCCAGAGAACCGCCAGTACGCCGTGGCGACCGTCACCGAGCCGAGTGCCGCCGCGGTCAAGAGATCGGCGATGACATCCTCGGCCACCCCGTCCCAGAACACGTGGTCGTCGCTCGCTAGCTCATGTCGCGCGGGGCTGGCGACCCATCTCGCGCGCGGTGCGAGCGGCGACGCCGACCATCACCTGCCATTGGGGTGGTCAGGGGCGAACATACGCCCAGCCATCGTGCTGGCGCCGGACGAGGCGGGAGATTCCCGAAGGGATGACGGCGACCCCGGGGGTAAGGTCCTCACTCGAGATGCCGGCTGCCACCATCGAATTCCTGCAGGCGAGGAGCGCGACTCCTCGTGCCTGCAGGGTCGAGAGATCCGCCATGAGGTCCGAACCCGCCGTCAACGCAGAGATCGCGGGACCGTTGAACACGACCTCCAGCTCTGCGGCATCATCGCCGACATCGTCGAGCAAGTTCGCCACGTTCCCGAGGGCCAGACGCTGGCGGTCAGCACACGCGTCGTCGACGTGGACCACCACGCGGACGGCGCCTTCGCGGGTTGACGGCATTGGCATCCCACTGTACCCGGTCCCCTTCATTGCCACGGAGTGATAGCCCATGAGCACACGACACGGTGTTGAGCATGTCGACGTCATCACCCTCGGAGCCGGCGGTGGCGCGTACCCCGGCGCATTCGCCTTGGCTGCTGCGGGTCGCCAGGTGGTGATGGTGGACACCAAGGGGGTGATGAGCGGCAACTGCCTCGCTGAGGGATGTGTGCCGTCCAAGGCCGTCTACGAGATGGCGGAGCTGCGGCGTCGGATGACGGCCGCACCGGTCAAGCGTGCGCTCGGGGCGCTCCGGGCACCGGTCGACTACGCCGGGATCGTCGCCTGGAAGGACGAGGTGCAGGAGCACCGCTACCGCCAGCACGCGACTGAGCTCGACCGCGCCGCAGAGCGCCTGCGGCTCGTGCACGGGACCGGGCGTCTGCTCGACGCCCACAGCGTCGAGGTGTCCACCGACGGCTCGTCGGAGACCTTCCACGCAGACCAGATCGTCATCGCGACCGGCGCCGACGTGTTCGTTCCGCCCATCCCCGGAGCAGAGCTGTGCGTGACCAGCAGGGACCTGTTCGCCCTGCACCCAGCGGTCACCGCCCTGCCCGAGCGTCTCGCGGTGATCGGAGGCGGCTACATCGGCCTCGAGGTCGCCTGCATGCTCCGCGCATTCGGCAGCGAGGTCACCGTGATCGAGGCCCTTCCCGAGCTGCTCTCGGGCATGGACCCCGACTTCGTCTCCCTCCTCGCCGCGGGGATCGACCCTTCGATCACCATCCGCCTCTCCTCGGCAGTCACCGGCGTCACCAAGCAGGCCGGTGGCGGGTTCACCGTGCACGTGCGCGGCGGCGACGCCGAGGACACCGTCGACGCCGACCTCGTGCTCATGGCCGTCGGTCGCAGGCCGGTCATCCCCGACGGCGCAACCGACCTCGGGCTTGCGATGGAGGGCCACGGTCTGGCGGTAGGGCCCTCGATGCAGGTCCCCGGCCACCCGCACCTCTACGCGCCCGGCGACGTGAACGGCCGTTCCATGCTCTTCCACTCAGCAGTGCGCCAGTCCCTCGTGGCCGCACACAACATCCTTGCCGGCAACCATGTCGTCGACCGGATGGACTTCGATGCCGTACCGGCGACGATCTTCACCGCACCTGAAGGTGCCTATGTCGGCCTCACCCGGGCGTCCGCCGCGAAACGCCAGCTGGCCGTCGCGGAAGGCGCCTATGCGCTGGAGGGGGACTCGCGGGCACAGATCCTCGGTGACACCTACGGCGAGATCCGGCTGTTCTGTGACGCCGAGAGCCTCCGCCTCCTCGGAGGCTGGGTGGTCGGGATCGACGCCGCCCAGCTCATCGGCCAGATCGGAGAGGCGGCCGCGGCGGGTCTCAGCGCCTACGACCTGGCCCGTTTCGCCGACCAGCATCCAACCGCTGCAGAAGGCATCGGCAAGGCAGCCAGGGCTCTCGTCGGCTGAGCCCTGAGGCTCACTTCCAGCTCGGTCTCAGCTCGACTGGTCGGTGTGGTTCCCGAACTCCTTCTTCAAACCTTCGACACTCGCGTCGGGGACCGTGTATCGCGTCACCTTCGTCGGGTGGTATGGCTCGAAGGCTCGCGCCATCTGGTCGGCGTCACCGCTGGCCCCCATGAGCAACAGCGCCGAGCTCCCCGGGGTGAGCTCGGACTTCACCTGGTGGACCATGTGCTCGTCGATGCCGGCCCGCTTCATCGCCTCCCCGATGAGCGCACCTGCTCCAAGGCCACCGAGCCAGCCACCGAAGAACCAGGCTGGCGGGAACCACCAGAACAAGAGGAGCCCCAACAACCCACCCAAGAGCGCACCGCCCGCGACGGAACCATGGGGGGTATGCACGGTGACGAGACCGGTCCTATGCTTCTCAATCACCGCGACATCATCGATCCAGGCATATCGCAGCTCTTCAAGCGCCCGAGCTGCCGACAGCGCCTGGGTCGCACCGTAGGGATGATCGAACTTCAACATGATCAGATCTGCCATGAGCCCTCGATCCACCAAGAAGAATGCGCTCAAGCGCTGCCAGGAAGCGCGCTACTGATCAAGCTAGCAGGCGAGCCATGGCACAGGTCCGCGTGCATCCGCTGTCGAGTCGAGCTGTCCGACCGGGTGGTGGATGAGAAGGACGACCGAGCTCTACCCCGTTGAGTGCGGACGGCATGGGATGTCGGTCAGGAGCCGAACCGGGGAAGCGTCACGCCGAGCAGCGGGCTCCCGGCGACCGTCTCGATAGTGAGCGAGGCCAGTTGCGACGGCGACATGTCGCTGGCGATCTCGACCCGGGCGGCGTGGTCTTGCGTAGCCGACCAGTTGCCAATGGCCGCACGCTGCCCGTGGGTCCCGGTGACGACGGCCTCGCAGGCCACCCGGGGCGGCAAGCCCTGCAGTGACAGCGCCAGTTCGGTGCCCCACGGCTTGGGAACCAACGTCACCTTCCCTGCCAAGCTCGTCGAGGGGATCTCGGCGTGCAGGCGGTAGCTGGTCCCTGGTCGCGAGGCCACAGCTGGCGCCAGCGCAAGCGCGGTCGCCACGATCGCAGCTGCGGCCGCCACGATCGCAGCAGCACGCAACCGGCGTAGACGCCGACGAGACCTGTCCTCGATACGGCGGGCCCGGTCGAGCATCTCGTCGAGCAAGCCCTCTGGGGGACTGTCCGGCATGGTGCCAGACAGGCTGGAGGCGGCGGAGGCGGTACCGCACGCGCTGAAGCCGAGCTGCGATCCGAGCTGCTGAGCGCCAAGGCGCCCGAGCAGCCCTGGCAACGCGGCGAGCTCCACCAACTCTGCTCTGCACGTCTCACACCGCTTGAGATGATCACCGACCTCGAGACGTGTTGCCGGTCCGAGGGCACCGATGAGGTAGGACCCGAGCGACAGTCGCAGCTCGTCGTGTTGTGTCATCGCACGTAACCCATCTCTTCGAGGATCGAACGGAGCGCCCGCAGCGCGTAATAGGTTCGTGACTTCACCGTGCCCGCCGGGATCCCGAGCTGCGCAGCGGTCTCGTCCACGGAGCAGCCGAGGTAGCTGGCGTAGTAGAGGACCCGGCGGTGCTCGTTGCTGAGCAGAGCCATGGCGTCTGCCAGCGCCCAGGTCTCGACGGCGCGTTCCACCTCATCAGGGCCAGCGATGTCGCTGAGAGGCTCCGCACCCGTCGTGCGGGGCCGCGACGCGTCTCGACGCCAGCTGTCAGCAAGGTAGTTGCGCACGACGGTGAACAGCCACGCCCGGGCGGATCCCCGGCGACCCTCGACGGCCTCAGGATGCTGCCAGGCCCGCAGCAGTGCCTCGGCAACGGCCTCCTCCGCCCGCTCCCGGTCGCCTGAGAGCCGCAGAGCGAAGGCAAAGAGCGCGCCGGCGTGCTCAGTGTGAAGCTCCACGAGAAGACGCTCGGCGAGGGCAGGCGCTCCATCGCCAGCTGCGGGTGCGCCCATCTCCTCGTTCCCGGGCTGCGCGCTCACACCATCTCAACGCAGTCGAGAGCACACCCGTTCATCAGAAGCATTGAACCAGAGCACCCGCCGCTGCGTTCTACTCGGTGACGACGACTCGACCGCGAGGGAGGAACCTCATCATGCGACACTTCGGATCGCTCCTGGCGCTTGGCACCCTCGGCGCTGGCGTCCTCATCGCCGCACCCGCCGGCACCGCCTTCGCCGGCGGCCCGCCGCCCGCGGCGACGGCCTTTGCCACCGCTGTGATCACCCCGAAGGGCGGCAGCATCAGCGGCTTCGGGATCACCGCCACGTTTGCCAGCGGGGCCGTTTCCCACGACGAGCTCGCCATCCTCGGCAACTGGCCCAACGGACTGGACGTGACCCCCCCGAGCGGGCGCGCCGTCAAGACCTTCAGCTTGCAGGTCTGCAACGACTCGACCGGCACGCCGACCGACTGCACCAGCGAGCTCGGGAACTACCCAAACTCACCGTCCACCGGGGGCACCGAGCGCATCGACGGCCAGACGATCGCCTACAGCGGGCCCCAGACCGGGGTCGACTTCGGCACGGCGACGGACAAACTCGTGAGCTTCACCATCCGCACCGGTGCGAGCACCGTCTACATCTACAATCCCAATGCCACCATTACTGCGCAGGCCTACCCCAAGCTCTTGCCGAGCACGTCGTCGCACGGGACCCTCATATTCCAGACCTTCCAACCCATCGTCTGGACCCTCACCAGCCCGACGAACTGATCCAATCCCATGGGGTCCGACGTGCGCCTCTCATGGTCCGACGTGCGCGTTCACCATGGGAAAGCCCGATCGTCCCCGTCACGAGCTCTGGTCGTTCGTCTACCTTGCCGTTCGGCGGGTCCGCCTCGGTCAGCTCGTCGATCAGCTCACTGGCCCGAGCGACGTCCACGCGCCGAAGCCATTCCTCGACCAGCCGCTGCGCTCGCGCGAACGGGTCGCGGGCGCGGCGAACGAAGCGTCCGTCCACTCGGTCGCCTACGGTGCATCGCGCACGGGGAGAGCACCACCACATGTGCTGCGTCAAGCCCATCGCGCGCAGTCAGCCGTTCGGACCGCGACAACATCGACCAGCCCGTCAAGAGCTTGGAAGTCTTGCGGGTTGCGCGTGTAGATCGGAAGTCTCGTTGCGCAGGCGGTTGCCGCAATCAGGAGATCCAATGCCCGAGTGCCACGCTCCTTGCGTCCGCTCGCCATTTCCGCTGCGGAGATCCGCCGATAGGCGCGAGCCGCCTCTCCATCGAAGGGGAGGGGATCAAAGGCCGCTTCGCCCGTTGCAATCGGCCCTGCCGACGCGCCCGCTCGTCGGCGTCATCGGTCGCGTGGGGTCCCGCGGCAGCTCTGCCATGGTGATCGCGCTGACGGCCAACTCGAGAGGGAACTGTCGAACTCGAGCTGTTCGAGGTCGATGACCACTGAGTCGTCGATCACCCCCGCTGGGCGCGTGGGGCATCAGGCACGGGGGCTGGGGTGGGGTCCTGGGATACGATGCTGTCGAGGTCGGCGCGAAGCCGGGCGAGCTCGTGACGGCGCGTGTCAACCGTTGAGAGACAGATTCCCCTCGGAATCACTGTGCTGTTGTAGGGCCTCCTTCAGGCTCGTTGATCCACGCGGCCTCGGGCAGCACGGGCGGCTCGGGAACCTTGCGGACGAATCGCTCGGGATGGGCGGTATAGGCGGCCGAGAGGACCTCGCCGCGGCGTGAGCGGACGAGCGCTGCTCGGCCGTAGTGGACGCCCGCGGGGGTGTGGAACCCGATGCCCGAGTGACGGTGGTCCTCGTTGTACCAGGTGAAGAACCGGGAGCAGTGGACGAGCGCGTCCTCGTAGGAGCCGAAGTTCTTCGGGAAGTCCGGCCGGTACTTGAGGGTCCGGAAGTGGCTCTCGATGTAGGGGTTGTCGTTCGAGGTGTGCGGCCGGCTGTGGCTCTTCGTCACGCCGAGGTCCGCGAGCAGGTGGGCGACAGGCCTGGCGATCATCGGCGAGCCGCGGTCTGCGTGGAGTGGTCAGCTCGTCGCGTCCCACGCCCTGCTTCACGATCGTCTCCTCGAGGAGCGCCTCGGCGAACTGGGCGTTCTCGGCGTGCGCGAGCATCCAGCCCGGCACGTAGCGGCTGAAGATGTCGATCACGGTGTAGAGGTAGTAGTAGGTCCACGTCGCCGGGCCGCGGAGCTTCGTGATGTTCCACGAGTACACCTGGTTCGGCCGAGTTGCCAGGAGCTCGGGTTTCACGCGCGCCGGGTGGGTGGCGTGGCGCCGGCGGTCGCCCACCTCGCCGTGCTCGCGTAGCACCCGGTACATCGTCGACACCGAGGCGAGATAGACGCCCTCGTCCAGGAGCTTCGCGTAGACGGTCGCCGGAGCTTCGTCGACGTGCTCGTCGCTGTTGAGGACCGCGCGGACCTCGTTCCGCTCGACCTCGGAGAGCGCCCGAGGTCGTGGGGCCGGCACCCGCTCGGGACGAGGTGGCGCCGGGGACCTGCGGTGCCGGCGGTAGTGGCGGGCCCGGGGCTCTCCCACCGCCGCGCACGCCGCCTTCACGCCGACGAGCGGGGCCAGCTCGCCGATGGCCTGGTCGATCACTTCGTCTCGCCCGTCTCGTCCGGCGCGCTGTTCGTTGCGAGCTGCTCCAACAGCGCCGAGAGCTTTCCCTGGACCGCGATCACCTTGCGGGCGGTCTCGAGATCGGACTCTGCTCGCTCGGCCCGCCGCCGCAGCCGGGCGATCTCGCGGTCGCGTGGGTCAGCTGGCGCGCGCCCCGCCGGGCGGCCGAGCGCCTCTCTGGCCCCGGCGTCGGCCTGGCGGCGCCACTCGGTGATGAGCGAGCTGTAGAGGCCCTCGCGGCGCAAGAGGGCACCCTTCTCGGCCTTCGACAGCGTCTCGTACTCGGCAAGGATCGTGGCCTTGTACGCGGCCGAGAACCGTCGTGGTCCTCGCACCCGTTCGGGGACCTCTGGGTCCGGGTCGGGATCGTTCGACACCTCGCCATCGTGGCGCGCGTCGAGGTCCGGGTCGGTGGTGATGGTCATGTTGGAGACTTCCTTCCCCGCCCTCTCAGCTCAACGAATCGGCTGTCCGATCTGTCTCATTGGAGGTTGACACAGAGGGCCGGGGCCTGGGTCATCCGGCACCTGCTCCGGTGACGGCTCCGCTGATCGTCACGAGCGCCGAGCACGGGGAGGCGACATTCTGGACCGATCGAGGTCGACAGCCCTTTCCAGCATGGCACCTCGAAGCGGTGGGCGCACGAGGTCCCATCTGGGTGATGGACGAGACCGCCCTCGCCTCTTGCTGGTTCCCTCCGGCCCTTGAGCCAGGCGCACCGAGGGACCCGCACGACGCCGTCTCAGCCACGCTCGCGCCCGACGGCGTCACGCTCGGCTTCCGTTTCGTGGGAAGTGCGCCATCGGTAGTGGTCTTCTACGAGCCTCGCGTTTTTGAGACCCCGACGGCCGTCTGCGGACGGGAGGGCGCCCGGGCGCTCGCGGTGTGGCTGAACGAGGCCGGGCACCGCACCAAGGCCGGGAGACCCTGGAGCCACACGGCCGTCTTGACCGTGCTGCGCAACCCGGTCTACGTCGGCAAGGTCTTCTTCCGAGACGCTCTCCACGACGGTCCCCACGAGCACCTGGTCGAGGGCAAGCTCTTCGACCAGGTCCAGGCGCTGCTCTCCGAGCGGGGCGAGGACTGGTCCAAACGAGCATCGGCCACTTCGCCGTACCTCCTGGCCGGCCTCGTCGTGTGCGACCGGTGCGGCAAGCACTTCGTCGGGACCTCGGCCGTCGGCAACCGCTACCGGTACCGCTACTACACGTGCTTCACCCGCCAGCGCTACGGCAGGGCCTACTGCGACGCCGAACGCCTGCCCGCCGAGGACC
>JAJZVL010000014.1 GCA_021845725.1 Actinomycetes bacterium | reverse complement strand
CTTCGAGCGACTGCAGCGTCGCCAGCGCCAGATCGCCCCGATTGCCGCGAGCACCGCCGCCACCACGGCACCGATCTTCAGGCCACGCTCACGAAGCGACGACGCCAGGACGCGGTTCAGGTCCAAGGTGTCGTCCTCCGGTGTCTCCGATGGCCTGGGACCAGACCGCGCGGCAGTGTCGGCGCTCGGCGATCCTGCTCCGTTGACCGACGATGCCTCCGCTCCCGACCCCTGCTGAGCCGCAGCGATCCGGCGTTCGAGCCGGACCGTGAACTCCTCGAGAATGCGGCCACCCACGTCCTCGAGGACGCCTTTGCCGAACTGCGCCTGGGGACCCGTGATCTCGAGCTGGGTCTCAGCCCGGACGCGGGTCCCCCCCGGCACCGCAGCGAGGCTGTTGCGCACGGTGGCGAGCGCCGAGCCCTGGCCGCGCGCCTCCCTGGCCTTCATCTGGATGGTCGCCTGGTGGGCGTCGTCGTCGACCTCGAGCAGCGTGGCCTCGCCCCGGTACTCGACGGTCATCGGGCCGATCTTCAGCCGGATCTTGCCCCGGTACGTGCTCGGAGGAACGATCTCCTCCACCTTCGCGCCGGGGACGCACTCCGCCACCTCCTCCATGTCGAGGAGGTGGCTCCACACGGTGTCGACATCGGCGGCGACGACGAACTCGTTCGTGAGCAGCATCAGAGGCTCTTCACGTCGGTGTCGGACCCGCCTGACCGCGAGATGACCTCGACGTTGCGCGGCGCGCCGGGTGCCCGGTGCAGCATCTCGTACACCCGCGCCCAGTGGTTATGGCTGTCCGTCACGATCGGTCCGCCTGCGCCGATCGCATCCTGGATCGCACTGCACACCGCATGCAACGGTGCGCCACCACCCTCTCCCATGCCCTTCGCCCCGTTGGGCGTGAACGGGCTCGGCGACTCGATGCTCCCGCACACGATGTTCGGGATGTCCAGCGAGGTGGCCACGTGGTACTCGTAGAACGACGGCTCTTCGAGCTGTCCGGACTCGTCGTAGTCCAGCGACTCGTAGAGCGAGGCTGCGATCCCAAGGCCCGTGGCCCCATGCACCTGCCCCTCGACCACCAGCGGGTTGATGCGCTTGCCGCAGTCGTCCACCGCGGCGTAGTCGAGGATCTTCACCTCACCGGTCTCCTCGTCGACCTCCACCACGCACACGTGCACCTGGCTCGCGTAGGTGAGCGTCAGGTTGCCCGTCTTGGCGACCGTGTCGGGCACCTCGAACGGCGGAACGTACACGTACCTGGCGTTCAGGTCGCATTCGCTCAGCAGCTCGGAGGGCAGCCCGGCGTTGTTCGTGTACACCATGTTGGCCAGCCCGATGAAGGGGATCGCCCGTTCCTCGTCCCCGCGGACCCGGGCGGCTCCCCCCACCAGCTCGATCTCGTCCTCCTCGGCATGCAAGGCGAACGCGGCGAGCTTCACGATCTGGTGCCGGAGCTTCTGGGCAGCCCCCATCACGGCTCCGAGCCCGGTGACCGCGAACTGGCTGGCGTAGGTCCCGGAGAACCCGACGTAGGCGTTGTTCGCCTGGTTGAAGCCGGTCGAGACCGTCACGTCGTCCGGGGTCACCCCGAGGATGTCTGCCGCCACCTGGGATGCGGTGGTCTCGTGGCCCTGCCCCTGTGGGGTGGTGCCGAGGTTCACGTTGATCTCCCCGAACAGGTCCAGCTTGGCGATTGCCACCTCGCCGTTCCCCGAGAACGGCAGCTCGGGATTGATGATCCGCGACTGGCCGAAGTTGTTCGTGCCCGAGTCGAGCGTCGAGCCGATCCCGATCCCGATCCTGCGTCCCGACCCGGTGCCGAGCTCGCGTTGGCGCGCACGCCACTCGTCGACGTGCGCGAGCTCGAGGGCGATATCGAGCGAGCGCGGAAGGTCGCCGGAGTCGTAGATGCACCCGTTGGGGGTCTCGTAGGGGTAGTCCTCTGGCTGGACGTAGTTGCGCTTGCGTACCTCGACGGGGTCGAGCCCGAGCTCGTGCGCCACCACGTCGATGATGCGCTCGATCATCCAGAGGTGCTGCATGCGGGAGTAGCCGCGGTTCGGCGTCACCGGGCACTTGTTCGAGACCACCTCGGTGTAGTCCACCCGGACGTGCTTGAGCTTGTAGCAGCCAGGCACGACCTGCGACCAGATCACGGCCCCGAGCGGCTCGTAGTGCAGGTACCCGCCGGCGTCGTCGAACGCCCTGGCTTTCACCCCGAGGATCGTGCCGTCGGCCATCACCGGCACCTCGATGTCGACGAACGTGCGCTCGTTCCCGTGGCCGGCAGTCAGCATGTGCTCAGTGCGGAACTCGGTCCACTTGGCGGGACGTCCTGCCTTCTTCGAGAGGAGCGCCAACGCGGCGATCTGGGGAAAGAAGCCGATCTTGAGGCCGAAGGCGCCGCCGATGTCCTTCGTGACGAAGTCGAACTTGTTGATGGGCACGCCGATGGTCGGCCCGATGACCATCGCCGCGAACATAGGCATCTGGTAGTTCGACAGCACGCTCACCACGCCCGTCCCGTGATCGAAGTCGACGACGGCGCCGTTGCACTCGAGAGGCGTGGAGCTGAAGCGGTGGAAGTGCAGTCGATCGAGCTTCACCACGTGGTCGGCGTTCTCGAGCGCCCAGTCGACGTCGCCGTAGTCGAACACGCCGTGCCACACGACGTTCGTGCCGGCCTCGTCGTAGAGCAGCGGTGCGGTGGGGTCCGCAGCGGCCACCCCGTCGGTGACCGCAGGCAGCGGCTCGTACTCGACGACTACCCGTTCCGCGGCGTCGCGCGCCGTCTCCCGGCTGTCGGCGAGGACCAGGGCGACCGCGTCGCCCTGGTAGCGGACCTTGCCGACGGCGAGCGGCCACTCCTGCATGAGCGATCCGGGAGGTGGAGCGATGGCGAAGAAGGGCGCCTCGCACATCGCCTTGGCCTCCTCGCCGGTGAGCACCGTGTAGACGCCCTCCATCGAAAGGGCCGGCTCGCAGTCGATCGAGACGATGCGCGCATGACCGTACGGAGAGCGCACGAACCATGCGTAGCCTTGGCCATGCATCCCGCCATCGTCGACGAACGAGCCCTGGCCCTGGACGAGCCGCCGGTCCTCCTTGCGGGGCATCGCGCGTCCCGACCAGGTCTTCGTGGCCTCCCCCGTGACCGGGGCACTGGTGATCGTCACCTCACACCTCCTCGCCGGCAGCCGCGTGCGCGCTGCGGCGTCCTGTCGCCTGTCCCCGGGATGCCTCCCGGATCGCCTCCACGATGTTCACGTAGCCCGTGCAGCGGCAGACGTTCCCACGGATCCCCCGTCGGATCTCCTCGTCGGTCGGCTCGGGGTTCTGGCGCAGCAGGTACGTGGCGCTCATGAGCATGCCCGGGGTGCAGTACCCGCACTGCAGCCCGTGGTGCTCGTGGAACGACTCCTGGAGCGGGCTGAGGGCGCCGTCCTGGGCGAGGCTCTCCACCGTCTCGATGGTGGAACCGTCCACCTGAGGCGCCAGGATCATGCAGCTCTTGACCAGCTTCCCGTCCACGATGACCGAGCAGGCGCCGCAGTTTCCCGTATCACAGCCGATGTGGGTCCCCGTGAGGCCGAGCGTGTCCCGAAGGAAGTGCACCAGGAGCTGGCGGGCCGCGACGATGCGGCTGACCTTCTCCCCGTTCACCTCGACGGTCACGGAATGCGACGTTCCGCGTTCTCCCATCACTTCCCTCCTGCGGTCGAGCCGTTCCGGCTCCCTCTGGCGGCAGCGATGGCCTGCACCACCGCTCGCCGCGCCATCACCTTCGCCATCTGGCGCCGGTACTCGCTGCTGCCGTGCACATCGGCGATCGGCTGCATGCCGTCGGCCACGCCGGCACAGGCCGCCCGGACCGCCTCCTCGGTCGCGTCCGCGCCGCTCAGCCGGGCCTCCGCCTCGGCGTCGCGCACAGGCACGTGGGCGACGCGGGCGAGGACGAGGCAGGACTCCGCGATCGTCGTCCCGCCCTCGTCGAGGGTGACGCGCGCCGCGGCCCGCACCAACGCCTTCGCATCGGCGCCCACCGCCAGCGACGCGTAGCCCGCGCCTGAGTGCTCGGGCATCGGTGGCACGGTGATCGACACCAGGAGCTCACCCGGCTCGAGCGCGGTGGCGAAGTAGCCCTTGAAGAAGTCGGCCGCAGGAACGCTCCGCTCCCCGCTGCGCGAGCGCAGC
This sequence comes from Actinomycetes bacterium, assembly GCA_021845725.1. GTDB lineage: Bacteria > Actinomycetota > Acidimicrobiia > Acidimicrobiales > RAAP-2 > JAJYVT01. The sequence continues at coordinate 50,427 of JAJZVL010000014.1, read as the reverse complement.
TCCATGACGGCACCCAACGCCACCAGGATCGGCGGCAGGTTGTTCGTGGGATCGCTGAGGCAGCAGTTCCCCCCGATCGTCCCTTTGTTCCGGATCTGCTGGTCCTCGATATGGCCAGCGACGTCCCCGAGGATCCAGTGGCTCGCGCGCACCTCAGGAGAGCGGTCGAGCGCGTCGTAGGTGACGCACGCACCGATCGACAGCCCGCCGTCGGCAGTCCGAGCGATCGAGGACAGCTCGGCGAGCCGCGAGATGTCCACGAGCACGTCCACCGACGCCACCCGGTTCTTCAGCACGTTGACGAGGCTCTGACCGCCCGCAAGCGGTGCCGCCCCGTCGTCGGACGCCAGGATCTCGAGCGCGTCGCCCACGGTTTCGGGCCGCACATACTCCACCTGTTCGAGCAGCATCGCCAGTCATACCTCCGATGGCCTCACGGCTCCCTCACCCCAGGACGTGCCTGCTGCACGCCTTCACGGAGCGGCGGTGAACCTAGTTCCGGTTTGATCAATTGTCAACGTTGATCGGCGCACCACACCAAGTCGGGACGCGCTCGCACCGCGCTCACTGCGGCGTGCCACGGCCAGCTCGAGCGCGAGCGCCGCCACGGATGCCGCCGCCGGCTCGATCCTCATGGGACGTCTCCGAGGTAGCCCGACTCGAGCGCCTTCACGAGACGCCACAGGCAGAGGTGCAGTGGGACCGGCACGCCGTGCGCCAAGCCCTCTCGGACCAGCGAGCCCGTGATGAAGTCGACCTCGGTGCGCCGTCCGGCACGCACGTCGGCGAGCATCGACGGAAGGTGGCGGTAGCTACCCTGCCCCGTCTCGCCCCGGCGCACGGCCTCGAGGTTCATCTCCCATGGGTCCTCGTGGAGCTGGACCCCTGCCGCGGCTGCCACCGCCTTGCCCTCCTCCACGAGCCCGCGAGCGAGGTGCCCGAGGTCGGTGAGCTCCTCCTCCATGCGGAAATGCCGGTCGTGAGGCAGCCCGGTCAGCGCGCTCAGCGCGTTCACGGTCGCGTTGAAGATCAGCTTCGACCACAGTGCCGGCCGCACGTCATCGAACGCCTCCGCCTTCAGCCCGGCACGGCGGAGCAGCTCCGCCAGCTGTGCGGCGGCGGCGTGCGAGGCCGGCCGGACGGAGGAGGGTCCGAGCCACGTGGGCGCGTCGAGCTCGTACTCGACGTGGCAGTCGTCGTGCTTGGTCCCGCTCATGAACGTCACGGCGCTCAGGAGCGGCCACGGACCGGCCTCGGCCATGATCTCGTCTGCACCCAAGCCGTTCTGGCACGTCATCACCACTGCGTCCTCCGAGCGGCCGCGAAGGGCGTCGGCCGCTGCCCCCACCTCGTTGGCCTTGGTCGCCACGATGGCGGCGTCGAACGGCGGCAGCTCCGAAGGGTCGCTGGTCGCGTGGACCGAGGCGTCGACAGTGGACTTCCCGCTGACCGACAGTCCTTTCATGCAGAGTGCATGAGCATGGAATGGCCGCCGCGTGAGCACCCACACGTCGGCCTGAGACGCAAGGTGGGCGGCGTAAAGGCTGCCGATCGCACCCGCGCCCACCACGACGATGCGGCGCAACGACGGGCCGGCCTCCCCGGCTCCGGGCGTACCCGGTGCAGCGGTCGTCACGGCTTGGCGAGCGTGAGCGGGAGCGGGAGGAGCTCCTCACCCTTCGGCGGCGTGAAGAGCGGGCCGCTCGAGAGCTGCGCAGCGAGGGAATTCGCGGTGGTCACGAGGTGGCTGGTGAGCTCGAACGCGGCACGTTCGGGGTCATGGCGCACGCATGCCTGAACGAGCAGCTCATGGCTGCGGACGTTGCTCGCGGCCGAGTGCGTGGGCATGGCCAGGCGGTAGCGCTCGCTCGACTCCCACAGTGGCTGGATCACCCGCTGCAACCACGCCGAGCGGGCAGCGCGGTACAGCGTCAGGTGCAGCTCGCTGTGCGCGCGCCACAGCTCCACCGAGCCGGCCTCCTCCGAACGCATCGCGGAGAGCATCGCCTTGGCCCGGGCGGCGTCCTCGTCGGTGAACCGCTGAGCGGCACGAGCGATCGCAAGAGGCTCGACGGACAACCGCGTCTCGTAGATCTCCCGGAGGTCGGTGATCGAGAGCTCCGTGATACGCGCTCCCTTGTGCGGCACGTTCTCGACCAACCCCAGTGCGTCGAGCCGGCGGATCGCCTCGCGTACCGGCATGGGGCTCATCTCCAGCGCGTTCGCCAGTTCCTCGATGGGGATCCGCTCACCTGGTCGGAGCTTGCCGGTGAGGATCGCCTGGTGCAGGGAGATGAAGGCCTTCTCGGCGAGGGTCCGGTGAGCGGGCAAACCCCAGCTGCCGCCATCCGGAACGGCCCAGTCGTCGGAGAGCGCGCGCGCACGCAATCCGCCCCCGTTGTGCTGCGGAGCCATAGGCGCTTCTCCTCGGTCGGTGAGCTCGAGCTGATCGATGATCTCACATTCCCTCGCTGAAAGCTCCGAATTCGGCCCTCTCGGCAGACGACCCCGACCTCGTGCCGCATCGTGGCCGGTCACCGCCTTGGCCGTCACCATGCCCGCCGTCTTCGCCGGAGGATGTGCTGTGCCGCCTGGTACCCGGAGACCGCGTTCAGACCACCGCCGGGCCACGTCGCGGCGCCGATCATCCAAAGATCGCGCACCGGCGTGCGGTACCCGGACATTCCCCACGCCGGGCGCAGCAGGAAGTTCTGCCGCAGGTGCATGCTGCCCGACACGCTGTCGCCACCGACGAGGTTGGCGTCTTCCCGCTCCAGGTCTGCAGGCGACAGCACGGCCATCCCGGTCACGATCTCGCCGATGCCCGGCGCGTAGCGCTCGAGCTTCTGCATGACGCGCTCGGCATAGCGCGGTGCGGCATCGGCCCACCCTCCACGTCGGCGCGTCGGAGGAGTCGCAGGCAGCGGACGCACCTGGACCCAGAGCGTGTGCCCGCCGTCGGGCGCACGCGTCGGGTCGACCGCCGAGGTCTGGCCCACGACGAGCAGCGGCTCGGCGGGAAGGCGCCCTGCCAACGCGTCCGCATAGGCGCGGGCGAGATCGTCCACGTAGGGCGCCAGGTGCACGTAGGCGAACGAGGCCAGGCGCTCGCCCGCCGCCCACGGCACAGGCGCCGACAGTGACATGTGGAGCATCATCGTCCCGGGGCCGTAGCGGTACCCGCTGAGCGCGCGCCTGATCGGACCGGGAAGGTCGGCCTGGCCCAGCAGCTCGCCCGCCAACGCCGTCGGCGTCACGCCGGCGACGACGGCACGGTCCGCGCTGACCCGTTCGCCCGTGTCGAGCTCGACGCCCACAGCACGCCCGTCGCGCACCACGACCCTCGTGACCCTGGTGGACGTTCGCAGCTCACCGCCGTGCTCTTGGAGCATGCCGACCAACGCGCGCACCAGCGTGCTCGCACCACCCTTGGCCACTGCCATCCCGCCGTGCTGGTCGGCGAACGCCTCGAGGAACGGGAAGACCGCACCGCCCGCCACGTCCGGTCCGAAGTCGAGGTGGAGCCCCCACGGGGCGATCAACGCCTTCGCCTTGTCGGTTTCCAGGTACTCGTCGACCAGCTCGCGCGACGAGCTCAGGAGCAGCCGTCCAAGCGTCACCATCCCGCTCGTCCGAGCACTCTTGAACGCCTCGAGACCGGCACGGGCCAGTTCCCACGAGGGCGCCCGGGCGGCATAGGCACGGAAGAGCACAGGCGAAAGCCGCTCGAACAAGGCGTCGAGCTCGCGCCAGCCTGCCGCGTCGCGCGGGCTGGCAGCCTCGAGCTCGGCCAGCGTCTCGTCGCGGTCGGTCGTCACGCCCAGCGCGGTGCCGTCGGGGAAGGCGCTGGCATACGGGCGGGCCGACGCTGCCACGGTGAAGCCATGGTGCTCGAGCGCCCCAGCGTGCGAGGCGTAGAACGCCGAGCCGAGGAACAGGTTCAGGTTCGTCGCGAAGACGTCGTGCACGTAGCCGGGCTGAGTCAGCTCGGCGCTGCGGAGCGCCCCCCCCGGCTGGTCGGCCGCCTCCGCCACGAGGACGCGGTAGCCCGCCTCTGCCAGCGTGAGGGCCGCGACCAGCCCGTTATGGCCGGCACCGATCACCACCGCGTCGTAGCGCCCGGTCATGGTCGGCTCGTCGTCTCAGCGTCGCTCGGTGCCGTCGAAGACCTTCATCGGGACGAGCGACAGGAGCTCTGCCTCTCCCTCGGCAATCCGCCACGTGTCCTGCATGTACATGCACGACCTGCCATCCGCACTGAGCACGTGCGGGTGCATCGAGATGACCATGTCACTGAGCAGCTCCACCTCGACTCCGTCACCGATGCGCGGGTGCTCGATCATGGTCATCCCGATGGAGTGCCCCGTCACGTGCCCGAGCTGCAGCCCGCGGCTTCGGAACGGCTCCGAGCAGGTCCGGTGGGCATCGTGCGCCGACTGCCCGGCACTGAGGGCCTTGGGCACCAGCTCGTAGTACTCAGCGTAGGCCTCGAGGAGCAGGTTCGTGCTGTCCGAGACCGCGCCCTGGCAGAGCGGGCGGGTGAACTCGACCCAGTACCCCGACGGACCCGCGACCTCGAGCGAGTACAAGAGCAGGTCGTCGGGAGCCACCGGCGTCTCGTGCTCGGGGATCCTGAACTCGGGCGTGGCCGAGCCGTGCGTGCCCCACAGGACCATGTCCATCGTCTGGCGTCCGCACCCGGCCCGGCTGAACACCGCCTCCGCCTCGGCCATGAGCTCTGCCTGCGTCACGCCTGGCCGGCGGAAGGCGGACTGCACCGCCCAGAAGCCCGACTCGTTGATCCCCATGGTCTCGCGCACCATGGCGAGCTCTTCCTGGCTGCGCACCGCCCGCGCAAGATCGAACTCGTCGTCGAACCCCACGATCTCGAGCGACGACGCCTGCAGTGCCCGGTAGTCGCGCACGCACATGATGTAGTCGAGGCCGTACACGCCGACACGTCGCGCACCGGCAGCAGAGAGATGGTTCGCCATCCACTCCCCCGGGCAGTCGGCGAACGCCTGGTCGCGCACGAAGCCATCCAAGTGGTCACCGACATAGCGGGCTTCGCTGGGGAAGACGGCCAGCGGATCACCATCGAGCGGCACCAGAACGTACGAGTAACGATGGACGATGCGGAACCCGGACATGTAGCGCACCCCGCCACCGAAGCCCGTGTACTCGCTGCCACACACGATCAGCGCGTCGAGCCCAGCTTCGCCCATGGCGCCGCGCATGGCACGATACCGCCGCGCGACCTCGGCCTCACTCGGTTGCCGGCTCACCCGATGCCTCCCATCCGACGAATTGCTCCCTTCGGGCCAGGCGCCACTCCTCCCGGAGCCGCCCACAGCACTCGGTCCGCCCCCTCGGTGTCATCCATACGACGCCTCGAGGCCCTTCACCAGCGCGACGATCGCGTCGTTGAGGGGCGTCGGGACGCCGCTTCGCCGGCCGAGCTCGGCGATCCCGCCGTTCAGGGAGTCGATCTCGGTCCTGCGGTGCGCGGCCACGTCCTGGAGCATGCTGGCCTTGTGCCCGTAGGCCACCTTGGCCGCGTGGTCGACCAGCGCTTCGGGATCGTCGTCCAAGGTGATCCCCAGGGCAGCTGCGACCGCCAGGTCCTCTGCGATGAGGGCGCTCACCAGCGCCCGGAGACCGGGCTGCTCACACACCTGCCCGTGGCTGAGACCGGTCAGCGCACCGAGGGGGTTCGTCGCCGCGTTGAAGATCAGCTTGTTCCACTGCGCGCCGCGAGCGTCGGGCAGCGCTTTCGTGGGCATGCCCGAGCTGGTGAGCAGCGACGCGAGGCGCTCGACCGCGGGCAACATCGACGCATCCTGGCCAAAGGGGCCAAGCCACGTCTCCCCCCCGGTGTCCATCTCCACGACGCCGGGGGCGACCAGGTGACCCGCCGGAAAGGTCGTGCCGAGGATGACCCGGGGGACGTAGGCGGCCAGGATCTCCTCGTTCCCCACGCCGTTCTGGACGCTGGCCACCCACCCGTCCTGGAAGCTGTGGGCGGTCGCCGCGATGGCGGGCTCGGTCACGTACCCCTTCGTGGCCACGATGCCATAGTCGCATGCGGGCAACGCGGCCGCGTCGGAGCTGGCCTGCACCCGCCCCACGAGCTCCTCACGCCCCACGATCCGAAGCCCGTCGCGGTTGATCGCGTCGACGTGCTCACGAGACAGGTCGTAGGCGAACACCTCCACCTCGTCCAGCTGCGCCAGGTGGGCGGCGAACAGGCTCCCGACCGCCCCGCAGCCGACGATGCACACCCGGGTACGGCCGCTCATCGAAAGTCGTCCCGGAACGTGCCGAGCCGGTCCCAGCCCGAGGCGGTGACCAGGTAGTCGTCCTCCAGCCGCAAGCCGCCGCCGCCGGGCCAGTAGGTGCCGGGCTCGATCGCCAGCACCATGCCCTCCTCGAGCGTCCCCGGGCTGGCCTGGTGCGCCCAGGGTGGTTCGTGCGCCCGCGCGCCCACGCCGTGCGCGACCGCGTGGTCCGGCTGGCCGGCGTAGCCGCCCTGCGCGATGGACTCACGGATGGTTCGATCGATCTCGGCGATCTCGGTGCCCGGACGCAGGAGCGCGAGCGCTCGATCCCGGGCATGCAAGAGCAGGTCGAGCAGGTCGACGTAGCGCGGTTCGAGGGTCCCGGGGCAGAAGTTCTTCGTCAGGTCCGTCCAGTACCCGTCGGCGCAGACCCAGATCTCCATCAAGGTGGGCTCGTCGGCGACGACCGGGCGGTGCCCCGTGGCGGTGAAGGTCTTTATCCCCGGCCCCGACCACACGAGGGTGAATGCACGTGCCATCTCGACCCTGCCCTGGTAGCCGACACCGGTCTCGTGCACGAACCCCTCGAACATGGCGCCGACCTGGCTCTCGAGCATGCCGGGCCGGATGCGCGACTCGATGTGGTCCAGGCCGAGCGTGGCCAGCTCCTGGGCCAGCCGGAGCCGCTCGACCTCCTGGGGCGTCTTCTTCGTGCGGGCGCGTACGAGCAGCCCGGTGGCATCGACCACCTCCCGAGCCACGCCGTCGAACGCGTCGAAGTAGCCCTTCGTGTAGACGGTGGGCTCGCCGACCATGCGGTCGGCCGCCTGTGCGTTCTGGGACATCTCGATCCCGATGCGCCTCCCGAGGTCCCGCTCGGCCACGACGGCCAGCGCCATCGACAGGGCGCGGTCAGCCGGGGAGCGCGGGTCGTCGATGTCGTAGTGGGGAAAGGTCCGGATGTCGTCGGTCCACCCGGTCCGCGCGGCGTCCTCGTACTGCGGCGCCACGACCACGATCGTAGGCACGCCCTCGCGCGGGAAGATGGCGAGGTCGTAGCCCTTCATGCACCAGTAGTTCGTCAGGTAGACGATGTTGTCCGGCGACCGGACGACCAGCGCGTCCAGGTCGTCCTCGGCCATCAGCTGGCGCACCCGCGCGAGACGCGCTTCATCGACGGGCCACGTCATCGTGAGCTCCTCACCACTCGCGGAACGGCGGAGCCGGGGTGCCGTGGGCCTTCTCCCAGGACACGACCTGGTTCCTGAGGGTCCCGACCCGATCGATCGTGCACTCGACCACGTCGCCCGGGCGCAGGTACCACTTCTGCGCGTCGCTCTTGAACCCGGCCACGCCCGAGACGGTGCCGGTCGTGAGCACGTCGCCGGCGCTGTAGCCGAGTGGCGAGTGGTGCGCGATGAGCTCGGGAAGCGTCACCGACATGTTCCCCGAGTAGGACTGCTGGCGGAGGTCGCCGTTCACGAAGAGCCGCATGTCGAGCGTGTGGGGGTCTCCCACCTCGTCGGGGGTGACGATCCACGGGCCGAGCGGGCAGAACGTCTGGATCGACTTGCAGAAGGAGAACACGCCCGACTTCATCTCGCGCCGCTGGATGTCCCGAGCGGTGATGTCGTTGAAGATGAGGTATCCCCCGATGTAGCTCTCCGCCTCCTTCTCGTCGAGGAAGGCACCGTCGCGCGCGATCACCACAGCGAGCTCCAGCTCGTGGTCGAGCTCCCTGGTGAGGTGCTCGGGGTAGACGATGTCGTCGTCTTGACCGATGATCGCGTCGACGTTCTGGAAGAAGACGATCCACGGCGCGATCGCGTGCGACCAGTTGACCGTCTTGGACTCCATCTCGTGCTCGCGGAAGTTGCCCGAGGTGTGGATCAGCTTCTTCGGGATGATCGGCGGCAGCAGCTTCACGTCGGCCAGGCCGTAGCGGGCGCCCGAGGCCTGGCGCGCTGCATCGAGGTCCGGTCCCTGAGCGAAGAGCTCACGCATCGTCCCGACGCCTTCGATGGTCACCACCTCGTCGCCGTCGACGACCCCCGGATGGTCGGTGCCATCAGGCGCCTTGAACGTCACCAGCTTCATCGCTCCACCTCACATATCCGTGCCGCGGTCAGTGCATAGACCTTCGCCGTCGAGACGAGATCCTCGATGGACAGGTTCTCCCCGTCGGGGTGTGGGAGCCCGCTCGACGCTCCGTAGTTGACGGTCGCGATCCCATAGCGGGTGAGGATCGACGCGTCGGACGACCACCTCACCGTGTCGTGCTCGGGCCGTCCGCCGAAGACGTCGGCGTGCGACACCTCGAGGGCTCGCACGAGATCGTGGTCGGCATCGATCTCCGCTCCCGGGCTGGTGACGAAGACCTCGTGGTCGAAGCCAGCCTCGGGGAACGCTGCCCGGAGCTCTGCCACCAGTGCCCCGACGCGATGAGAGGCGTGCTGCAGCGTCATCGTCGGAGGGACCCGGACGTCGAGGAACACGTCGGTGCGCTGGGGGGTGCGGCTCGCCCGCCAAGGGTCCCCGCCGCGCACCGCACCCAGGTTCACGACGCCGGGCTTCCCGCCGTAGGCGCTCTCCTCCTCGAAGGCGTCGATCCAGCGCTCGATCGTGGGAAGCGCACCGGCCATGCGCAAGATCGAGTTGTCCTTGCGCAGTGTCCGAGAGAACGCCGTGTGGACGAAGGGACCGGTGCAGGAGATGCGCACCCAGACGGTGCCGTAGTGACCGGTCACCACCCGGTTCTCGGTGGGTTCGCCCAGGACGCACAGGTCGATCGCCCCGCCTCCGTGCGACGCGAGGTAGTGGCTGCCGGCCGAGTAGCCGCGGTACTGGGCTCCCGTGTACTCGGTCCCCCACTGGGTCTTCTCGATCTCGCCGACCACGGCCGCCACCACGACCGAGCCCTTCAGGTGCACGCCGGCGTCCCGAAGCGCCGCGACCGCTTCGAGGTAGCAGGCGATCGCCCCCTTCATATTGGCGATCCCCAGGCCCCAGATCCGCCCGTCACGCTCGTAGGCGGCCGGCTGGAAGCCCGGCCGGTCCCGCAGGTGGGGTTCGGCCCCCGAGTACGAGGTGTCCATGTGCCCGTTGAACATCAGGGTCTGCCCGCCGCCCGAACCTGGCAGCGTCCCGAGCACGTTCGAGCGTCCGGGCTCCACCTCCTGGAGCACCGTGGTGAGCCCGAGCGCCTCGCACCGGGCCTTCACGACGTGGGCGACCGCGTCCTCGCTCCCCGTAGGGCTGGCGGTGTCGACGAGCGCGCGTGCGGTCTCGACGAGGCGTCGCTCGTCGATGCACGACGAGATCGTGCCCACCTGGAGATCCCCGGAAGGGTCGACGTTCGGCGTCATCGGCGGAAGTGCGGAAGTACCTGGGAGGCGAAGAGGTCGAGCTGCGCCTCCCGCTCAGCGCCCCAGAGCTCGAGCATGATATGCGTGCAGCCGGCGTCTGCGTACTCCTCGATCGCGGCGATGCAATCACCAGGCGTGCCGGCGATCGGCTTCGTGCGGTCCAGGATCGAGTCGGTCACGGCCGCCGCCGCAGCGAGCCGCCCGCCCTGGCGCATGGCCTCTGCGATGGGCCTGATCTCATCTCGGGCGAGCCCGGCCGACTCGAGCAGCTCGTCGGCAGACGCCTGAATGTTCTCGACCTTGTTGGCCAGGTACATCCCTGCGATCTCGCGCGCACCCTCCCGGCCCTTCTCGCGGTCCTCGTCGATCGATGCCACGATCGTGCACCCGAGGTCGATGGCGTCGGGATCCCTCCCCGCCTTGGCCGCACCCTCGGCGAGGTTGCGACGGGACCGGCGCACGAATTCGGGAGTGGTGATGCTCGGCGTGAGGAGACCGTCGGCGATCTCGCCGGCCGTCCGCTGGAGCCGCGGACCGGTCCCCGCGATGTAGATCGGCGACACCTCCCGAGGGCACGCCGCATCGGGCCGGAGGGCGGGCAGGGCGGCGTCGAACACCACGCCGTGGTACTCGACCTCTTCCCCGCCGAGGGCCGCTCGCACGATCTCGACGCTCTCGCGCACCGTCTGCAGCGGCTTCGCGGGACCACGCGTCCCGATGCCCGCCTCCCGCATGAAGATCTTCGACGCGCCGAACCCGATCAAGAGACGGTCGGGGCCGAGGGCCTCCTGGCTGAGCCGTGCCTCCATGGCCACCTGGATCGGATGGCGGGTGTAGGGGGAGATGATCCCCCAGCCGACGGCCAAGCGCGTCGTCTCCCGTCCGATCAGCGCCGACAGCGCGGTGGACGAGCGGGCCTCCATCGAGTGCAGGCGCCACCACGGATAGGCCTCGGCGAGCCAGATGGTGTCGAAGCCACCTCGGTCCAGATGCCTCGCATGGGAGAGGATGTCCTCGAGCGGCTCCATGGTGAGCTGCATCATCCCGATGCGCAATTCACGAGCCACTTCGTCTCTCCCCTCTTCGCCCTTGCTGGCGTACGAGCCCTGCGCCTTGTCGGGGATATTTGATCAGACTCTCCGGCTCGGCGCAAGCCTGACTGATAGCGTCCTGCGTCATGAGCTCGCGCGTCGCGGTCCCCGCAGGCGCAGATCCGGACGCGACCGACGTCGCCATTGTGGGCAGCGGGATCAACGCGCTCGTGTGCGGGGCGCTCCTCGCCCGCGCCGGCGTCGGCGTCGCAGTCCTGGAGCAGGCCGACGTGCTCGGCGGAGCGATCCGCTCTGCCGAGCTGACGCACGAGGGCTTCGTCCACGACGTGCTCAGCGCCTGGCACCCGCTGTTCGTCGCCTCCGACGCGTACGGCACGCTCGGTGCCGAGCTGGCTCACCACGGGCTGCGCTATGTGACGGCGCACGCCGTCACCGCGGCCGTGGGTGACGACGCCGTCGTGATGACGCGCTCGAGGGACGAGACGGTGGCGGAGCTCGAGCGCCACGGCGTGGGCGAGGGCGCGCGCTTCGTCGCCGACCGCCAAGACTTCGACGCCGTCGCCCCATGGGTGATGGGACTGCTGAGCGACGAGGTGATGAGCACGGCGACGCTGCGATCGGCGCTGTCGGCACGCCGGCACCTCGGACGCCGCGGCGCGCAGGCCCTGGCCGGCTCCCTCGCCGAGAGCGCCCGCACGTGGCTCGAGTCCACGTACCGCACCCCGGCCCCCGGCGCGCTGTTCGCGCCGTGGGTGCTGCACACCGGGCTCGGGCCCGACGCCGCAGGATCCGGCGTGATGGCCCGGGCGATCGTGGCGCTGCTCGAGAGCGTCGGCCTGCCGGTGCCCGTCGGCGGCGGCGCCAGGCTGGTCGAGGCGCTCCGCGGCGTCATCGAGGCGCACGGCGGGACGTGCCGCACGGGCGCCGACGTGGACCGCGTGCTGGTCGCCGGCGGACGAGCGACGGGGGTGCGCCTCACCACAGGCGCGGTCGTGGGCGCCCGCCGGGCGGTGGTCTGCAGCGTGACGCCCCCGGCCCTCTACGACCGGCTCCTCGCCGATGCGCCGGTGCCCGAGTGGGCGCGGCACGCGGCCCGGCGCTTCCGCTTCGGTCGGGCCGGCATGCAGATCCACTACGCCCTCAGTGCCCCGCCGCGCTGGCGCGCCGACGACCGGCTGGGCGCGGTTCCCGTCGTCCACCTGACCTCGGGCCTCTCGGGCGTGTCCAAGGCGGTCGGCGAGGCAGAGCGAGGCCTGCTCCCAGAAGAAGCGACCGTGGTCTGCGGACAACCCTGCGCCGTCGACCCGACGCGCGCGCCCGCCGGGGCGTGGATCCTGTGGATCCAGTTGCAGGAGCTCCCAGCGCGCCCGCTGGGCGACGCCGGAGGCTCCATCGACGTCGGCGACGGCACCTGGACGGAGTCGCTGCGCGAACGCTACGCCGATCGGATCCATGCACGCCTGTCCCGGCATATCGAGGGGTTCGACGCCCTGGTGCAGGCCCGCGTGGCGCTCTCGCCTGCGGACATCGCTCGAGCCAACCCGAACCTGGTCGGCGGTGACATCTACGCCGGCGCCTGCGATCTCGACCAGAACCTCATGTTCCGGCCGCGTCCCGAACTGGCCGGACACCGTACCCCGGTGCGCGACCTCTACCAGATCGGGGCGAGCACGCACCCAGGGCCCGGACTGGGCGGCGTGTCGGGGACGCTCGTCGCCCGGCGACTGCTCCGCAGGTCGTATCGCCTGTCCTGAGCGCCGGGCTCGTCACCGCGAGCACCGCCGCCGGCCCTCATGGCTTGGGCTCCGCAGCTGCCGTCGCGTGCGACTTCGCGGCTGTCGCGGGCGCACCGGCGTGGCCGGCTGCCGCGGACGCGACGGCCCCCACGCCTCCAGGGGGACCGAGGACGGCCCCAGGTCTCGGGGGGCGCTCCCCGAGCCACTTCTCCAGGAACTCGCGGTTGCGGGCCAGGCCTCGCGGGAACAGCATGAGCGCCCCCACGAAGAGGGCGGCGAAGATGATCGTGTTGAGCCCGTTCGGGAGGGTGAAGCTGAACCCGAACACCGTCGTGCCGTTCACGGCGTTGGTCAAGAACGACGACAGGATGCCCAGGACGACGCCGCCCAGCGTGGCCCCCCAGAGGCTCTGGGATCCTCCGACCACCAGCATCGCCAGGGAAAGGAAGGTGAGGGTCAGGTAGACCTCTGTCACGTTGATGCTCCCCAGCGCGTGCACGTACAGCGCTCCGGCGAACCCGCAGATCGCCCCGGAGAGGACGAAGGCGCCGAGACGGTGCCGAACGATCGAGACGCCGATCCCCCGGGCCGCCAGGGCATCCGCTCTCGACGCCCGGAGGAGGCGGCTCGAGCGAGAGCGCTGGTAGACGAAGGCGATCACCACCGCGACGGCACAGCCGACCGTCGCCTGTCCTACGCCCGTCGTCACGGGCACCGAGGCCAACGTCGTGGGACCCGGGCCGATCTTGTCCCAGTTGGCGAGGATGTCGTAGGTGATCTCGAGCACGGCGAACGTGGCGATGCCGGCCGCGAGCCCGGAGAGGCGCATGAGCGCCAGACCGACGAGCAATGCGAACAACGCCCCGATGCCGGCCGCCAGGAGGATCGACTCCACGTTCGTGAGCTCCGGGCGGGCCAGGATCCCGAAGAGGTGCGGCATGGTCGTCTGCCTGGTGGTCAGCGGGGTCGTGTAGATCCCGGCCGCGAACGCACCAACCGCTGCGAAGCTGATCTGCCCGAAGGAGATGACACCGGAATTGCCGATGAACACGTAGAGGCCGATGACGATGGTCGCGATCACGAGCACGTTGATCGCGTCGGTCTGGTCGGATGTCGAGAGATGGGAGGCGACCAGCGCCACGAGGCCCACCAGGGCCAGCGGGCCGAGCAGCTCCGCGGCCAGCCGCAGCGCCGAGCGCGTCACACCCGCTCCACGTCCGCACTCCGCGGGGCGAGCAGCCCGGCAGGGCGCACCACGAGGACGACGACGACGAACAGGAAGGTGAGCGACGTCACGAAGACGAGCTCCTGCTCGGGAAGGATCGACCCGAGCAGCGAATTCACGAACCCGATGATGAAGCCGCCGGCCGTGGCCCGTCCCAGGTGGTCGAGACCCCCGAGGACGACGCCGACGAGCGCGAAGATGATCAGGTTCAGCCCGAAGGTCGGGGTGACGAGGGGCGTCTGGACCGTGGCGAGCACGGCCACCACGGCAGCGCTCGCGCCACTGAGCACGAACGCCCAGGTGACCACCTGCCCGATGCGCACGCCCACGAGCCGGGCGGCGCGCAGGTCCTCGGCGACCGCCCGCATGCGCATGCCGAGAGACGTGCGGAAGAGCAGCAGCAGCAGGCCACCGAGCAGGACGGCTGCCACACCGATCTCCACCAGCGTGACCCAGCGCAGCGCGACCGCGCCGCCGACCACCGTGTTGTTCAGGTTGGTGAGCATCGACACCGTGTTCCCGCTCGGGCCGAAGATGATCAGCCAGAGGGCCTCGAGCCCATAGCTCACCCCGAACGTGGCGACGAGCGTGGTGAGCGCCGATGCGCCGCGCAACGGGCGGAAGACGGCGACCTGGAGCAGGAGCGACCCCGCGATGCACACCGCGAAGCACAGCACGATGGCCAGCCACGTAGGCAACGAGCGCATGAGCCAGAGGGAGTACGCCCCGAAGGTGATCACCTCGCCCTGCGCCAGGTTGATCTGCCGGAGCACCCCGAAGACGAGGCCGACCGAGACGGCGATCAGCGCGTAGAGCGCCCCGAGCGAGATGGCGTTGACCAGGTAGCCGACGACGTTCACGGCTGGCTCCCTGACGCGACCGGCTCCGCGCCGAAGTAGGCGGCCATGACCGTCTCCATGCTGGTGCGCCGATCGGCTTCGAAGCGGATCCTGCCCCCGACCAGCACGTAGCTCCGGGAGCAGAACTCGAGGGTCATCTCGGCACGCTGCTCCACCAGCAAGATCGCGACACCGAGCGCGTTGACCCGCTCGAGCGCGGAGAAGACGGAGGTGACGATGGTCGGCGACAGGCCGAGCGACGGCTCGTCCAGCAAGAGCACGTCGGGGTCGGAGAGTAGCGCCCGGGCGATGGCAACCTGCTGCTGCTGGCCCCCCGAGAGCAGCCCGGCCCGGCGCCGGGCGAATTCGGCGGTCGCCGGGAACAGCGCCGCGACCTCGTCGTCGCTGAGCCGCGGGGCACGACCCCGACGCCTGGCCAAGCGACCGAGCTGGAGGTTCTCCTGCACGGTCATCGAGGGGAACAGGTGCCTACCCTCAGGCACCATCGCCATCCCGCTCCGCACGACGTTCTCCGGCCGGCCGGGCAGCGGCACGCCCCGAAGACGCACGTCGCCAGCCGCTCGACGCACCTCGCCCATCACCGCCAGCAGCGTGGAGCTCTTGCCTGCGCCGTTGGGCCCGACGATCCCGACGACCTCACCCTCGCCGACCGTGAAGCTCACCCCGTCGACCGCCTGTGCCCTGCCGTAGGCGACCCGTAGTCCCGACACCTCGAGCAGCCCATGGGCGGAGGGTGCCGGACCGCCCCCGGTTGACGGGGTCGGCGCAGCCGAGCAAGCCACGGTCTCGCTCATGGCACCGGCACGGTGCGGGTCGCCGCCTCGTCGGTGCCGACGGTGCCGAAGTAGGCAGCCGCCACCCCCGCATGGCCGCGCACGTGTGCCGGGGTTCCCTCCGTCAGCACCTCACCATGGTCCAGCACGACGACCCGATCGCTCAGCCCCAGGACGAACTCGACATTGTGGTCGATCACGACGACGCCCGCACCCCGGACCGAGCGGGCGTGCTCCACGAGAGAGCCGAGCTCGCCGAGCCCCTCGGCGGGCAGTCCCGCCGCCGGCTCGTCGAGCAGGAGAACCGCCGGCTCGGCCACGACCGCCCTCGCCACGCTGACCCGCTGCTGGTCGCCGTGGGAGAGCTCGGACGCCGGCGAGGCCGCGAGCTCGAGGAGCCCGACCTCCTCGAGCAGCGCGTGCGTCCGCCGACGCGCCTCACGTGCGGAGCAGCCGACCGCGATGGCGCCCAGCTCGACGTTCTCCCGGGCGCTCAGGTCACCGAACAGCCGGCCGTGCTGGAAGGTCCTCGCCAGCCCCCGGTGAGCGCGCCGCTCCGGCGACAGCCTCGAGATCTCGACCCCATCGAGCCAGACGCTGCCGTGAGTGATCGAAGCGAACCCGCTCATGGCGTTGACCAACGTCGTCTTCCCCGCCCCGTTCGGGCCGATCAGGCCGATGATCTCCGCCCGGTCCAGCGTGAGGCTCACCGCATTGAGCGCACGCAGCCCTGCGAAGGCGACGGTCACCTCCCGGCAAGCCAGGAGGTGACCGTGGTCGGCGCTCTCGCTCACGACCTACGCTCCGCCGGCGTACTTCCCTGGGCTCAGCATCTCCACGAAGTGCGGCTTGCCGTTCTTGACCTCGATGATCCGGTACGGACGTCCGACGACTGCGTGGAACTTCGCCGAGAAGCTCACCGGCCCCGACAGCGTGGGGACATCATGGAACTTCACCATCTGGGCAGCGAGCTTCGGCCCCTTGAGTGTGCCGTGCGCACGCTTGATCGCGGTGATGATCCCCTCGAGCGCGGTCGGCCCGGTCACGAACCCGCCGGTCTGCGGTGCCTCGCCCAACGACTTCATCTTCTTGTACAGGCTGCGGATCTGGGGGTTCGGGTCGTCCCCGAAGACCGACGCGTAGGTCGCCCACCAGATGTTGTTCGAGATGGTGGCGCTCTTCGGCTCCCAGAATCCGCCGTCGATCGCCCACGGTCCGACGATCGGCTTCTTGTTCCCGAGGGTGCGCACGGAGGTGACGAACGCCGGCAGTGTCGGCGTGGTCGTCGTGCACAGGACGGTCGCCGCCGCGCCCGTGGATGCCGCCTTCTGCGCCACCTGGGTGACGGTGTGGTCACCGGTCGTGTAGCTGAGCTGTGTGACGATCTTCCCGCCCATCTTCTGGTAGTCGGTGGTGAAGTTCTGGCAGACGTCCACGAAGTATGTGAGCAGCTTGTCCGTGACGACCGTGGCGGACTTCCATCCCTTCTGCATGAGCAGCCGCGCCAGCACCGCGCCGTCGGACGTCGGGGCGTTGCCGAAGCTGAACGCCAGCTTCCCGGGAGCGCCGAAGCGCGACGGGCCCATCTCGTTGGTCCCGGTGCACGGCGAGACGACGAGCATGTGGTGCGCCAGCCCCACCTGGATGGCCGGGGTCGCGAATGTGACGTCGCACGTCGTCCACAGGATGGAGGCCCCCTGGGCGATGGCCTTGAGCGCGTCGGAGCGGGTCAGGGAAGGCTGGAGCTGGTCGTTGAAGACCTTGAACTCGATGGGGCGGCCGAGCACGCCGCCGGCGGCGTTCACCTTCTTGGCCCAGATCTCGGCGGCCTCGATGGCCGGCTGGTCGAACGGCTTCATGGTGCTCGTCTCGTCGATCACCGCGCCGATGATGATCGGCTTGCCCTTCGCCGCCTTGTGGTGGGCCGCGGCCGCGCCTGCCACGCCGGCCATCCCGAGCACGAGACCGATCGACCCGGCGACTGCCGCGGCTGCCTTGAGCCAGGAACGATGAACCATGAAAGCCCCCCTTGTCACGAGTGCTGCGGTCACGGGTCGTGAGTCTTGTCGCACTTCTGACATCTAATCAAATCCGAGAATTCAGGGCAAGGCACCCCCTGGCGAGCCTGGCGCGGCGAAACGCGCGAGACGTGAGAGTGTGGCCGGGTGAGCATCGAGTGCTCGAGCGTGCTCGACCAGCCGATCGAAGACGTCTTCGCCTGGCACGAGCGGCCGGGGGCGTTCCAGCGGCTGACCCCGCCGTGGCTCGGAGCGCGTCTCGTGGCAGAAGCACCCTCGCTGGCGGACGGAAGAGCGGTCGTCCGCCTGCCCGGCGGTATCCGCTGGGTCGCCCAGCACCACGACTACGACCCGCCGTACCGGTTCGTGGACGATCTCGTCTCGCTCCCTCTCCCCTGGCACCACGTGCACTCCTTCGCACCGGAGGGCCCGAGCCGCACGCGGCTGACCGACACGGTCACGACCCCTCTGCCGGCGCTGGCGCTTCGCAGGATGTTCGCCTACCGACACGCCCAGCTTCGCGACGACCTCGGCGTGCAATCCGATCTTCGGCTGATCGATCCCACTCCGCAGACCGTCGCGGTGACGGGGTCTTCGGGCCTGGTCGGCACCGCGCTCTCAGCGTTCCTCTCGACCGCGGGCCACAGGGTGATCCGGCTCGTCCGGCGCGCCCCACTGGCCGACGACGAGCGCGCGTGGAACCCCTTTGCTCCCGACCCAGGCGTCTTCGAGGGCGTCGACGCCGTCGTCCACCTCGCCGGCGCCTCGATCGCCGGGCGCTTCACGGGCCGGCACAAGGAGGCGATCGCCTCGAGCAGGATCGAGCCGACTCGCCGGCTCGCCGGAGCGCTGGCGCAGGCGCGCGGCCCCCGCGTGCTGCTCGCAGCGTCCGCGATCGGCTACTACGGATCCGATCGGGGCGACGAGCTCCTCGACGAAGGGGCAGGCCGCGGTGACGGCTTCCTCGCCGACGTGGTGGCACAGTGGGAAGCGGCGACCAAGGGTGCCGCGGACGCCGGCATGCGCGTCGTCGTCGTGCGCACCGGCATCGTGCTGTCCGCTGCCGGCGGGATGCTCGCGCTCTTGCGCCCCCTGTTCCTCGCAGGCCTGGGCGGACGGGTCGCCGACGGCAACCAGTGGCTGTCGTGGATCGACCTCGACGACCTGACCGACGTCTATGCGAGAGCGCTCGTCGACCCTGCCCTGGCGGGCGTGCTGAACGCGGTCACCCCTGCCCCGGTCCGCAACGCCGAGCTCACGCAGACGCTCGCACGGGTCCTGCACCGCCCGGCGCTCGTCGCCGTGCCGAAGGCGGCGCTCGGCGCGGTGCTTGGCACCGAGGGCGCTCGAGAGCTCGCCTGTGCGAGCCAGCGCGTCGCGCCGGCACGGCTGGAGGCCGCGGGGTTCTGCTTCCGCCGACCCACGCTCGACGCCTCCCTGCGCCACCAGCTGGGACACGCGTCGCCCCCCTCGTGAGCCGCCCCCCGGGCGTCGCCTCCCTCATGCGTCGAGGGCGCCCGGCGCGCCGGCGGCGCCCGGCGCGCCGGCGTCGCCCCCCTCGAACGTCACCGGTTCTCTCGCTCGCCGGCGAGTCCACCAGGCGAACGCGAACCCGAGCCCGAGCAGCGCCCCCAGGGTCGCGTCGATCCCGCCCCCGAACGCCCGGGGCCCGTACACGAAGAACCCGACGAGCAAGACCCCCATCACGGCGCTCGAGCACAGCGCGCCGAGAAGGAGGCCCGGGTGACCGTGGGGCTGCAACGCGACGTCAGGGAGACGCTTGTGGCCGACGGTGAGGAACACCACAGCGGTGATCGAGTCCAAGAAGAACTCGGCGAGGAGGAAGAACCCCGCAGCCGACAGGAGCAGGCTGAAGAACGAGCCCAGCGAGGAGACGAACAGCTGGAGGGCGCAGACCAACCCGGCCGTGCCGAGCGAGGCGACGATGGCGACATGGGGCACACGGGCACGGTTGAGGCGCGCGAACTGCCGGGGGACCAGTCGCTCCCGGCCCATCGCGTACAGCGCGCGCGTCAAGATGAAGCTCGTCAGCCACAGGCCACCGGCAGTCGACGCCAGGATCGGGATCAAGATGGCCCACGGTTCGGCGGGCACGAGGCGGTGCGACCACGCGACCAGCGGGTCGGGGGAGCCGGCGAGCTGGTGCAGCGGAGTCTCGCCAAGCATGAGCGGGTACAAGATCGCGTAGAACCCGAGCGCGCCGAGCGCGCCGACGATCCCGCCGATGCCTGGGTGGGCGCGGGGACGACGGGACTCCTCTGCCGCATAGCTGTCGATCTCCCACCCGTCGAGGATCGTCGCTGCGACCACCGCGACCACGAGGATCCCGCCGATCGGAGGGGCCCCGAAGTGGATCGGGACCGAGATCTTGGACCAGCGCGCCGCGCCCAACGCCGCGAAGGAGAACAGCGAGATCACCTCGATGGCAAAGAACACCTGGGTGATCCGCGCCGTCGGACGCGCGCCGAGGAGCAGCGGCACTGCGGCGAAGCAGATCCAAAAGAGCGTCACGAGCATCTGGACGATCGCGGGCGCGTGCTCGTGCGGCGCCACCAGCGCCAGCGTGTAGGAGCTCGCCGGGATGGCGATCGGGGGGATCGAGAAGAAGTAGGCGAGGATCAAGATCCACGCCTGGTAGCGCGAAACCCCGCGCCCCACGATGCGGGCCGACCAGTGGTAAGACGCACCTGCGTGGGGGAAGTGCCGGTTGAGCAGCCGGAACACGAAGCTCGAGACGATGAAGGGGATCGCGAGCGCACCGACGGCGGGCAGCGTCCACCATCCGGCCTGTGCTGCCATGACCCCCCCGGTCGCCGCCACCGAGAACATCGGGCCGACGCTCGAGACCGACAGCGGCACGAGGTCGCCGAGCCTGAACGACTGACGCAGGCCCGATCCTGCGATGCCGTCGCTGCCGGGCTCGCCGACCGCCGGTGCAGTGGCGATGGCGCGTCCCTCTGCCTGCTCGTGCACACCAGCACTCTACGAGCAAATGCGAACTGCTCGCAGATAAGAGTGCAGTGCACACCCTGGATCAGACGGCCAGCACCGACGTGCCTCCGCCCCCGTCGACGACGAATTCGGCGCCGGTGAGGTACCGGGACTCGTCGGCTGCGAGGAACACGATGACGTTCGCCACGTCCTCAGGCTCGGCGAGCCGTCCGAGCACCGACATCTCGCGTCCCATCTCGTCGAGGGTCTTGCCGGCGATCGCCGCCCCGTAGTCGGCCATAGCGGTCTTCACGTAGGTCGGGTGGATGGAGTTGACCCGGATGTTCTGGGGTCCGAGCTCCGCGGCCAGGTCCTTCGTGAGGATCCGCACCGCCCCTTTGCTCGCCCCGTAGCAGGCGTGGCCGGCGGCGCCGAGCAGACCGGCCACCGAGGACAGGTTGACGATCGATCCGCCGCCCCTCTCCACCAGGTAGGAGACGACGTGCTTGGCACCGAGGAAAACGCCGGTGACGTTGATGGAGAACAGCTTGTTCCACTGCTCGAGCGTCGTCTCGGTCACCGGGGCGATGACGTAGATGCCTGCGTTGTTGACGAGCACGTCGATGCCCCCGAACTGCTCCTTGGCGGCGGCCAGCACGCGTACCCAGTCCTCCTCGGAGGACACGTCGTGACGGAGGAACATCGAGTCTCCTCCTGCGGACGTGATCTGCTGGACGGTCTCTTCCCCCTGGTCCTGCTTCACGTCGGTCACTACCACCTTGGCGCCGTTGTCGGCAAAGAGCTTCGCCGTAGCCCGGCCGATGCCAGCACCTGCCCCGGTCACCACCACGACCTTCCCTTCGACATGGATCACGCCGGCCTCCCTTCTTTCCTTCTGTCGCGTCCTGCTCGGGTTGCTCGCCGCGGGCGTCGACGGAGCACCCATGTCGATCGGCGACCATCCCATCTCGATCGTGCGCACCGTCCGACCGGGGCACCAGGGCCGGAGGTCCCTGTCTCTGTTTCGGGGCTCACCAGGCGCCGGGCTGCGGAGCCTGGCGCATCCACGCTCCCGGATCGTTCGCGGGTCCTTCGCTCACAGGTCGTTGCCGGCGTACGAGAGGTTGAAGCTCTTGTTGGCGAGGGGGAAGTCCGGGACGATCGTGTCGGCGAGGGCGACCGAGAGGGCCGGCCAGGTGAGGAAGGACGGGTCGACAACCTTGGCACGCGTGAGGTGCCCGTCGGCACCGACCTCCACCCGGTGGACGATGGTGCCTCGCCAGCCCTCCACCATCCCGAGCCCGGAGCCGCCGCGCTGCGGCAGGTCACCGACGCTCCCCTCGAGCGACCGGGCGCGTCCGGCCAGCTCCTCGACGAGGCGGAGCGACACCGCGACCTCGCGGGCGCGGACCGAAAAGCGGGCCAGCACGTCCCCACCCTGCTCGACGACGGGAACCAGGTCGTCGCCGAGGTCGTAGAAGGGGTGTCCGATACGGGCGTCGACGGCGACGCCCGATGCCCGGGCGACGACCCCGAGCACCCCGATCGCCTCGGCGTCGTCTCGGGACAAGACGGCCGTTCCCTTGAACCGGTCCATCACCACCGTGTTGGACGTGGCGAGCTCGACAAGGCGCTCGACGCTCGCCGCGACGCGGGCCAGCTCGGCCTTCGCGGGGAGACGACGCAGCGCTACTGCTCCGGGGCGGATGGCACCGCGCAGCAGGCGATGCCCGGTGACCTCTCGAGCCATCCGCAGCAGCGTTTCGCGCAGCGTGAGCGCGTGCGCCTGGGCGACACCGAACCCCACGTCGTTGCAGAGCGCACCGAGGTCGGCAACATGGTTCGTGACCCGCTCGAGCTCGACCACGACCGATCTCAGCAGCTGCAGGTCTCGAGGGACCTCGATCCCGAGGGCATCTTCGACGGCGAGGCAGTACGCCAGGGCGTGCGCGGCGGTCGTGTCGCCGGAGATCCGCTCTGCCAGGACGACGCCATCGGCAACGCTGCGGCCCTCGAAGAGCTTCTCGATGCCTCGGTGGACGAACCACAGGCGAGCCTTCATCTTCAGGATCGTCTCGCCGACGACGAAGAAGCGGAAGTGACCGGGCTCGATCAGTCCGGCATGGACCGGGCCCACAGGGATCTCGTAGACGCCGGGTCCCTCCACGGGGACGAAGCGGAACGGCTCGGCGCCGGCCTGCAATGGTGGAGGCGGTCCGGCGTCGCGGCGCATCGAGAACCAGTCCCGCGGCCAATGCTGGTGGCGCACGAGCGGGCGGAGGAAGGGGTGGCCGATCGGTTCGATGCCGAACAGGTCAGCCAGCTCGCGCTCGAAGCGGCTGGCCGGGAACGACCAGCGGGCGAGGGACGGGACGCAGGGGCGATCCGGGTCGAGGCGGATCTGCAGCTCGACGCGGCGGTCAGGGGACCCGGCGCAGAAGACGTACACCACGCGCAGGCCGTGCTGCTCATCATCGTGCCCGGCGACCAGGGCGAGGCGGAACCCCGCCCCGAGGAGCGCCCTCGCTCTGGCTTCGAGCTCGCCGGCGGTGACGAGCTCGCAGGTGCGCACCGGAAAGGGACCCGCTCGCTCTCGGAGCGTCATCGGACCACGACCCGTGCTGCGGCGTCGAGGAGCGGCTGGAGCGGCCACGCGGACAGCCCGAAGACCGCGCAGGCGACGAGCCCGCCCACGAGGGGGATCCCGACGAGCCGTGACGTCGCCGACGAGCTGGCCACCCGCCCGCCCAGGAGCAGGTGGCGGCTGTGCGCCATGACCGCAGCGAAGATGACGGCCATCGCCACGAGCGAGAGGCCCACCGCCCAGCCGAGCCCGACCGCCAGCTCGCCGCGGATCATGTTGAGCTCGCTCACGAACAGGCTGAAGGGGGGCAGGCCCAGGAGCGCGACGAGGCCGAACCCGAAGATGCCGCCGAGCAGCGGCCGCCGGGCGAGGAGGGCAGGGATCTTGTCGATCTCGGTCGTGCCTTCGACGAGGAGGATCTCGCCCGAAGCGAGGAAGAGCACGGCCTTGGCCAGGCCGTGGCCCAAGATGTGGAGCAGCACCGCGGCGATCGCGAGCGTCGTCCCCGCGGCTGCCCCCAGGGCGATGAGGCCCATGTGCTCGATGCTGTGGTAGGCGAGCATCCGCTTGACGTCGCGCTGGGTGAGGAGGAGCGAGGCGGCGACGAGGAGGGAGGCGAGGCCCACGATGACGAGGAGCGTGCGGGTGAACTCCGGCCCGAGCGCCCCGTCGGCGACCGCCTTGAACCGCAGGAGGGCGTAGAAGGCGACGGTGAGCAGCACGCCCGACATGAGCGCCGACACCGGCGCCGGTGCTTGGCTGTGCGCGTCGGGGAGCCAGCTGTGCATGGGGGCGAGCCCGACCTTGGTGCCATAGCCCAACACGAGGAGCGCCATGGCCAGGCGCACCACGCCGGGGTCGAGTCGGTGCGAGTCGTGCATGAGCGACGTCCAGTCGAGAACCGAGGCACCCGTCGGGTGCCCGGGGACGTGCAGCGCGGCGAAGTAGACGAGCACGGTGCCGAGGAACGCCAGCGCGATGCCGACCGAGCAGATGAGGACGTACTTCCACGACGCCTCGAGCGCCTTGTCGGTCCGGCGGTGCCCGACGAGGAAGGTGGTGGCGATGGTGGTTGCCTCGACCGCCACCCAGAGCGCCCCGAGGTTGGCCGAGAGGACCGCTGCGAGCATGCAGGCGACGAAGACCTGGACGAGGAGGCTGTAGAGCGACGCGTGGCGCGCGCTGTGCTCGCCGCGGGTGATCTCGGCTTCCAGGTAGCGGACCGACTGGATCGACGCCAAGAGCGACACCGCACCGATGACGACGGCCATGAACGCGCTCAGCGCATCCGCGCGAAGCACCCCGTCGAGCCCGCCGGCCACCTGGTGGTGGTCGGTCTGGACGGCCAGCTCGATGGCGAGGCCCAGCACGGCGGCGTCGGCGAGGGCCATCGCCCAGCCGATGACACGGCGCCAGGGGAGCATGGCGGCGAAGGCACCGGCGCCGAGCGGGACGCAGACGATCGCGGCGAGAAGCATCAGTCGTGGAGCTCCCGGAGCTGGTCGAGGTCGATGTGGCCGAAACGGGCTCGCATCGACGTGGCGAGCACCTGGAGCACGATCACGACGAGGAGGACGTCCAGGGAGGCGCCCAGCTCGACGAGGAGCGGGACCCCGGCGGTGAGGAGGAACGCGACGAGCGCGACTCCGTTGTCGACGAGGAGCAGCCCGACGATCTGGGAGACCGCCTTTCTCCTCGTGACGAGGACGAAGAAGCCGACGAGCACCGTGGCGAGCCCGAGCGGTGCGAGTCGGGTGAGCGGGTCCGGGAAGAGCGCGGTGAGGTGGCCGGCAACCAGGTAGGAGACGACGACCAGGACGGCCGCGGTGACGAGGGAGGCGGGGACGTTCACCAGTGGTGCCGTCTCCCGGCTTCCCGGATCGGCGCGGACCACCCGGGCAAGGAGGCCTGGGATGACGAGCCCCTTGGCAAGGAGCACCACGCCGGCCACGACGCCGAGGCCGGCGTCCCCGTCGTGGACGGCCAGCACCGCGGCCACGGTGGCGAGGGCTGCGCCCTGGAGCGAGAGCACCGAGATCAGCGCGCGGAGGTCCTTTCGCCACAGGGCGACGACCGCACCGGCGAGGACGATCCCGGCAGCCAGCTCCACCACGTCGAGCGCGGCACCGGTCCTCACCTCGTCACCAGCCCGGTCGTGACCGCCACGACGGCGAGGACGAAGCCACCAGCCAACAGCTCGGGGACTCTGAAGAGCCGGAGCTTGGCCGTCGAGACCTCGACCAGGGCCACCAACACGGCGATCGCGGCGGTCTTGGCTCCGAGCGCGACCAGTCCGACCAACATGGCGAAGCCGCCGCCAGAGACGTCCACGCCCCAGGGGAAGAACAGGTTGGCGACCAGCCCGAGCAAGAGGCCGAGACGCATCGCCTCGCCCAGGGTGACGAGGGCGAGGTCGGGCCCCGCGTACTCGAGGATCATCGCCTCGTGGATCATCGTGAGCTCGAGGTGGGTGGACGGGTTGTCGACTGGGATCCGGCCGGTCTCGGCGATGACCACCACGACGAGCGCCGCGAGAGCGAGGAGCCGCTCCGGGCTCGCCAGCCACTCGGGGTGAGAGAGGCTCGCGGCGACGATGCCCGTCAGGTTGGACGTGTGCGCCTGGACGGCGAGGGCCAGCACGGCGACCAGCAACGCCGGCTCCGAGATGGCCCCGATGGTCATGGCCCGGCTCGATCCCATGCCCCCGAAGGCCGTGCCGGCGTCGAGGCCGCCGAGAGCAAGGGCCACCGAGCCCATCAGGAGGAGATAGACGACCACGAAGACGTCGGCGCCGCCGGCGATCACCGGACGGCTGGTGACGAGCGGCGTGACAGCGGCAGCCACCGCCGCCGAGGCGACGAGCACGAGCGGTGCCAAGGCAGCGACAGCACTCGTGTGCTCCGCCCGGATGGCCTCCTTTCGCACCAGCTTGCGCAGATCGAGGAGCCCCTGAGTGATCGGGGGACCGACGCGGCCTTCGGCTCGGGCCCGGATCTTTCCCATCAGCCCGAGGAGCAGCGGGCCACCGACGCCGACGGCCACGACCTGCAGGACCGATGCGCCGATCCTCGTCAAGAGGCCCGGGCCCGTGGCGAGGAGGACGGTGAGCATGCCGATCACGCCAAAACGACCAGGACGAGCACCAGCGCGGCGAAGCCGAAGGCGAGGTAGCGGTGCACGCTGCCGTTGGGAACCCGGCGGGCAAGGTGTCCCCACCAGGTGACCGAGGCCATGACGGGTCGATAGACGACCCGTTCGATCGCGTCGTCGACGCGTTGGTGGAAGGAGATGGCCTCGGGGAAGTAGCGGGACTCGGCCGCGTGGGTGACCTCGAGGTCGTGGTCAGGCCGCAGCACGTCGGCGAACACCCGCTGGAGCGGCTCGGCGAAGGACGTGGCGGTGATCTCCATGCGGGCGGTCTGCACCTCCCGGCCACATCCCCACGCCGCAGCACGCCGTGGACTGCGCAGGTCGGCGGACCGCGGGACGAGGCGCAGCGCTCCCCAGATCACGACGAGGCCGACGAGGAGCCCGACGACGAGCAGCGCTGGATCGATCGCGCCGCGCACGGAGGCGAGAGCAAGCCCGAGCCCGGGGAGAACGGCGCGCGGTGCGCCGTCGGCGAGTCCGGCGGTCGTCGCCCGGTCGAGGGCCGGGAGCACCACGCCGGGCACGATACCGAGAACGACGCACCCGCCGGCGAGGAGGCCCATGCCGGCGAGCATGGATGGACCGACCTCTCGGGCATCCCCAGCGCCTTTTGAGCGGGGCTGCCCGAGGAAGCCGACCCCGAGCGCCTTCACGAACGCCGTGGCGGTGAGCCCGCCGGTGATGGCCAGGGTGGCAACCCCTGCCAGCAGGGCGGCCTCGGTGAGGGCGGAGTGGGAGGCGAAGCCGTGCAGGAGCCCTTCGAGGAGAAGCCATTCGCTCGCGAAGCCGTTCAGCCCGGGGAGCGCGCTGATCGAGAGCGCCCCGACCCCGAACAGGACGGCCGTCGCGGGCATCTTCCGGGCGATTCCTCCCAGTCGGTCGAGATCGCGGGTACCCGCCGCGTGCTGGACGGCTCCAGCTCCGAGGAACAGGCAGCCCTTGAACAGTCCGTGGTTCGCGAGGTGGAACAGCGCGGCGAGCAGCACCAGTCCGGCGAGTGCCTGCTCGCCGACGACAGCGAGCGCCCCGGCTGCCCCGACGCCGATGAGCACGAGGCCGAGGTTGTCGACCGTCGAGTATGCGAGAAGCCGTTTCGTGTCGGTGCTGGCCGCGGCGTGCAGCGCGCCGAACACGGCCGACACGACACCAAGGGCGGCGACCACGAGCCACCACCACAGCTCCCCGCCACCGAGGAGGTCCTCGCCGACCCGCAGGATGCCGTAGATGCCGAGATTGACCATCGCCCCGGACATGAGCGCGGACACGGGGCTCGGGGCCTCGGGATGGGCGCGCGGGAGCCAGACGTGCAGCGGCACCGCGCCGGCCTTGGATGCGAACCCGAAGAGGGTGAGGAGGAAGACCACCGACGCGAGCGGCACCGACAGCTCGCGACGATGTGCGGTGATCACCGCGAAGCTCTGCCCGCCGGCGTGGGTCGCGAGCAGCACCAGGCCGAGCAGAATCGCTGCCGCGCCGATGTGCGTCATCACCGCGTACCACTGGGCGGCGTCACGCGTCTCGGGGCGCTGGCGGTGCTCGGTGAGCAGCGCCAGCAGCGAGGTGAGCGCCATCAGCTCCCAGGCGACCATGAAGGTGGCCAAGCTGGCGGCGGCGGGGACGAGGAGCAAGGTGGCGAGGAACGCCGGCAGCATCGCCGTCGCGGTCCGGCTCGGCGTCTGGTGAGTGCCGTACCCGACCGAATAGCACGAGGCCGCCAGCCCGACGACGGCGGTGATGACGACGAACATGGCCCCGAGGGGGTCGAGCGAAAGGTCGACGCCGGTGAGCGGGAGAACCTGGGCCGTGTAGAGGCTGAAGGCGTGCCCCGAGGCCAGGACGTCGCCCGCACCGACGAGCGCGGCCAGGCATGCCGCCGAGCTCATCACTGCGGCTCCGAGGAGGCGGCGGCGCGCAGGCAGCACCGCGCCGAGGAGGGCCGCGGTGCCGGCCAGGCCCAGGCCAACGAGGTAGGCCGCGCTGCTCAACGGCCGGTGAGGCTTCGCAACGCCTCGGTGATCTCGGAGGGCTCGGGCGGGCAGCCGGGGATCTCGACGTCGACGGGGACGACGTCGCGGACCGATCCGACCACACCATAGGCACCGCCGAACACGCCACCGTTCACGGCACAGTCTCCGCAGGCGACGACCACTCGCGGCCGAGGCGTCGCTTCGAACGTCTTCTGCAGTGGCACCGCCATGTTCTTCGTGACGACCCCGGTCACGAGCAGTCCGTCGGCGTGACGAGGTGACGCCACGAGGCGAGCGCCGAAGCGTCCGGCGTCTGACACCGGGGCGAACGCCTGGGCGATCTCGATCTCGCAGCCGTTACACGAGCCTGCGTCGACGTGTCGCAGCTGCACCGAGCCGCTCGAACGGCTCCGTGCACCGGTCTTGGTGCTCGGCGGCGCAGGCTCGGTCACCGGGCGCGCCAACAGGGCTTTCATGAGGGAGATCCGACGCACGAATGACGAACTTATCATGCGCTCAACTGATCAGACGCTACGACGTGTCGGGCGGGGCCCTGCGCGTCAACGCAGAACCCTGGCCGTGGTGCGGCCCGACGGCTTGCTTCAGCGAGCCGGGGATGCCGCTTGCTTCAGCGAGCCGGGGGAGACGACCAGAAGGGGCGCGGCCGCTCCCATCGGGTTCAGCGATCGGCTCTCCGGCGAGACGGCGGCTCGGGGTGATCCACGAGCTCGAGGCCCTCCAACTCTGCGAGCAGCTGTCGGGTCTCGACCAACGCGTTGGTCAGGATCGCCTTGGCCACCTCCAGGAGCTCGAAGATCCGCGGATCGGTCACCGAGTAGCGAACCGTCGAGCCTTCCTTTCTGGCCTGGAGCAGGTTCGCCCTCCGAAGGATCCCGAGCTGCTGGGAGAGATGTGACGCTTCGAGACCGACCTCCGGGATCAGCTCGCCGACCGATCGCTCTCCATCCCGCAGCAGCTCCAGCACCCGGATGCGTGCCGGATGAGCCAGGGTCTTGAAAAGGTCCGCCTTCACCTGGTAGATCGGCGTCGTCACGTCTGGCTCAGCGCGCGAGGAGCGATCCGGATCGGCATCCAGCTCGTTGGGCTGATGGACTCGCGTCTCGACCTGAAGACGACATCAGTTGATCACTTTATCAGCCGCCTCCTACCGCGGGCGCGGATCGGGTCCGACCGCCGGCCAGGCCCGCACCAGCTCGTCACCGAAGCATTGACATCCGCTCCGGGAGCTGACAGGTCATGATCCGGGCCGGTTCGGTGTACACCACGAACCGGTCGTCGCGCACGAACCCACACACCGTGACCCCGCGATCGCGGGCAAGCCCGAGCGCGAGCGACGACGGAGCACCGACCGCGACGATCACCGGGCAGCCTGCTACGGCCGCCTTCTGCACGAGCTCGAAGGACACCCGGCCGCTCAAGCAGAGCACCGTATCGGACAGTGGCAACAGGTCCTCACGGAATGCCCAGCCGATGACCTTGTCCACCGCGTTGTGGCGCCCGACGTCTTCCCGAACGCACAACAGCTCACCGTCCGCCGTGAACAGGCCGGCCGCATGAAGCCCCCCGGTCTCGTCGAAGACCGCCTGCGCGCCGCGCAACTTCACCGGCAGCTCGGAAACCACGTGCTCTGCGATCCCCAACGGGCTCTCGACCCGTGGCGCATGGACACCGACTGAGCTGACAGCGCCAAGGCCGCACACGCCGCAAGAGGACGAGGTGTAGAAATTCCGCTGCCGCCGTGCCGGGTCGAACCCCTCTGCGTCCACCTCGATCGTGTTCGCCGCAAGGTCCTCGGGCACTCGTGCCGCCGTCGGGCGCATCCCCTCGGTCAGGCAGAACCCGAGCGCAAGTTCCTCATCATCTCCCGGCGTTCGCATCGTGACCGCCACCGCCTGGCCGTCGATCCTGATCTCGAGCGGCTCCTCGACAGCCACCAGATCCTGTGCGCGCTCACGTAAGGGGAGCCGCAGCACTGACACTCGTGCCGCGCTGTACGGAGAGAGCAGCAGACCATCGCGCCTGCCAGCGGTGCCCGCCAATGCCGCGTCGCTTCGTGTCACACTGAGGCCTCCACCACGTGCGCCTGGCCCGGCTCCGATACGGCGCGGAGGGGCGGATGGAGCCCTACACGAAGGAGGGAGAAGAACACGAAGAAGTGCCCGCACAGGTCCGTCACGGCCGCGATGACGAGCGCCACGATGCTGCCGGTCGCAAGTGACACCCCCACAAGAGCAAGCGTGCCAACGATCCCGAGGCCGATCGCCACGCCGAAGAACAAGCGGGTCATCGGTCCTCGAGTGAGGAGCGACACTGCCGCCCGCACGGCTGCCTGCCGAGCGCTCGCGGTGAAGATCACCAGGCTCACCAGCGCGCCATTCAGCGCGAGCAGCGCGATCTCCAGCCATTCGAGTTGCGCGTGGGTCGAGGCACCCGAGGCGGCCTGAACCACCAGGGTCAACGTCGTGCCGCCAAGCAGCGCATAGAACAGCGCGAGAACCGGCATGAGGTACGTGTCCCACAGCGGGGTCCCACGACTCGCCTTCAGGACGAACCCGTCGTAGACCATCACCACCACAGCAACAATCGCAGCCGCGACCCCGAAGCCCACCGTGACGCCGTGGGGAACGAAGTCGACCTGAAGATAGCGGGCAAGGTACACGACGCCGCAGACAAGGAATGCACCCATCGCGATGAGGCCGCGAGAGATCCAAGACGTGCGCCAGCGAGCAACGATGCGCAGAAAACGATCAGGACGGCCAAGGTACAGCAAGTGCGCGGTGCTCTTCCCGACACCGACGATCAACAGCCCAACCAGAGCCCCCAGCTCGAACGAATTGAAATAGGAGATGAGGAACAGGCCCGCTCCGACATTCCCAAGAAAGAATGCGGTAGTGATCAGCCACGACCACTCCCCTTGAGGTCGGTAGCCCATCGTGAATTGATTACGACCTACGACCACCACGTTCGCCGTGGACATCAGTGTCCCTCTTTCTTCGTTACTCGACGTAGTACACTGACGGCTTCGTGCCCATCTCAGGTAGCGGTTGCTTCCCGTTGCGCTTCCGGATGAGCACGCTCGGCTTGCTCTCTGGATCAGCCAGATCACCGAAGACGCGTGCTTCGGTCGGGCAGGTGATCACGCAGGCGGGTTCGAGACCCTTATCGACGCGATGCACACAGAACGTGCACTTGGTGACCGTTCCCCCGACGAACCACTTCCACTTCGCATCTTCATACACAGTGCGCTCCCCGTAGTAACCGCCCTTCAGGGCGCGCTTTCTCAGGAAGAAGCGGTTGCTGTAGGGGCATGCCATCATACATGCGCGGCAGCCGATACACTTGTTCCGGTCGACCAGGACGATCCCGTCTGCTCGTCGATAACTTGCTCCCGTCGGGCATACGGTCACGCATGGTGGATCTTCACAGTGATTACAGAGAGCTGGGACGTAGGTGACTTTGGTATCCGGGAAGGTGCCGCGCTCTTCCGTGTACACTCTTGCCCAGTAGTGGTCAGGCGGAGTGCCGTTCTCGATCTTGCAGGCCACCGTGCATGCGTTACACCCAATACAGCGGGCAAGATCGATGACCATTCCCCAGCGCGTCATGCCGCACCTTCTTTCGCGAGCTTTCGAACCTGGACGCGCGCAACCGATTCGAGCGCTCCAGAGAAGATGTCCGTGTACTCCAGCTCCGAGGGCAACAAGGCGTTGAAGTGAGTCCCGAGCTTGCGACCGTTGCCAGTGATCGCGTTGCCAACGGCGACCACATCGGGGTGCACTCCCTCGGTGAGCGCGGCCTTGCCTTCTACGTGACCAAAGCGGGACACGATCTGGATCGAGTCGCCCTCTGCGATCCCGTAGTTCCGGGCAGTGCTCGGGTTCAGGAGCACACCCCGGGTCTGGGCTGCTCCTCTCGTCAGCTCGCTGATCACCGGGATCGACATGGTCTCGGCGAAGTTCGTCTCCGCCGTCTTGAACGTGATCGCATAGAGCGGGTACTCGGCATCGTCCCCGTGGATCGGACCGTCGGACCATGCCGGCAGTGCGACGTAGGCCGACGTGTCCCACTCGTAACCCGTACCTTGGAACTGCGTCTCGAGCCGGATACCGGCTTCCTTGATCGTCTCGTAGTAGAAGGGAATGCGGAGCCCGTCATAGGGAAGGTAGGTTTCTGCGGCGTTTCGCTTGGTGACCATGTTTCCGTTGGCCTTGAACCACTCGAGGTCGTGGTCGTCGTCGTAGGCTGCACGGCACATTCGGTCGATGAGCTCCTCGTTCGAGTACTTCCGGTCACCCGCAAGCACCAAGTCCTCACGGACAGTAAGGCCGAGCAGAAAGCTCAGGTAGCCGTTCCACACGTCGAGGAAGCCACACCTCTCTGCGATGTCGATCAGGATCTCGGTTGCATCTCGCGTGTCGTAGAGTGGCGGGATGACTGCCTGGCGCAGGGCGAGACCCTTGACAACGGGCGGCTCGAGCGATACGGCGACCGTCGACTCGAGATAGGTGTGATCGGGCAGGATGAGATCCGCCCACTCCGTCGTCGGGTTCACGACGACGTCGATCGAGATGATGTAGTCGAACTTCCCGAGCGCGCGCCGTACCTTGTCCGGGGCCGGCATGTTCCACACCGGGTTCGAGTGGTACGTGAGGAGGACTTCAGGGGTGTAGTCGAGCCGGTACCGCTCGGGGTTCAAGATGGCGTCGACCGCGACGTGTCCCGCGTCCATCCCGAGGGGGAACCACTCCATCATCTGGAGGCTGTCCGCCGGGAACTTGAAGGGCACCGGGGGATGCAGGATATGTGGCTGCGGCTTCAACATGCCATGCTCCCCGGGCTCGATGAAGAAGCCCCGGAGGTCGAGGGGAACGCCAAGGTGCCCGCCCGGAACGTCGATGTTCCCGAGCAGAGTGTTGATCATCTTCAACGCCATCGAGTCCTGGCCGCCGTCCTTGTGGGCGATGGCCCCGCGGTAGTAGTTGACCGCTGCCGGCCGGTAGGGATACTCCTTGCCCTCGATCACGATCGTCTCGCCGATATGGGCGGCCTCGCCGAGCTCGCACGCGAGGCGACGCATCGTTGCGGCTGGCACGGTGCAGATCGTTTCCATGCGCTCGGGCGTGTGGCCTTCGAGGATGTCCAAGAAGAGCTGGAACCCGGTGGCGCATGCGGCTCCATTGACCTCGTAGCGTCCTTCGAGCGCGATCTCGGAAATGTCGGGGTCGTCCCATTCGCGCGCTCTGCCAACAGCTACGTCCCAGACCATCGCCTTGCCGTCGGAGCTCAGGGCATAGGTCCCATCGGTGCCGATCAGGTACGGCGCGTTCGTACGAGCGCGGAGGAACTCGGCGTCATAGAGCTTGTGCTCGAACACCATGCTGTGCATGAGCCCGAGGGCGAATGCACGATCGGTGCCGGGACGGATCGGCACCCACTCGTCAGCCTTGGCAGCTGCAGGAGACATCCTCGGTTCGACGGTGACCACGCGCATGCCGTTCATCCGCGCATCTGCCATTCGCTTGGCTGAGCCCGAGAGATGCAGGTGGCTGGAAAAGCCATCACCAGCACCGACCTGCAACCAGTATTTACAATATTCGTAGTCGTTGACCGCCGCGAACGACGTATCGGTGATCCCGTTGATCGGGTGATAGGCAGCTCCGCAGTACTGGCCGACCGTACTGAAGAAGTGTGGAGAGCCGAATGCGGCTGGCCATGCCCAGTTGAAGATGCGCTGAAAGTCTCCGCTCGCGACGACGAGCTTTCGCGGATCGGTGTCGCGGATCGGCTTCAACTTCTCCGTCACGAGGTCCATTGCCTCGTCCCAGGAGATCTCCCTCCACCCCGGGTCCTCTTTCGGCCCCTTCCTCGGGTTCGTCCGCACCATGGGCGCCTTCACGCGCTTGGGGTCGTAGAGCCGGAGCATTCCGGCGTTTCCTTTCGGGCACAGCTTGCCGAGGTTGTCGGCGTTGGTCGGGTCACCCTCGATCTTGGTGACCACCCCGTCCTCGACGTGCACGCGGATGCCACACCCGTGCAAGCACATCTTGCAGACACTTTGTACCCAACGATCGGGGGTCGGCACACGTGCCTTCGCCGTTGACCGCCTGTCGTTCGCGCGGAGCGCCGAGTTGCGAATGGGCATTTCCCCCCCCATCGGGCGCCAGCCGTAAGTCGTGGTCCGACGACCAGACCCCGCGAGGCTTCGGATCATGGATCTTTGATCAGAAGCCTACTGAACGTAGTGTCCGTGAGTCAAGGTGCACTGGAGGCATCGACGTTGGCTCCCTGGGTTACGGCACGAGGTCAGCTCAGGACGCGCCGCCGGAAGTTGCGCAGGCCGATCGCGAGGAGAGCCGCGGCAAAGCCCGTCAGGACCGGGTAGACGACGTAGAGGTGCATGTGCGGGAACGAGGTGAACGCAGCGCGGCGCATGCCCTCGGTGACGTAGATGAGGGAATTGAGCAGCACCAGCGTCAGCACGATCCACCAGTGCAAGTCGAGGTGTGCGTGGACAACGGCGGCGTGGACGACGTCGGCGATCGGGAGGACGATGGCCGCGGACAGCGCGCCCTGGACGGAGCCGGAGAGCACTTTGGCGATCGCCACGAGCCAGATCGGGCAGGGCGCCTGCACTCTGTCCTCGATCTCCCTCGTGAAGCCGAACTCCTGGGCCATGTTCAGGGCAATCGACTGCACTCCCTGGAACATGATGGAGATGCCCGCCACGCCGGGAACCAGGATGGTCGCGAAGGCGGACTCAGCTGCGGCTCCCCTGCCTCCGATGCCTTGCCCGATCTTGGGAAAGACGTAGAGGAACACGAATCACAGCAGGAACGGCTGGATGATCGTGCGGAGCACGAAGATCCACTTGCCCCGCCAGAGCACCAGGAGGTCGCTGAGCAGCAGGGCCGCGAGGGCGGTGTAGCTCGCGGCGACGACGGACCGCAGGTGGACGGGGACGGAATGGTCGAACCCGTTCGGCCCAGCTACCGCAGTTGCCGCTGCTGGCCTGTCCGGCGTCACTGCCATCAGTCCCGCAATTCCCTCCCAGTGAGGGTGATGAACACCGTCTGGAGGCTCGGCTCTGCGGTCGACAGGTCCATGAGGTCGAAGCCGTGGCGCTCGGCGGCGAGGACGATCTCTGGGACGAGCCGGTGCTCGCCGCTCACGTGCAGCTGGAGCATCCTCTCGGCGACGCGCGTACGCGTGACGCCGGGGACCTCACGGCTGAGGAGGTCTCCGAGCACAGCGAGGTCACCGGTCGAGCGCACCGCCACGACGGTGTCCGCACCGATCCCGCGCTTCAACGCATCAGGCGTGTCGAGGGCGAGGAGCCTGCCGTGGTCCATGATGGCGACCCGGTCGCAGAGCTTGTCGGCTTCCTCCATGTAGTGGGTGGTGATCAGGATGGTCTGGCCCTCGTCGTCCAGCCTTTCGAGGATCTCCCAGAGCGCCAGGCGGCTCTGCGGATCGAGATCAGCCGTCGGTTCGTCGAGGATCAGCACCGCCGGCCGGTGGAAGATCGCTCTGGCCACCATCAGCCGCTGCGCGATCCCCCCGGAGAGGGCGTAGACGGAGGCTCCCTCCCACTTCTCGAGCTGGAACTGCTAGAGAAGTGCGCTGGCGGTACTCCGGGATGCCGTCGCGCCCATCCCGAACAGACAGCCGTGGAAGTACAGGTTCTCCCACACGGTGAGCTGGCGGTCGAGCGTGTTCTGCTGCGAGACGATCCCGCTCAGCTGCTTGGCGAGCGCCGGGTGCTTGGCCACGTCGACCCCGCCTACGATCGCACGTCCCGACGTCGGTACGACCCTCGTGGTGAGGATGCCCGCCGTGGTGGGCTCTCTCGGGGCCTGCCGTTGCGGCACCCTCTGCTGCGCCTCGGAGCTGC
Source organism: Actinomycetes bacterium (assembly GCA_021845725.1). Lineage (GTDB taxonomy): Bacteria > Actinomycetota > Acidimicrobiia > Acidimicrobiales > RAAP-2 > JAJYVT01. The sequence continues at coordinate 14,555 of JAJZVL010000014.1, read as the reverse complement.
GACGCAGCCTTACGATGGAGCGCGTGAAGGTGACGGCTGACGCCGCGGTGTGCGACTACGTCATGGCGCACGGCGGCACCTTGTGGGTTCGCTCGACACGGCACCAGTGCTGCCACGGCCCGCTGACGCTGCTCGACGCATCCACCGATCGACCCGAGGACGCCGCGAGCTACGAGCCCGTCGACGACGCCGGTCTCCCGATCACCGTGCGCTTCAAGACGGCGCACGGCCGTCCAGACGAGCTCGTGCTCGAACTTCGCGGGCTCGCCCGCAAGCGCCCGGCGGCCTTCTGGGACGGCTGCGCGTTCAAGCCCTGATCCGCGCTCTGCCTCGGGGGACCATGTGCGTCTGCAGGCCCGAGCCCGATCTGCCCGCGAGAAAGACCGTGCGGACTCTGCGGCGCGCAGTCGCCCGGACCCGACCTCATGCCTCCTCGGAGTAGGGCGCGGGGCCGCTGTGGAACCGGACGATGATCCCATCGGGGTCTGGCACCTCGATGTATGGGCCAAGATGACCCTCTCGGACCGACCCGTGCGGGATCGTGCGCGTATCGAGATGATCGGCCCACTGCTCGAGCTGTTGACGGTCCGCGACGGCCAGGCTGAGCACGGCGAAGCCCCGAAGCGAGACGGCCCTGGCCGGGTCCTGGTGCAGGCCCACCACGAGGCCGATCGGGTGGCGGAGCACGACGCCGGTGGGACCAAGCTCCTCTTCGAAGTCCAGCACAGGGACGAAGCCGAGCACGGTCGAGTACCAGTCCCGGCTCGCCCACGAGTCGCTCACCGGGATCCGCACGTGGTGCAAGCCGGTGATCGGCCACTGCGATTCGTCGAGGAGCCCGCCCGCCGTCTCGTCCGATGATCCCTCTGGATCCTCCGATGCGCTGCTCACAGGTCCGTCACCCCGTCGTCGACACCGCTGGTTGCACGGTCAGGATCAGAAGCTGAGCACCGTATAGCCCTGGCGCGCGTAGTCCTCGACCTCTGCCCCCGCAGCGAGCAAGCCCACCGGGCGAGCGCCCATCTCCTCGGCGAGCCCGTACTGCTCGACGTTGGCCGCGCAGGCCCTGGCTCCGACGCCCGCGGCGCTGAGTGCCTCGAGCTGTTCATCCACCGCCCCACTGCCTGCCAGCTTCACACCCGGACCGAAGAACAGCACGCGAACGTCGGTGCCGCGATTGACCTTCATGCGTGCGGCCATCACCAGGCCGGGAATCGCCCTTGCAGGGTCGTCGCTCACGATCAGGAACGCCACCTTGGCCTGCGGATGGCTCGTGCTCACTCGACCTCCTCCAGCTGAGATGCCTCGGCGTGCGCGTCCGCGCCCCGCCGGGTCGCGCATCGGGGTCCGCAGTGACCCAGCGAGCGGCCGCCCGACCCTCGCCAGCGGGTCCATCCGAGCGCTGCGGCGACCGCCACCGCGACGATCGCCCACGTCACCACCGCGTCGTGCAAGAGGCTCCCGAGGAGGTAGGCCGCGAACGCCGCGATGAGCAGGCGGCTGGCAGTGCACGACACAGACGTGAGGTTAGCCCCTCGACACCAGACCGCGGCCCTCGCAGCCCTGCGGAGCCGGGCGTTCAGGGGCGAGCCTCCACGATCCACGCTGCAGCGTCCATGACGAACCCGCTCTCGGGATCTTCGCCGTCGACCCCGTACGCAGCGAGCTCGTCGGCGAGCACGGCACGCACCTCGCGCTGGCGTCCGGACCCTGCGTCGAGATAGGCGGCGCGGGCCGGACCCATGAGAAGGCGCTGGTGAAGCCAGCCCTCGACCGGCTGCCCGGCACCGAGGTGCAGCTGCTCTACGTGCTCGGTGATCTCGACCGCAGAGAAGCCTCCAGCCCGCAGGACAGCGCCGAGGCGGTCCGGATCGCACAGTGCAAAGGGCCCCGGGGCGTCATGGGACGGCGGCTCCAGCGAGAAGATCCGGGCAGCGCCGCGGTTCACGACTGCCATCCAGGGGTTGGCAGAAGGAGCCTGCCAGCAGGCGAACACCATCCGGCCCCGGGGATGCAGCGACCGCCGCAGGTTGGCGAACGCAGCGGAGGGATCGGCGAAGAACATGACGCCGAACCGGCTGAACACGAGGTTGAAGGAGCCGCATCCGAGATCGGCGACCTGGGCATCGGCCCGGCGGAACCGGACCTGCGACATCCCATTCGCAGCAGCCCGCTCTCCGGCCCGGGCGAGCATCGCGGCGCTCAGATCCACGCCGAGCACGCTGCCACCCGCACCGACTGCGGTTGCCAGCGCGATCGTGGTCGCACCGCAGCCGCAGCCGACGTCGAGGGCCGCCTCGCCCGCCGTCGGCTCCGCGACCACGAGGGCCGCCGCACCGAAGGGACCGGTGTGACGCTCGGTCTCCTCCTCCGCCGCCACCCACAGCGGCCCGGCCACGCCGTTCCAGAACCGCTCCTGCTCCTCGTTCGCCGAGCAGGCTGCCGGGGCATTGGTCGTCACGGTGGCTCCTCGTCTTCGGCTCGGCGCAGAGGCCCGGGGGCCCGGGGGCCCGGGGGCCCGGGTTGAGCGTCGTAGATCGTACTCGGGCCGCGCTGGCGTCCGGGGCCTCGTGGAGGGCGACGAACCCGGCGCCGGGCACCACGCCCTCGTGCACCTGCTCCCCTGCGTTCCCGACGACTCGCCTCCTCGGCGACGCCCGGCTCCAATGACCTTCGCATTCATCTCGTCGCGCCTCCTTGGCCGTCGCCTGGGTGGCAGGGTCGGACCGCCGCGGCGTCGACCGCCAAACTGATGACGATGGCTCGCTTCGCCCACGTGGTCCAGACAGCCGCACGCCGCTCCACCGCATCCAGACGACGGCGGTTGCCCGGAGCGGCGGCAGCAGCCATGTGCGCCCTCCTGCTCTCGGCGTGCTCGCTCGGTCCGAGCGTTGCCCTGCCGGCACCGGGAGGCCGCGTCTCGGTCGTGGCAGCGGAGAACTTCTGGGGCAGCATCGCGGCGCAGCTGGGTGGCGACCGGGCGCGCGTCATCAGCATCATCACCAACCCCAATACGGACCCCCACGAGTACGAGCCCACGGCAGCCGACGCTCGGGTGATCGCAACCGCCCAGCTCGTCATCGTCAACGGGATCGGGTACGACCCATGGGCGACGACGCTGGTCGGCTCTGACCAGACGAAGAACCAAACGGTCCTCGACGTGGGCAACCTGCTCGGCATCCGCCCAGGCGGCAACCCCCACCGATGGTACGACCCTTCCGACGTGACCCGGGTGATCCAGCAGATCACGGCCGATTACGAGCGCATCGACCCGAGAGCCGCCGGCTACTTCGCGCGCCAGGAGAAGCAGTTCGAGACGAAAGCCCTGGCTCCCTATCACTCCATCATCTCGATGATCGTTCGCAGGTATGCAGGAACCCCGGTCGGTGCTTCGGAGAGCATCATGGTGCCGTTGGCACGCGCGCTGCGTCTCGACCTCATCACGCCCCTCGGGTTCTTGAACGCCGTGAGCGAGGGGAACGAGCCGACGGCGGCGGAGAAGGCGACCATCGACAGCCAGATCCGTCGGAGGGAGATCAAGATCTACATCTACAACATCCAGAACGCGACCCCCGATGTGACGGCGCAGGTGGAAGAGTGCCATGCCGAGCACATCCCCGTGGTCCCCGTCACCGAGACCCTGGCACCGGCCGATGCCACGTTCCAGGCCTGGCAAGTGAGAGAGCTGCGACACATCGCCTCGGCGCTCGCCCGGGCCGAAGGGCGGCAGGGATGACGACGGAGCACGGAGAATCGACGAGGCATGCCACAGTCCGGGCGCCGGCCGGCGACGGTGCCCAGGTCGTGCGCCTCGAGGACGCTGCTGTCAGGGTCGGGGAGAGGACCTTGTGGAGCAGGGCCAACTTGGACGTACGTGCGGGGGAGTTCGTCGCAGTGCTCGGCCCCAACGGGGTGGGCAAGTCCACGATGCTCCAGGTGATCCTGGGCGCCCAGACGCTGGCGGCAGGCTCCGTCCAGGTGCTTGGCGACCCGCCAGGCATGCACAACGACCGGATCGGCTACCTGCCGCAGCGCCGGAACTTCGACGCCTCGATACGCATCCGAGGGGTCGACCTGGTCCGCCTCGGCCTGACCGGGACCCGTTTCGGGGTTTCCCTCCCCCTCAGGCGAGCGGCGCGTGAGCGGCACCGGCACGAACGCCGGCGCGTGCAGGAAATGGTCGACCTCGTCGGGGCTCACGCCTACGCGGGGCGACCCATCGGACAGCTCTCAGGAGGTGAGCAGCAGCGGCTCCTCATCGCTCAGTCCCTCGTGAGCGGGCCGGCCCTGCTACTGCTCGACGAGCCGCTCGAGAGCCTCGACCTCCCCAACCAGATGGCCGTGGCGGACCTGGTGGCCGAGATCTGCCGCAGGGAAGGGGTGACCGTCATGATCGTCGCACACGACGTCAACCCGATCCTCGCAAAGCTCGACCGCGTCGTCTACATCGCCGGGGGCCAGGTCGTCTCCGGATCCCCGGAGGAGGTCATCAACGAGCAGACGCTGTCCCGCCTCTACGGAACCCCGGTCGAGGTGATCCGGACGACGAAGGGCCGTCTCGTGGTCGTGGGAGAGCCAGACGTCACGCACCATCACCACGGTCCTCATGGAGAGCCGCTCGACGACGCGCACCACCACGACGCGCACCACGACGCGCACCACGACGCGCACCACCACGACGGCGCACGGCGGCCCGAGGAGGGAAGGGGATCGAGCTCGACATGAGTGTGCCGCCCATCCTCGTGCCTGTGGTCGGGCTGTCGGCGAACCCGCTCACCGACCTGCGCAACCTCCTCTCGTACCCGTTCATGGTCAACGCGTTCCGGGCAGGCGCGGCCATCGCCGTGCTGGCGTCGGCGGTGGGCTGGTTCATGGTGCTGCGCCGGCAGAGCTTCGTCGGCCACACGATCGCCGTCGTCGGCTTCCCCGGGGCGGCTGGTGCCACGCTCGTGGGCCTGTCGGCATTCGGCGGGTACTTCACCTTTTGCTTCTTGGCGGCAGTGCTCATCGCCGTCGTGCCGACGACGACGGGCAGGGCGTTCAGCGACGAGAACGCCGTCACGGGAACCGTGCAGGCATTGCTACTCGGGTTCGGGTTCCTGTTCGCCAGTCTCTACGGGGGAAACCTGAACGGCATCGACGCCTTGCTCTTCGGGAACTTCCTCGGCATCAGCAACGGCGAGGTGGTGATCCTCGCGGTGATCTGCGTGGTCACGGTGGCGGCGATCGCCGTGCTGTGGGAGCCGCTCCTGTTCGCCTCGATCGACCCGGCGATGGCTGCGGCGCGGGGGGTGCCGGTGCGCGGGCTCGGGGCGGCGTTCCTGCTCTTGCTCGGACTTGCCGCCGCAGGTGCCAGCCAGATGACCGGGGCGCTGCTCGTGTTCGCACTCTTGGTGATGCCAGCGGCGACGGTCCAGCAGCTGACGAGCCGGCCGGCGCTCGGACTGTGGATGACCCTTGCACTCGCCGTGGTCGTCACCTGGGCAGGGCTCGCCGTCTCGTACTACTCGCCGTACCCCATCGGCTTTTGGATCACCACGATCGCGTTCGCCGGCTACCTCACCTCGCACCTTCCTGGGCTGGTGCGTCAGCGCTCTCGCCGCCGACGGCATCGCCAGCAGCGACCGTGAGCGCGCCCGGGGCTCTGGCAAGCGGCCACCTGCTCGCCGTCGCGGGTCTCGGCGGGCTGTTCTCCCAGCCGTTCATGCAGCACGCGTTCGTCGCCGGCTCGGGCATCGCTCTGGCAAGCGGCCTGGCCGGGTACTTCCTCGTGCTGCGATCCCAGGTGTTCACCGGGGACGCGCTCAGTCACGTGGCCTTCACCGGTGCCATGGCGGCGCTCGCCTTCGGTGCGGATCTCCGGCTCGGCTTGTTCGTCGGGACGGTGGGCGTGGCCCTCCTCATCGGACTGCTCGGCCCGCGGGGCCGGGCCGACGACGTCGTGATCGGGAATGTCTTCGCCTGGATCCTCGGGCTGGGTGTCCTGTTCCTCGGCGTCTACACGACGAGCCGCGCCACGTCCAACTCGACGGGCGGCATCGGCGTGCTGTTCGGCTCGATCTTCGGTCTCTCGGACGACCAGGCGCTCGTCGCCCTGGGGCTCGGCGTGATGCTGGGCGCGGCGCTCGTCATCCTCGCCCGGCCCCTGCTGTTCATCACCGTCGACCCCGACGTCGCCGGTGCCCGGGGCGTGCCGATCCGACTGCTCGGCCTGGTCTTCCTTGCGTTGCTCGGAGGGACCGCAGGAGAGGCCACCCAGGCGATCGGCGCCCTACTGCTGCTGGGTCTGCTCACGGCACCGGCTGCAACGGCCTTGCACTCGACGGCACGCCCCTTCGCAGGGCTGGCACTCTCGGGCGGCCTCGCTCTCGTGGAGATGTGGGCAGGCCTCGTCCTCAGCTATCTCGTCCCGGACCTCCCGCCCAGCTTCTGCATCATGGTCATGGCCGCCGGTGGCTACGCGGCGGCGCGGCTCGTGGTGCCGGCTCGCCGCGACCGCACGACGAGCGGGAGCGATGCCAGGTGAGCCCCCAGGCTCCCGCCCACGTGCTCGTCATCCAGACGAAGGGGCACACCGGGTCGAAGTAGAAGTCCAGATCGGCTGTCGCGTGCCTTCCCTGCCATCCACGCACACCAGGACGTCTTCGAGGCACCGGAGACGTCGACGAGCCAAGCATGCCCCGTGCGCTCAGCGCGACGCGCGGTGGCTCCCCCACGTCCACATGGGGCGCACACCGACGAGGGCGACGACGGCGAGGCAGGCGAGCGCTCCGGCAACGCTCGCCGGAGCCCCGGCGAGCACGCAGGCGACGAGCGCCATTGCACTGGCGGTGGCGGCGGCTGCCGTGCCGACGATCGCCGTCGGCCACGGCGCCGGCGTGCCGGGGCGCTCGAGGCGGGCGATCCGCCAGCGCAGATGCTCGGCGCCCCCGAAACCTGGTGCCGCTGCAGGGGTCTGGCGGCCCACGAGCGTGGCCACATGGACCAGTGCGGACACGAGGGTCTCGGTGCCCACGACGCGCGCCGCCTCGTCGTCGGCGGCCGCCTCGAGCTCACGGCGAAGCGCATCCCAGGCCTGGCGCACCGGCGGGAAGCGCCCATAGGCCGCCGCGATCGCCCCGCACAAGAGCAGCAGCCGAGGATGCCCGAGACGCACGTGCGCGGCCTCGTGCTCACACACCGCCCGACGCTCCGGGCCGGCGAGCGGGGCGAGCATCCCGGAGGTCACCACGGCCCGGCAGCGCCACAGCCCCGACGCGAACGCGGCCGGATGCTCCGAGGGCACCACCCACACCTCCCCGGCGCTCGTCGGGCGCCGCACGGACCTCGACAGCGCCACCCCCCGCATCTCCGCACGCCGGGCGGCTGCGGCCTGGCGGAGCCCGTGGAAGGCCAGCACGCCGAGCACGAGCGTGCCGGGCAGGTCGCCGAGCAGCTGCCACTGGCCGTGGTCGATCCCGAGGAGGCAGCCCCCGCCCGAGCTGCGGATCCCGCCGAGCCACGACCCGAGCGCGCTGCCGGCGCACGCCAGCCACACCGCGGGCAGAAGGGCCCAGCCGAGCAGGCTCACCAGGTGCGCACCCGCCGCGGCCCGAGGCGAGACGCCGCCGCGGCGCCCGGCGAGCATCGAGAGGCCGACGAGCACGGCGAAGAAGCCGAGCCCGACGACTGGAGCGCTCACCCCCGGCGCGCCCGCTTGATCGCCGTGGCCAGCTCGGCCATGAGCTCGGGGTCGTCGAGATCGTCGACGAAGTGCGCGAGGGCCACACGGGGGTGTGCCGTCGCGGAGAGGAGGGAGCGGATCGCCTGAGCGGTCAGCTCGTCAGCGTCGCCCGCCGCGCGGTAGACGTGGCCCTTCCCCTCCTCGACGCGCTCGACGAGCTCCTTGTCGACGAGGCGGCCGAGCACCGTCATCACCGTCGTGTATGCCCGGGACTCGTCCCCGAGGCGCTCCAAGACCTCGCGCCCCGAGAGCCAGGTTCGTGCCGACCAGAGCACGTCGAGGATCTCGCTCTCGAGGTCGCCGACACGGCGCCCCGCGACCACCCGCCTCGGCATCGTCCATCACCTCCTACGAGCTCGTAGCGTAGGTGAGGGACCGGACGCTGCCACGGCCTCGGTGCCTCGCTGACTCGCTGCCTCGCTGCCTCGGTGCCACGGGCGCACTGGTCGGATCGGCCCCCGCTACGCCGCGCAGCACGAGAGCTTCTCCACGTCGCGGGTGAAGGTCTGCGCGGCGAGCTTCAAGCCCTCTGCCATGGTCAGGTAGGGGTGGAACGTGGCGGCCAGTTCGCTCGTCGTGATGCCGTGGCGGATGGCCAGCACCGCCGCCTGGATCACGTCGCCCGCGCCCTCGGCGAGGACCGAGGCGCCGAGCAGCCGCCCGGTGCGGGCTTCTGCGACGAGCTTCACGAGGCCTTGGGTGTCGTGGTTGACGAGGGCCCGGGGGACCGCTGAGAGGGGCAGGACCGAGGTCTCCACCTCGTAGCCCGCAGCTGCGGCCTGCGTCTCGGTGAGCCCGGCCGATGCGACCTGGGGGGCGGTGAAGATCACCCGGGGAAGGCCGGTGAAGTCGAGCGTGCGCCCCGCGCCGAGAAGCGCGTTGTCGACGGCGAGCGCGCCCTCGTAGGCCGAGACGTAGACGAACTGTGGCGCCCCGGTCACGTCCCCTGCGCCGTAGATGCGCGGGTTCGTGGTGCGCAGCTCGTCGTCGACGGCGAGCGCCCCGCGCCCGTCGATGGTGACGCCGGCGGCGTCGAGCCCGAGCCCCTCGGTGTTGGGCCGCCTGCCGGTCGCGACGAGGACCTCGTCGCAGGCGAGATCGAGCTCTCGCGCATTCACCCGCATGCGGACTTCCACGTGATCTTCGCTCCGCCGCACGCCGAGCACCTGGGCACCGGTGTGGATGCCGGCTCCCTGGCTGGTGAGCACCGAGGCCAAAGCGTCCGAGACCTCGGGCTCTTCGAAGGGGGCGATGCGCTCGGCCACGTCGACGAAGGTGACCTCGCTGCCCACGTGGAGGAAGAACTGGCCGAGCTCGAGCCCGATGGCGTTCGCCCCGATGACGACGAGGCGCTTCGGAACCTCGGTGAGCTCGAGGGCGCTCGTCGAGGTGAGGTAGCCCGCCTCTGCGAGGCCGGGGATGGAGGGCACGGCAGGAGAGGCGCCGGTCGCCACCAGGTACATACGGGCCCGTAGGCTCCTTCCGTCGACCTCGAGCACCTCTGGGCTCACGAAGCGGCCATGCCCCGGGATGACGGTGAAGCCGTAGTCGGAGACGAGGTCGGTGTACTTCATCTGGCGCAGCTCCCCCACCAGCTCGTCCTTCTGGGCGACGAGCGCCCGAAGGTCGACCGGCCCCGAGCTCGTCGAGAGCCCGGCGAAGGGGTGGTGTCCCGCCGCCCAGGCGAGCTCGCCCGCGCGAAGGAGGGCTTTGGACGGCACGCAGCCGACGTTCACGCAGGTCCCCCCCAACGTGCCGTGCTCGACCAGCGCGACCTTGTAGCCGGCCTCGGTGGCCTTGATCGCGGCGGCGAAGGCAGCCGAGCCGGCGCCCACGACGACCAGGTCGTAGTCGGTGCTCCCGTCGATGCCCTCCTTCGAGATGCCCATGCCGAGGAGTCGGAGCGTTCCGGGCCGGTAGCCGGCGCCTTCGACCGCCGACCGCAAGGCGTCCTCGGCGATCCCCCCGGGCCAGGCGAAGCGCGCCTCGCCGGTGCGCCAGGTGACCGACACCTCCTCGGCACCCGCACCCTCGAGGGCAGCAGTCACGTGGCGGGCGCAGTCGTCACAGGTCATGCCCCTCACCTCGAGGACGGCCGGGCGTGCGTTCGTGTCCATGGACTGGCTCCTTGCTCTGGCGTGGTTTGCTCTGGCGTGGTGACGCGGTCGAGGATGCCCTGATTGGGTCGTCGACGGCCCCTGCGAGGTGTCACCCTCATGCAGGTACCAGCGACCATCCTACCTACATATCCGTAGAACGGGATATCGGTATGAGCGATTCCCGGTTCGGCCGTACCCCGGATCACGGTGGACCAGCACGCCGGCCGCCCCCGGCCAGCTGGTCCACCTCGGCGGCGAGCTCACCGGGGGAGATCGCACCGATGTGGCGACCTACCTCCCGGCCGGACGCAGAGACGAACACCGTGGTCGGCAGGTCGGTCACGCCGTAGGCGGCGGCCACGCTGCCGCTCGCGTCGATGCCGATCGGATAGCCGATCCCGTAGTGGCGGACGAAGCCCGCCGCTTGGGCGGCGTTGCCGTCCACGTCGATGCCGACGAGCTCGGCCTTGCCCGCGAGCATGCGGGCCTCGGCTCCGAGGCCGGCTGCCTCGGCCTGGCAGGCGGAGCACCAAGTGGCGAAGAAGTTGAGCACGACGGGACGGCCCCGAAACGCCTCGAGCGACACGGCCGCCGTGTGGCCGACGTGCAACGCGGGGAGCGAGAAGGCCGGAGCGGATCCCGGGGCGCCAGCCGGCACGCTAGTGGGCGTCCGGGCAGCAAGCGGCTGGTGCACGCCGAGGAGGTACTCGGCCATCATGGCGAGCCCGTATCCCCACCGGGTGCTGTCGGCAGACGACGGACCGTAGTTGCCGAGGTCGCGGACCCTCCCATGGGGATCGATGAACTCGATGATGCTCGTGTGTGTGACGCTCTTGTCGGGCCCGATTGTCGGTTGTGCGCCATAGGCGTGCCAGACGGCTTCGAGGGTGGGCAACGGCCCGGTCAAGAAGTACCAGTCGCGCACCTTGTCGAGGCCCACGCGTTGGTCGAAAGCCACGTCGTAGCGGACCTGGGGGTAGAACGGGTTGACGTTCACGGCCACGAACGCGACGCGCCGGGCGAGCTGCCCGAGGTCAGTGGCTGCGGCACGGATGTCCTGGGAGAACAGCGGGCAGAGCTCGTGGCAGTGGTTGTCGAAGAAGACGAGGACGACCACCTTCCCCCGTAGCGAGGAGAGCGACAGTGGCTTCCCCCGCTGGTCGGTGAGGGTGAAGCCAGGTGCGCGAACGCTCGACTGGGCGTTGAGCGGGTCGAGGCTCATCAGCCGGATGAGTGCCGGGGCCGGCCCCGGCTCCTGCGCGGAACTGACACTGCTGCCGGCGAAAGCGGCGACACCGAGACCGATCAGGGCCGCCGCGCCGCCGAGCGACACCAGCACGCTCACCGCCACTCGCCACGAAGAGCGCACCCAGTGCTCACGAGTCGCCCCGAGGAGAGCTGGCCCCGTCGCTGCGTCAGGTGACGAGCCCGTGGTGCAGCACCCCATTGCCGGTTGACCCGGCGCGTGGGCCTCCTCGAGCGCGGTGCTCGTGCGAGGCATCGAGCGACGTCCTGGGCGGTGTCGTACCCGGACGACGAGGAGGGTTCCAAGGACCAGCGCGACCAGCACCCCGCCGAGGAGCGGTCCGGCAGAAGAGACCGCCGAGGTCACCGCGGCATCGACGCGGTCGGCGGTCCCGGTGAGCCCCCCAGTCCCCTGTCCGCCGGCGAGGTCGGATGCCCAGTAGTAGACGAGGTAGCACCCGACCAGGACAAGGAGCGCCCCGACCGGCCGCTCGAGGCGGCCCCCAAGAGCTCGCAGACGACCGAGACGTCGGCCGGGGAGAAGGGCGTAGACGACGGCGAGGGCGGTGAGCACGGCCCCCATCCCGAGCGCGTAGGCAACGAACGAACCGAGCCCCGCGCCGATCCCGCCGCGCGTGAACACGCCTGCCACGCCGGCCAGGAACACCGGCAGCGTGCAGCCGAGCGACGCCGCGGCGTACGAGACGCCGAACCCGACCATCGACGGCAACCCGCGGCCGCTCCCGAGCCGACGCGTGGCACCGGGGAGACGCACTGAGAGATGCCGGCCGGCGGCCGTCAGCCCCCCGACGACGACGAGGGCGACGCCGACCGCGATGCCGATCTCGGGGACCCAGTTCATGACCACGCTGATCCCCGCGCTCACGAGCGCGCCCACGATCCCGAACACTGCGACGAAGCCCGCGGTCGCCGCGAGGCCCGCTGCGACCGCACGGGGGACCCGGGCGACTGCCCCCAAGGGCGCGTCTCCACCAGACCTCGGAAGCGAAGTGAGGTACACCGGCAGCAGGGCGAACCCGCAGGGATTGACCGTCGCCACCATCCCGAGGACGAAGGCGTAGGAGAGCACGGTCCAGCTCACGTCGACGCCCTTTCCTCCTCGACCCGCCGCACCCTGTCGGCGAGGGAGAGATCTTGCTCACCTTTCAGGTCAACGTCCGCGTCGGCCGCCCGCGGTGCTGGTGCTCGGAACCGCCGCACGGCGCGCGCCCACGCGATTGCGACGACTGCAAGTGCTCCGAGCGTGACCCCGATCGGCGCGAGCCACACCGCGAGGCCGAGCCCCGACGACGGCGGGGACAACAGGATCCAACGACCGTAGCGGCTCACCATGTAGCCGATGATCTGTCGCTCGCTCTGGCCGCTGCGAAGCCGCGTCGCGATGTCGGCGCGGATCGCTCGCGCCGCTGCGGTGTTCGCCTGCGCGGCAGACTCGTCGATGCACACCGGACAGCGGAGCTGGGACGCGATCTGCTCCATCCGGGCGGCCGGCGTGGATGGCGCCGGCCGCTGCGCCCCCTGCCACAAGCCAACCCCGATCACGGCGGCGAACAGCGCGACCCATAGCGCCTTGGACGCGTACGGCCGGTCCTTCGTCGCCCCAGGTCGCAGCTCGTGGTGGGTTGGCTGGTCAGCCACCGCCTGCTCTCTTTCCAGGGCTCGTCGGCACGACTGCGCCGCTTCGCACCGACACGTTGGTGCTTCCTTGCATCACGCGTTGGACCACCGCGCCGAGTTGGCCTGTCCCGACCGCCCCGACCAGCTTGGCGAGGACCGTTCCGCTCGGGCCGATGACGAAGGTCTCGGGGATCCCGAAGATGCCATAGCGCAGCGCGACCTGTTCATCGGGATCGACGAGGAGCGGCCAGCTGATCCCGGCCTGGCGGGCGAACTGGGCCTCGGCAGCACCGGGGTCCTCGTAGCCGATGCCGACGAGCTCGACGCCGCGGGTGTGCCAGTGCCAGTAGAACGAGACGAGGTTGGGCACCTCGGCGACGCAGACCGGGCACCAGGTGGCAAAGAAGTAGACGACGGAATAGTGACCACGCAGCGTCGCGGACGAGACGGTGGCACCCCCGTTCGCCTCGCGGAGGGAGAACGGGGGTGCGGGCTTGCCGAGAAGGGGGGAGTCTGCCGCTACCTGGGTGCTCGGGTTCTGGCCGAGACGCGGGAGCATCACCGCCAATCCGCCAGCCACGACGAGCCCGAGCACAATGGTGAGCCGGCGTACCGGGTGGCGGAGGCGTCGTCGCGCGATGGTGGGGGCTGCCGCCGTGCTCATCGCGCCTCACCGTCGCTGGAGTCAACCCGAGCACCGCCCACGCCTGCCACCGCCACCTCCGACAGGCTGCGAGTGGTTCCCTGCTCGGATCGGGGCATTTCCTTGCGATGCTGGCGCGCGTCCGTGTCCGAGGAACGCTCCGGGGCAACCAGGGCCACCAACGCCCCGAGCGCGATGATGGCGCCGCCGATCCACAGCCAGACGAGGAGCGGCTGGACGACGACACCGATCGCTGCCTCGGCACCTCGATGAGCCGGCGCGACGTCCAGGGTTAGGTAGACGTTCCGCCACAGGCTCGAGACAACGGCCGGCGTGCCGACACCCTCGACGTCGTTCGAGAAGTCACTGATGGCCGGCGTGTAGCGCGTCGGGGAGTCCCCGAGGCGCAGTGTCGCGACGAGTGAGGTGTGCGACGGGTAGGTGATCGTGCGGCTGCCGAGGTACGTGACCGTCACCCCCGCGACCTGCGCGGACTTGCCCGGGGAGAGCTCGACCTCGCTGCGATGCCCGTACGCGCTGCTCGCCACGATGGCGACCACGACGGCCACGATGCCAAGGTGGACGACCATCCCGCCGGCCTCGCGAGTGACCAGACCCCGCCGCCGCCGGCGGCGGACCCCGATCGCAAGCTGGCGCAACGCGGCCGTGCCGGCGAACGCGCACAAGGCGAACGTAGCCAACGGCACCACCCCCCGGAGCCCGGCGACGACCGTGCCAACAAGCGTGAACGCGCCAGCCCAGGCAGGAAGCCGAGCGCGGTGCCAGAGCACACCTCGGCTGGCCTTGCGCCAGGGCAGGAGTGGACCGAGCCCCATGAGCCCGATGAGCGCCAGGGCGAGCGGGGCGGCCATCTCGTCGAAGAAGGGCGACCCGACCGTGACCGTCTGATGCGTCGCGAATCCATAGAAGATCGGGAAGACCGTCCCGATCAGGACCATCGCTGCGAAGGCGGCGAAGAGCGCGTTGTTGGCAAGAAACGCGCCTTCGCGAGAAACCGGCGCGTCGATGTGGACCACCGAGCGTAAGGCGTCGGCCCGCCAGCCGATCAGGACGACCCCGCCCAACGAGACGGCGCCGAGAAGGCCGAGCAGAAGCGGACCGACATCGCCGGTCCTGCTGAAACTGTGGACCGACTCGAGCACGTCGGAACGGGTGATGAAGGTCGTCAGGATCGTGGCAGCGAACG
>JAJZVL010000013.1 GCA_021845725.1 Actinomycetes bacterium | reverse complement strand
GAACCGGTTCGTCCAGGTCCCCCACTGCAACGGGATGGGCTACAGGGACCCGAGCGCGCACGCGGCCATGCGCCGCGTGAAGGCGGAGGGCGGCTGGTCGGTGGTCTGCACCGAGCAGGTCGAGATCCACCCGACCTCGGACGTGACGCCGTACATCGAGCTGCGCCTGTGGGACGACGGCGACATCCCGGTCCTCGCACGGATCGCCGACGCGATCCACGAAGGCGGGGCGCTCGCGGGCATCGAGCTCGCGCACAATGGCATGAGCGCCTCGAACCTCACGTCTCGAGAGGCGCCCTTGGGCCCCGAGCACCTGCCGGTGACGTCGGACGACCCCGTGCAGGCACGCAGGATGTCGAAGTCCGACATCGCAGAGCTGAGGACCTGGCACCGCCTCGCGGTCCGCCGGGCACTTCGGGCCGGCTACGACGTGGTCTACGTGTACGCCGGGCACAGCCTGAGCGTGCTCCAGCACTTCCTCTCGCCGCGCTACAACCACCGCTCCGACGAGTACGGGGGCCCGATCGAGAACCGCGCGAGGTTCCTCGCCGAGGTCCTCGAAGACACCCGAGAGGAGTGCGAGGGGCGCGCGGCGGTCGTGTGCCGCCTCACGGTCGCCGAGGTCGACACCACCGGCGGCCTCACGCGCGACGACGCCGAAGAGACGGTCGGGCGCCTCGACCACCTGACCGATGCCTGGGACTTCGTGCTCGGAACCTGGGAGTCGGACTCCACGACGTCGCGCTTCAGCCCCGAGAACGAGCGCGAGCCGCTCATCGCAGGGCTGAAGGCCCTCTCGAGCAAACCGGTCATCGGCGTCGGCCGCTTCACGTCGCCAGACACGATGGCCGCCCAGGTCCGCTCCGGCGTGCTCGACCTGATCGGCGCGGCGCGCCCGTCCATCGCCGACCCGTTCTTGCCCTGGAAGATCGAGCACGGCCACACAGAGGACATCCGCGAGTGCATCGGCTGCAACATCTGCGTGTCGGGGGACATGACGATGTCCCCCATCCGCTGCACGCAGAACCCCTCGATGGGCGAGGAGTGGCGGCGCGGGTGGCATCCCGAGAGCATCCGCCCGAAGGCCTCCGACGCGTCGGTGCTCGTGGTCGGATCGGGCCCCGCGGGGCTCGAAGCTGCGAGCTCGCTCGCCCGGCGCGGCTACCGCGTCGTGCTCGCGGAAGCCTCCCGCACGCTCGGAGGTCGTGTCGTACGGGAAGCGACCCTTCCCTCGCTCGGCGCATGGAGGAGGGTGGCCGATCACCGGCTCTCTCGCATCACGGGCGACGAGCACGTCGAGGTGTACCGCGAGAGCCGCATGGACGAAGAGGACGTCTTGTCCGCTGGCGTGAGCGACGTCGTGGTCGCGACCGGCTCGGTGTGGCGCAGAGACGGCGTCGGCCGCTGGCACACGGTGCCATTGCCCGTCGATCCCGCTGCGGTCGTCCTCACGCCCGACGACCTGTTCGGCCAGGCCGTCGAAGGGCTCGGGGAAGGCCGCCAGGTCGTCGTGTTCGACGACGACCACTACTACATGGGCGGCGTCGCAGCAGAGCTCCTCGCCGGGCTCGGGCACGCGGTGCGCCTCGTCACGCCCGCACCCCTCGCCTCGTCGTGGACGGTGCACACCCTCGAGGCCGCGGCCGTCCAACGTCGCCTGCTCGCCGCAGGGGTGGAGATCGCCACGAGCCGCACGGTCACCGAGATCGGCCCAGGAGCGGTCCGCACCGCCTGCGTGTTCACCGGTCAAGAGAGGGCAGAGCGAGCAGATGCCGTCGTCCTCGTGACGGCCCGCCTGCCGGTGGACGACCTCTACTGGCGCCTCGAGTTCCGGCGATCCGAGTGGAGCCGCCATGGCCTGCGCTCGGTGCGCTGCATCGGGGACGCGTGGGCCCCTGGCACGATCGCGGCCGCGGTGTGGACGGGCCGACGTTACGCAGAGGAGTTCGACGCCGGCCTCGGCCCCAACGTCGGCCCCGGCCCCGGCCCCGGTCCCGGTCCCGGCGCAGACCCCGGCGCAGGCGCCGGTCCAGGCCCCGACGCCGCGCAGCCGTTCCTGCGCGAGTACACGGCGCTCGCACCGTGGGACAGCGACTCCCGAGGGCCGGGGTCCACGAAGGCCCGGACGGGCGCGAGCTAGCCCCCTGCGGGGGACGTCGTAGACGTGGTCGTCCCCGCCGTGGTGCCCGACGTCGTCGACGACCCCGGCTTCGGCTGGTTGCCTGTCGAGGGCGGGGGCTCGCTGTACAGGTCGACCGCAGTCCCGACCTTCACCTGCTGCCCGGCGAGAGGGTTGGTCGTGAAGACCACCCCTGTCCCCGGTCCGTACACCGCGCCGACCGTGAGGCCGGCGGCCTGGACCGCCGCGGTCGCCTTGGTCACCGTGTCGCCGATCACTGTGGGCACCGGCACCGCGCGGGGGCCCTTGGAGACGCTCACGGTGACGTGCGAGCCGACGGGCGCTGTCGCCCCGGTGCCGGGTGTCGTCGCGATCACCTCCCCGTTCGGCACGGTTGTCGAGTACGCCTGCACCTCGGTCACCGAGAGACCGTCTGCGCTCAAGGTGGCGGCCGCCTGTGTGTACGTCCCACCGGCGAACGACGGGATCTTGACCGGGGGCTTTCCCTCGGACACCGTGACGAGGATCTTCGACCCGTACGGTGCCGTCACAGGATCGGTCTTTCCGTCGTACGACCAGCTGATCACGTCCCCGTTGGGCACTGTCCTCGAATACGCGCTCGCCGCGGGGCAGCTCGCCGTCAAGTGCGCGCCTGAGAGCAACCGGGTCGCCACTGTGCAATCGAGACCCCCCGTCAACGACGGCACCGTGACCGAGGGCACCCCCGAGGAGGGCACGAGCTGCACGGTGCTTCCCTCCTTGAGCGACGTGCCCGGTCTCGGGTCCTCCCGGGCAACCGTGCCCGGTGCCACCTTGGTCGACGTGACACCCGGCTGGAGCTGCACGTGGAAGTGGTCCGCGCGCAGCACCCTGCGAGCGGTCGCGAGTGTGTCCCCGACCACCGACGGCACGAGGTGGCTAGGCGCGAACAGATGGTTCTTCACGGCATAGACGCCGCCTGCGGCGAGGATGGCCGCCACGACGACGAGCACCGCGAGCACCCAAGGCCACCGCCTACGGTGCCCGCGCATGCCGTACGCGCCGACGGGTGGCACCCCACTGCCGAGACCGATTGTCGCGGTCGGCTCACCGGTGTCGACCAGCCCGCCGCTCGCAGCCGATCCGAGCCGCGTCGCGCCGAGCACACCCGTGACACCGAGGTCCGCGACGACGGCGGGCGTCCCCACACGCGTGACGTCCCCCTCATGGGCGGCGATGGGCAGATCGACCTGCGTGGCGCCGGGCTCCGTGCCCTCGAGCGGGGCGCGGCGGACCAGGGGCAGCGGATCGAAGGGGCTGAGCTCGTCGGCGAGATCTCCGAGCCGTCGGGCGAGCTGTGCCGCGTCCGGGCGGTCCTTCTCCTCTGGAGCACACGCAGCGCTGAGCTCGGGCTCGAGGGGGCCGAGGGCCGGATCCTTCGGCACAGGCTCGCCGATCCGGGCCTGGAGCGTCGCGTGGGGCGTCTCCCGGGCGAACGGCACCGTTCCGGTGACCGCCTCGTAGAGGACCAGCCCGAGCGAGTACACGTCCGACCGCCCGTCGAGCTGCATGCCCTGGGCCTGCTCGGGCGAGGCGTAGCGGGCGGTCCCGAGCATCGTGCCCGGGTCGGTCGTCGACGCGCTCGACAGCGCCCGCGCCACGCCGAAGTCCGCGACCCGCACCCGGCCGTCCTCGTCGAAGAGGATGTTGGCCGGCTTCACGTCACGATGGATGATCCCGCGTGCGTGGGCGTAGGCGAGGCCGTCGGCGGCCTGGGCCCCGACGCGGGCGGCCTGCCCGGCAGAGAGCCTGCGACCAGCTGCCAGCATGTCGAGCAGGCTCCCACCCTCGAGGTACTCGAGGACCAGGTACGGACCGTCCTCCCCTTCCCCCCAGTCGAACACGCGAAGGACGTGGGGGTGGTTCAGTGCCGCTACCGAACGTGCCTCCGCCCGGAAGCGGCGCAGGAAGGCGTCGTCATGGGCGAGAGCCGGTTGGAGGACCTTCACGGCGACGCGCCGCTGGAGCACCATGTCCTCGCCGAGGAAGACATGGGCCGACGCGCCGGAGCCAAGGGCCGCCACGAGCCGGTAGCGGTTCCCCAGTACCCGGCCGAGGGGTTCGGAGACGATGGGCATTGACCCGTATGAAGGCTAGCGGCACGGCGACGCTCCGTGAGGGATCGCGGGTCACGGCACGGTCACCGACCCTCCCGCCTTCGCCGCGAGCCCTGCCACCCTGGCGGCAAAGACCTCCTCAGCGGTTCTGCGGGAACCCCAGGTCGACCGCGCTCGTGGAGGGATCGGGCCAGCGCTCGGTGACGACCTTGCCTCGGGTGTAGAAGTTGATGCTCTCAGGGCCGTAGATGTGGGTGTCGCCGAAGAGCGACGCCTTCCATCCGCCGAAGGAGAAGTACGCCACAGGCACCGGGATCGGCACGTTGACGCCCACCATCCCCGCCTCGACCTCCTCTTGGAACCGTCGGGCAGCGCCACCGTCCCGGGTGAAGATCGCCGCGCCGTTGCCCCAGGGGTTGGCGTTGACGAGCGTCATCGCCTCGTCGTAGGTCCCGGCCCTCACCACCGAGAGCACCGGACCGAAGATCTCGTCCCGGTAGCAGTCCATCTCCGGAGTCACCTGGTCGATGAGCGACGCACCGAAGAAGAACCCGTCCTTGCCGTAGAGAGGGTGGTCCCTGCCGTCCACCAGGACCTTCGCTCCCTGCTTGGCAGCCGAGTCCATGTACGACGCGACCTTCTCGCGGTGCTCTTTCGTCACGAGCGGCCCCATCTCGGACTTCTCGTCGAGCCCGGGGCCGATCCGCAGGTTGGACAGCCGCTCCGTGATCGCCTGGACAAGCGGCTCCGCCACACGTCCCACGGGCACCACCACCGAGACCGCCATGCAGCGCTCTCCCGCCGACCCGTAGGCCGCGGAGACCGCTGCGTCGGCTGCCATCTGGACGTCCGCGTCCGGAAGCACCACCATGTGGTTCTTCGCGCCGGCGAGCGCCTGCACGCGCTTGGCGTGCCGCGCGGCCTCTTCGTAGATGTAGCGGGCGATCGGGGTCGACCCCACGAACGAGATCGCTCGCACGTCAGGGTGCGCGAGCAGCGTGTCGACGGCGACCTTGTCCCCTTGGACGACATTGAACACGCCGTCGGGGAGGCCGGCCTCCGAGAAGAGCTCGGCGAGGAGCATCGACGCCGCCGGGTCCTTCTCGGAGGGCTTGAGGACGAACGCGTTGCCGCAGGCGATCGCGCTCGCGCACATCCATAGCGGCACCATCGCCGGGAAGTTGAACGGGGTGATCCCCGCCACGACCCCGAGAGGCTGGCGAACCGAGTAGACGTCCACACCCGTCGACGCGCGCTCCGCGTAGCGTCCCGCGAGGAGGTTCGGGATCCCGCAGGCGTAGTCCACGTTGTCGATCCCGCGCGCGACCTCCCCCGCTGCGTCGGAGAGGACCTTGCCATGCTGGAGCGTGACCGCCCGAGCGAGATCGCCGCGGTGCGCGTCGAGGGTCCGGCGGATGCGGAAGAGGATCTCGGCCCGCCTGGCGAGCGAGGTCGTCCCCCACGGCCCAGCCGCCGCGCGCGCCGCCTCGACGGCGCGCCCCACTTCCTCGGCGGTCGCGAAATCGACCTGGTGCGTCCGCTCCCCGGTGGCGGGATTGAAGACGTCCCCGTGCCGGCCGGACTCCCCAGGCACCACCTTGCCTGCGATGAAGTGGCTGATGCGCTCCATGGCGTTCCTCCTCGTCTCGTTCTCGCTCGTTCCGTTGCCCTGATGGCCTAGCCGGCGACTGCGCGGTCGGTGATCTCGAGCGCGCGGTCGAGCACGGCGAAACCCTCTGCGAGCTGCTCTTCGGTGATGCACAGCGGCGGGTTGGTCATGACCTGGTTCCAGTGGAGGTTCACGAACACGCCGTTGTCGAGGGTGAACCGCTGCAGCTCGGCCATCTCGGGGCTCGACGAGTTGAACGGCGCCATGGGCTCACCCGTGGTGCGGTTCCGCACGAGCTCGAGGCATCCGAACAGGCCGATGTTCCGGCAGGCGCCGACCGAAGGGTGGCGCGCGGCCAGCTCCTCGTGGTGCCGGCGCATCACCTCTCCCATCTTGGCCGCGTGCTCGATGAGGCCGTCCTCCTCGTAGACGCGGATCGTCGCGAGCGCCGCGGCGAGCCCGACCGGGTGCGAGTTGTAGGTGAGGCCGCCTGCGAAGACGTGGTCCTCGAAGTACTCGGCGACGTGGGGAGCGAGCCCCACGGCTCCGAGCGGCACGTAGCTCGACGTGAGACCCTTGGCGCAGGTGACGAGGTCCGGGACGACGCCCCAGTGGTCGACGGCGAACCATCTTCCGGTCCGCCCGAAGCCGCTCATGACCTCGTCGGCGATGAGGAGGATGCCGTAGCGGTCGCACAGCTCGCGCACACCCTGGAGGTAGCCGTCAGGCGGGATCAGGATGCCGTTCGTGCCCGTCACCGGCTCCACGATGAACGCCGCGATCGTAGAAGGCCCTTCGAGCTCGATGGTCTCTTCGAGCAGCGCGAGCGCCTCGGCAGCGGAGCCCCACGGACGGGTGGTGCCGTGGTAGAAGTCGAGCACGTGGACGACGCCGGGGATGCCCGGCTCGTTCGCCCAGCGCCTGGGGTCGCCCGTGAGCGTGATGGCCCCGGACGTCGCCCCGTGGTAGGAGCGGTACCGGGCAAGGATCTTCTGGCGCCCGGTGACCGCCCGCGCGATGCGGACGGCGTTCTCGTTGGCCTCGGCGCCACCCAGCGTGAAGAACGACTTCTCGATGTCGCCAGGGAAGAGCTCTGCGAGCTTGCGCCCGAGGAGCGCACGCACCTCGGTGGTCATGGCCGCCGAGCTCACATAGGCGAGCTCGTGCACCTGCTTCGCGACGGCATCCGCGATCCGCGAGTCCCCGTGACCGGCGTTCACGCTCATGAGCTGGGAGTTGAAGTCCAAGTAGCGCTTCCCGTCCGCGGCAGTGAAGTAGACGCCGCTGGCGGCGACCACCGGTAGCGGCGACGCCTTGGACTGCGCGACCCAGTCGAACAGCGTGTAGCGCTTCGAGAGCTCGACGATCTCGTCCGCCGAGAGCCGGTCAGGGCCCTTCTCGCTCATCTGCACCCCTCTGCTCGTGTTGACCACACGGGGTCTCGTGGCCCCGCGGACGCCCTAACGGCTCGCGCCCACGATCGTAGAGCGGGAGAGGTCGAACGACAATGCACACAATGAGCATATCTCGTGACTTCGAGTGCCGATAATGTGCATGTATGCCGCTCACCATCGGAGAGGTCCTGGAGCTCGAGCCGTTGCGGAGCGCAGGCGCGCGGGTGCTCGCAGGCGCGGCCAACCTCGGCCGGCCGGTCCGGTGGGTCCACGTGGCCGAGCTGCCCGACATCGCCCATCTCCTCGAGGGTGGTGAGCTGCTGCTCACGACCGGGCTCGGCATGGCCGGCGAGGCCAACGCCAGACGGCGCTACATCGACGAGCTGGCCGACGCAGGTGCGTCCGGCGTGATCGTGGAGCTTGGTCGCACCTTCGACGCGGTCCCTCCCGAGCTCGTCGACGCAGCCGTCGCCCGCGGGCTCCCGCTCGTCTCGCTCGAGCACGAGACCCGCTTCGTGGAAGTGACCGAGGTCGTCCACCGGGAGATCCTGAGCAGGCAGTACGACCTCCTCGACCGGGCCGAGCGCGTGAGTCGGCAGCTGGCCGAGGAGATCCTCGGCGGGGCCGACGTGGCGACGCTCGTCGCGCGCCTCGCATCGGTGTTCGGGACCGAGGTCGTCTTCGAGGACGCCGCGCGCCGCGTGGTCGCCGCGTGCGGGCCGGGCGCCGACGACGACACGCCGGCCGTTTGGGACAGTCACGCTCTGCTCGTCCACGGGCACTCGAGCGACGGCACCGCAGGCGGCGTGCACCGTGTTCGACCGTTCGCACGGGCACCCGGTTGCACCTGGGTGGACATCTGGATCCGCCGAGAGCGCTGGGGACGCCTCCACGTCCTGGACACCGGGCTGGGAACGGGAGACGTGGACGAGCTGCTCGTCGACCGGGCAGGTGCGGCGCTCGCGCTGGCGATGCTCTCGGAGAAGGACGCCGCGCACCTCGCGGAGCGCGCGAGCGACGCGCTCATCGGGGCGATCGTCGCCGGGCGGCACGGCTCACCCGCCGACATCTTTCGGCGGGCGAAGAGCCTGGGTGCCGTCCTCGACGAGGGGCGGCTCGTGGCTGCCGCGCTGGACGTGCGCCAGACCCACGGTGAGCGCAGTGTCCACCACCTCGCCGACGACGACCGCCTCGAGACACTCCGCGCGCTCGCCGCTGCCCTCAGATCCTCTGTAGCAGAACGCGGCTGCAGCGCGCTCGTAGGCACGAGCGGCGACCGGGTGATCGCCATCGTGGCGGTTCCGGGGACTCGTCCCGTCGGACTCGTGCTCGACGAGCTGGTGGAGACCGCCTCGGCGCGGGCCATCCGCCGCAGCGGCGTCGAGGTGGTCGCCGGCGCGAGTGCCGCCGGCGCGCCGGACACGCTGCAGCGCGCGATCGAAGAGGCGACCGTCGCCGTGGGGTTCGCGAGGGAGGCCAACGACACCCGGCGTGTCCATCACTTCTCCGAGCTCGGCACGTTCCAGTTGCTCCTACGGCTCGCCGAGGGGCCCGAGCTCTCCCGCTTCGTCGACTCCGAGCTGCGCCCGCTCCTCGAGCGCGACGGCGCCCTGCGGCCGAGGCTCGTCCCCACCCTGCGCGCGTACCTGAAGCACGCCGGACGCAAGGCCGATGCCGCCCGCGAGCTGGGGATCCAGCGGCGCACCCTCTACCAGCGCATCGCACGCGTCGAAGCGGTCCTCGGGCGCGACGTGGACGACCAGTCGACGCGCACCCGCCTCACACTCGCCCTACAGGGCCTGGACCTCCTCTCGGGGCGCAACGGCCATCCCTGAGCCCATCGCGCCTGCCCGCTCTCCGGCGGCACGATGTGCCTGCTCAGCGAGGCAGCTCCCCCGTCGCCAGTAGCTCGCCGAACCGAGCGCCGCCGACCATCGGGATGCCCAGCTCCTCTGCCTTCTGCGTCTTCGCCGCGCCGGGCGACGCGCCGACCACGACGGCGAAGGTCCTCTTCGAGACGGTCCCGGGCGACTTCCCGCCCCGGGAGATGATGGCCGCCTCCGCCTCCTCGCGGCTGTAGCCCTCGACGGTGCCGGTAACCACCACCGACTTGCCCGCGAGCGTCTGGGCAACCTCGGGCTCGCTGCTCGCCGCCCCACTGCTCGCGTCGGCACCGCTCCCCGGACCGGCGCCGACGCGAGCGCCCGCAGGCCTGGCACCTCCCGGCGCCCCGCGTACACCGGGCTCGTCGGTCCTGACGCCAAGCGCGACGAGACGGTCGACGACGGTGACGTTCTTCGGGTTCGAGAAGAACTCGGCGACGCTGTCGGCGATCACGGCACCTACGCCTTCGACCGCTGCGAGCTCCTCGGCGCGTGCGTGACGCAGCGCGCCAAGCGTGCCGAACGCGCGCGCGAGCGCCCGGGCTCCGGTGGGCCCGACGTGGCGGATCCCGAGCGCGACCAGTAGGCGCGAGAGTGGGCGGGACTTCGAGTCCGCGATCGCGTCCACCAGGTTCTTCGAGGACACCGCGCCCATCCGCTCGAGCCCGGCGAGGCGCTCGGGGTCGAGCAGGTAGAGGTCAGCCGGGTCGGCGATCAAGCCGGCCTCGATCAGCTGGGTGACGCGCTCTTCACCGAGCCCTTCGATGTCCATGGCCGGGCGCGACGCGAAGTGCACGATCCGCTGCACGCGCTGCGCAGGGCAGTCGATGTTGGTGCAGTAGGTATCGCTCTCCCCTGGCAGCCTCGTGAGCGGGCCACCGCACGACGGGCAGGTGGTGGGGAACGTCCAGGGCGGAGGTCGCTTGCTGCCCGAGCCGTCGCCTTCGTCCGTGCCCGGGCCCAGAGCCGGGCCGAGGACCGGGCCGACGACCTCGGGGATCACGTCGCCGGCCTTGTGGACGATCACGAGGTCGCCGGGACGTACGTCTTTCAGGCGTACCTGGTCCTCGTTGTGCAGGGTCGCCAGCCGCACAGTCGAGCCGCCGACGAACACGGGCTCGAGCACCGCGAACGGCGTCGCACGTCCGGTGCGCCCGATCGACACCATGATGTCCAGCAGTCGCGTGGTGCGGTCTTCAGGGGGGAACTTGTAGGCGATCGCCCAGCGCGGAGCCCGTGAGGTCGCGCCGAGCCGCTCGTGCAACGCGAGATCGTCGACTTTCACCACCGCGCCGTCGATCTCGTAGGCGAGGTCGTGGCGGTGCGCCTCGAGCTCTCGCGCGCGGGCGAAGGCGGCACTCACCCCGCGAACGGTGCGGGCGTCGGGGCTCACGGGAAAGCCGGCCTGCGCGAGCAGCCTGAGCGCCGCGCTCTGGGTGGCCGGTGGCCAGTGGGCTGGGGCGTCGGACGGCCCTCCTGGCGCGCCAGCGCGCACACCTCCCCCCCCGCCCCGCCGCGGTCGCGTCGCGCCTGTCGCCTGCTCGGGCAACGCGCCGTCGATCTCGCCGATCTGGTACGCCCAGAACGACAGCGGGCGCGAGGCGGTGACCCCCGGGTCCTTCTGGCGCAAGGACCCCGCAGCGGCATTGCGCGGGTTGGCGAAGGTCTTCGTCCGCTCCGCTTCGGCACGTCGGTTCAAGGCGGCGAACGCGGCCGTCGGCATGTAGACCTCGCCGCGCACCTCGAGGTGGTGCGGAGCCGCCGTTCTCAGCTCCTGGGGCACGTCGCGGATCGTGGCGACGTTGGCGGTCACATTCTCTCCGGTCACCCCGTCGCCGCGCGTCGCAGCCTGCACGAAGCGGCCGTCGACATAGGTGAGCGACATCGCGACCCCGTCGACCTTCGGTTCGCAGGTGAAGGCGAGCGTCTCCAGGTCGACCTCGGGGAGCAGTCGGCGGAGCCGCTCGGCCCATGCGTCGAGCTCGGCCTCGCTGAAGGCGTTGTCGAGGCTCATCATCGGGATGCGATGGCGGACGGGTGCGAAGAGCGCGGGCGCCGGCGCGCCGCCGACGCGCTGGGTCGGTGAGTCCGGGGTGATGACCTCGGGGTGGTCGGCCTCGATCCGGCGCAGCTCGCCGAAGAGCGCGTCGTAGTCGGCGTCGGGGATCTCAGGCGAGTCGAGGACGTAGTAGCGATCGTCGTGATAGGCGATCAGCCTGCGCAGCTCGGCGGCCCGCTCGGCGGGTGTGCTGCGCTCAGGAGCAGCCTGCGCGCCCCCCGCTTCGCCGGGTTCGGCCGCAGACGTCACCCGAGCCTCCGACATCCCGCGACGATCCCCGCGCCACGGACAGCGTCGGGGTCCGCCGCGTCGTAGAAGGCGAGGGTCTGGCCTGGGGCGACCGGCCGCTGCGGCGTGAGAAAGCAGCAGGAGACGACCTCGCGGTCCTCGCCTGCGCGTGCAACGGCCTCCCCGGTGCCGCCGGCAACCCGCTCCCCGGTGCCGCCGGCAACCCGCTCCCCGGTGCCGCCGGCAACCCGCTCCCCGGTGCCGCCGGCAACCCGCTCCCCGGTGCCGCCGGCACCGCGTCCGAAGCGGACGATGCACCGGACGGGGCGGCCGTGCGCGCTCGCCTGCGCGACCGCCTCGTCGCCGTCACCGAGGGGACGGTCCACCCACGTCACGCTCTCCGGCACGAGCGACACCTCGTCGATCGCGGCATGCGCTGCATCTGCGACCGTCACGCGGCGCGCTCGCACGTCGACCGCCACCGCGTAGCGGCGCGTTCCCGCCGCCGGCATCCCGCGCCGCTGGCCTACGGTCACCAGCTCGACGGCATCCACCGCGCCGAGGGGCGCACCACCTGCGTCGACCACCTCACCGGGGTGCAGCTCGAGGCGCGTGGAGAGGAACCCTTCCCGACCATCGCCATCGTGAATGAAGCAGACGTCCTGGCTGTCGGGCTTCGCCGCGGTGCGCAACCCCAGGCTCGTCGCCTCGGCCCGGACCTGCGTCTTGGTCATCGTGCCCACCGGCAGCACGATCGCGCCGAGCTGTGACTGCCCGAGCATGGACAGCACGTAGGACTGGTCCTTCGCGCTGTCGGCACCCCGGAGCAGGGTGAGACGTCCGTCGCGCTCGCGAACCTGCGCGTGATGGCCCGTCGCCAGACGATCGAACCCCAGCCGACGCGCACGCTCGAGGAGGCGATCGAACTTGATGCGGCGGTTGCACTCGATGCAGGGGTTGGGCGTGCGGCCCTCGGCGTGCGCAGCGACATAGGGGGCCACCACATCGCGTTCGAAGTCCTCGGTGAGATTGAAGACGTGGTGCGGGATGCCCAGCTGCTGGGCCACGCGCCGCGCGTCGTCCACGTCGGCGACCGAGCAGCACCCCGAGCTCTGCGCCCCGCCCCAGAGCTTCAGGGTGGCCCCGACGACCTCGTGGCCCTCCGCGACGAGGCGCGCGGCCGCGACCGAGGAGTCCACACCACCTGACATCGCGACGAGGACGCGCACCGCGGTCGCCCCGGCCCTGGTCAGCCGCGCAGGCGGGCGACCGCCTCGGGCACGACCGCAAGCGCGCGCTCGACGTCCTCCGCTGCGGTCGTATGTCCGAGACTGAACCGGATCGAGCCACGCGCGATCGGCGCCGGCACTCCCATCGCAGCGAGCACATGGCTGGGCTCGAGCGCGCCGCTCGCGCACGCCGCACCCGCCGAGACGCACACGCCCGCCTCGTCGAGGAGCAGCACCAGCTCCTCCCGGTCGACCCCTGAGAAGCACAAATGGCAGTGACCCGGCAGCACGAACTTGCGCTCCGCGACCTCGATCACCGACGGCACCGCATGGAGCAGCCCGTCGGCGAGCCGATCTCGCAACGCGCCTACCCGTGCCGACTCCGCCTCCCGCTCGTTCGCCACAGCGGCCAAGGCCGCCGCGAGCCCGACCGCGCCTGCGACGTCGTGCGTGCCGGACCTGCGCTCGCGCTCCTGGCCCCCGCCCACGAAGAGCGGCTCGATCGCGGTGCCCTCGCGCACGACGAGCGCGCCCGCGCCCTTCGGGCCGCCGAGCTTGTGCGCGGAGACCGAGACGAGGTCGACCCCCGATGCCACCTGTGCGACATCGAGCCACGCAGCCGCTTGCACCGCGTCGGTGTGCACCACCGCCTGCGGGGCGAGACTTCTCGTGAGCGCCACCACTTCACCGAGCGGTTGGACGGTGCCCACCTCGTTGTTGGCGAGCATGACCGTCACGAGCGCGACGTCGCCGCGGAGATCCTCGAGCGTCTGCGCCAGCCGGGTGAGGTCGAAGAGACCCTGCGAGTCCACGCCGACACGCTCGTGCACCACGCCACCGAGGCGCGCCGATGCCACACGGCACGCCTCGAGCACGGCTGCGTGCTCGACCGAAGAGCTCACGACTGCCGCCGGTTCGCCGGGCCGACGCCGCACGACAGCACCGAGGACCCCGATCACGGCGAGGTTGTCGGCCTCAGTCCCCCCGGAGGTGAAGACCACCTCGCGGGGCGCCGCCCCGAGCAGCTCCGCAATCCTGTCGCGAGCCTCCTCGAGAGCCTGGCGGGCCGCGCGCGCCTGGCGGTGGTGCCCCGATGGATGGCCGAACACCCCGGAGGCGAACGGCGCCATGGCCTCGACGACCTCGTCGCGCATCGGCGCGGAGGCGGCGTGGTCGAGATAGGTGAGCGGCGGGTCGCCCGGTGTCTGTCGATCCATCTGTCGATCCATACAGACCCTTTGTACCCTGCCGGCGGCTCGCGACTAGTCAGCCGCAGCAGAGGCGGACGGGATGGCGTCGGTCACGTCCTCGCGAACGGACTTGGCGTTCATGAACTCCTTGATGCCGACACCGCTCAGCTCGCGCCCGTAGCCGGAGCGCTTGATCCCGCCGAAGGGAAGCTCGGGCGATGACGCGACCATCGTGTTCACGAACACCTGCCCCGCCTGGATGCCCGCAGTGAGACGCTCACGCTCCTGCGCATCGTGCGTCCAGATGCTCGAGCCCAGGCCGTACTGCGTGCGGTTGGCGATGCGGATCGCCTCGTCGAGATCGCCGTAGCGCTCGACGGTCGCAACCGGGCCGAACACCTCCTCTTGGAGCACGCGCATCTGCGTGGTCACGTCGAGCAGGACCGTCGGCTCGTAGTACCAGCCGGGACCGTCGATCGCCGACCCACCGCAGGCGACCGTGGCGCCCTTCTCACGTGCGTCGTCCACCTGGCCTGCGATCTCCTTGCGCTGAGCCTCCGTGACGAGCGGACCCACGTCGGTCGTGCTCTCCATCGGGTCGCCGACACGCAGAGCCGCCATTCCTGCGACGAAACGGTCCACCCACTCGTCGTAGACCTTTGCATCGACGATGAAGCGCTTTGCCGCGATGCAGGACTGCCCGTTGTTCTGCACCCGGGCAGCCACCGCGACGGCGGCGGAGCGCTCCACATCGGCGGTCTTGGTCACGACGAAGGGGTCGGAACCGCCGAGCTCGAGCACGCACTTCTTCAGCACGCGGCCAGCGGTCTCGGCAACCGCAGCACCCGCGCGCTCGCTTCCGGTGAGGGTGACCGCGACGATGCGTTCGTCCTCGATGACCGCGGCGACGTCGGAAGCGGGGATGAGCAGCGTCGTGAACGCACCCTCGGGGTACCCGGCCCGCCGGAAGAGCTCTTCGATGTAGAGGGCCGACTGCGGCACGTTGGCCGCGTGCTTCAGCACACCGACGTTGCCGGCCATGAGCCCGGGAGCCGCGAATCGGATGACCTGCCACAGCGGGAAGTTCCACGGCATGACCGCGAGCACCGGGCCGAGCGGGTCGTAGCGGACGTAGCTGTGGTCGTCGACCCGCTCTTGCGCGAGCAACCGTTCGGCGTTGTCGGCGAACCACCGGAGCCCGAGCGCGCACTTGGCGACCTCCGCCTTGGCCGCCGCGAAGGTCTTCCCCATCTCGGTGGTGAGGATGCGCCCCACGTCGGGCACCTCACCGTCGAGCAGGTCCGCAGCCGAGTGCATGAGCCGCGCACGCTCCACGAAGCTCGTCCTGCGCATCGTCTGGAAGGCGCTCTCCGCCCGAGCGAGGCGCGCCTCGACCTCCGCGGGGGTGTGCGCGTCGAAGGTCTTCTCCACCTTGCCGGTGGCCGGGTTCGTGGTCGCAAACGTGGTCATGAGACATTCTCGCGTGCCCGGCAGCACCGGGGCCACAACGGGTCCGGCAGGCCGGCAGGACCCCGGAACGGCGCTCCTGGCGCTCAGCGCTCGTGCTTGCGACGGGGTCTGAGAGCGAACCACCAGACGCTTGCCATCGTCCCGAGCACTCCGAGGACGGCTGCCACCGGCTTCAAGAGCTGTCGCTTCGCCACGATGGCCACCCTATCGGGGGTGATCGGAGCCGGGCGACCTCGGAGCCGGGCGACCTCGGAGCCGGGCGACCGGCTTCAGGCCTTCTCGAGCCAGGCCTCGACGTGAGCCCCGCCGTCCATGTCGAGCGCCACCGCCTGCCCACTGCCTGGACCCCGGGCGACCTCGACGGCGAGCACCTCGCGGCCGATCGGCTCGAAGAGGGCCGCATCGACGCCGGTGAGCCATAACCGGATCCGGTCGGAGACCTCGAGGCCGCGCGTCTTTCGGAGGTCTTGGACATGGCGGACGACCTCGCGCACGAGGCCGCGCCGGCGCAGGTCGTCGTCGATCGTGAGGTCGAGGGCCACGACCGCGCTCCCCTCCCGGGAGACGGCGAAGCCGGATTGCCCTCGGACCCGCACCTCGAGCTCGTCGGGCCCGAGCGCCACGGGCCCGCTCGACAGCTGGACCGTCACGCTCTCCCCCGCTTCGAGCGCGGCTGCCGCTGCTGGTGCGTCGAGGCGCGCCAGCGCGCTGCGCACCTCCTTCACCGCCTCTCCGAGCCGGGGACCGAGGACCCGGAAATTCGGGGTGATCTCCAAGGAGACGGCTTCGGCCAGGTCCTGGGCCTCCACGACCTCGTCCACGTTCAGCTCGTCCGCGACGACATCCGTGAGGATCGCGGGGGAGCCAGGGGCGAGGAAGACGAGCGCACGGGAGAGCGGCTGGCGCACCTTCACGCCTGCCTCGCCGCGCGCCGCGCGGCCCAGTGAGGACAGCTGCACGGCCAGGGCCATCTGCGCCTCGAGGGCAGGGTCGATCGCCGTCTCGTCGAGCGCGGGCCATGTCTGCAGGTGCACCGAGTCGTCCTCGCCCGACGAGGCGCCGAGCTCGCGCCAGATCCGATCGGCGACGAACGGACAGAACGGCGCGAGCATGAGCGAGACGGCGATGAGCGCCTCGTAGAGGGTCGCCTGGGCGGCGAGGGCGTCCGTCGGCAGCGCATCAGGGTCCGTGCGCCAGAACCGGCGGCGGCTCCGCCGCACGTACCAATTGGACAGGTCGTCGACGAGCCGGCCAAGGGCCGTTGCCGCCTCGAGCGGCTCGTAGGCGTCGAGCGCGGCGGTCACGGCCTCGAGCGTCGACATCACCCTGGACCTCGCCCATCGGTCGAGGGCTCCGCGCACAGGAGGGGACGGGACCGCGGGATCAGCAGGATCGAACCCGTTGAGCGACGCATAGGTGGTGAAGAAGCTCACCGTGTTCCAGAGCGTGAGGAGCATGTCGCGCATCGCCGCGTCGATCGCGCCGGGGCTCACCCGCGTGGCCGTCCACGGCGAGCCCTGGGAGAACATCCACCATCGCAGCGGGTCGGCACCGCGACTGTTCACCAGGTCCCAGGGGTCGATGACGTTGCCGAGCGACTTCGACATCTTGCGGCCGTCGGCGTCGACGATGTGGCCGAGCACCATCACGTGCCGGTACGGCGCCTCACCGAAGACGAGGTCGTTGACCGCGAGCAGTGAGTAGAACCAGCCGCGCGTCTGGTCGATGGCCTCGACGATGAAGTCCGCCGGGAAGCGCATCGCCTCCTTGGATCCTGCGACGTGGGGGTAACCAACCTGCGCCGCAGGCATGGACCCCGAGTCGAACCACGCGTCGATCACCGGCTCGACGCGCCGCGCCGTCGAGACGCCGGGCTCCGGCGCATCCCCGCCTTCCCCCGAGCCCGCGGCCTGCTGCGCCGAGGCGAGCTGAGCGCACCGCGGGCACCCGAAGACGACCTCGTCGATCGTCGGACGGTGCGGGTCGACGTCCGAGAGGTCTCGCCCGGCCAGCTCGGCGAGCTCGGTCATCGAGCCCACGCAGACCAGATGGCCTTCGCCACAGCGCCAGATGGGCAGCGGCGTGCCCCAGTACCGGTCGCGCGAGAGCGCCCAGTCCACGTTGTTCGCCAGCCATTCGCCGAAGCGGCCTTCCTTGATGGTCGGCGGGTGCCAGTCGACCAGCTGGTTCGCAGCGATGAGCTCGTGCTTCCTCGTGGAGGTCGCCACGTACCAACTGGGCTTCCCCCAGTAGATCAGCGCCGTGCCGCACCGCCAGCAGTGCGGGTAGGCGTGGGTGTGGAGGTGACGGCGGAGGAGGAGGCCCCGGGCTTCGAGCTCGTCGTTCACGAGGTCGTTCGACTCGCGCACCGCGCGTCCCGCGAACAGCCGCCCCGCCTCTGGCGTGAACCGGCCGTCGGGACCGACCGGGTTGAGCGTCGGCAGCCCTTGTGCCTTCCCCACCTCTCGGTCGATCTCACCGAACGCCGGAGCGAGATGGACGAGACCGGTGCCCTCGTCGGTCGTGACGAAGTCGGCGAGCACCACGCGCCAGCCCCGGCTCGTGTCCTGGCCCGGGGGCACCTCGACCACGTCGAGTGGCCGCTCGTACCTGAGCCCTTCGAGGTCGCGGCCACGTACCCGCCAGGTTGCCCGGGCCGCCGCACCCTCGCCCAAGACCTCGTCGGCGAGCGCCTCGGCAACGATCATGCCGTCGACCACGACGTACTCGAGGTCGGGGTGCGCGGCGACGCCCGTGTTCGACAGCAGCGTCCAAGGCGTCGTCGTCCAGATCACGAGCCACCGGGCGTCGCCCACGACCGACGCATCGGGATCGACCAGCGCCAGCTTCACGTACGCAGACTCGTCCTCCTCGTCCGTGTAGACCTCGGGCTGGCCCAGCTCGTGGCTCGAGAGCGCCGTGCCGCAGCGCGGGCAGTACGGGACGACCTTCAGGTCTTCGTAGAGCAGCCCCTGTTCGAAGAGCTGCTTCAGGTACCACCAGACCGACTCGATGTAGGACCGGTCGAAGGTCCAGTACGCTCGCTCGAGATCCGTCCAGTAGCCGATGCGCTCGGTGAGCGCCTTCCAGTCCTGCACGTAGCCCAAGACGGACTCGCGGCAGAGCCGGACGAACTCCGCGATCCCCACCTCTTCTTCGATCTGGCGCTTGCTGTTGACGCCGAGCCGCTTCTCGACCTCGACCTCCACCGGGAGGCCATGGGTGTCCCAGCCTGCCCTGCGCTCGACGAGGAAGCCGCGCATGGTGCGGAACCGGCAGAAGAGGTCCTTGTAGACGCGCGCCCACACGTGGTGAAGCCCCGGCCGGTTGTTCGCGGTGGGTGGTCCCTCGTAGAAGACCCAGGGCGTGGCGTCCCGGCGGCCCGAGATGGAGCGCTCGAAGACCTGGTGCGCGCGCCACCGCTCGAGCTCCTCGGTCTCGAGTGCGACGAAGTCGGCTTCAGGGGAGAGGGGTCTGAACATCGGTCACGTGAGCCTATCCAGGCAGCGCGGGCCCTCCGGGGGCCGCCAACCGCGCGCGGCTACCAGGTCGGCCAGTTCGAGGGCAGCGAACCGGCCGGTGTCCCGTTGGGCACCCCTGGCGGCGCGCCGAGCGCGGCCAGCAGCTGCGAGAAGTTGGCACCGTAAGCAGTGGCGTTCGCGCCGGTGAATTGGCCCGCCACGTAGGCCATGGTCGCGCCGTTGCCTGTGGAGTCCGCCCAGCCGGTCTCGATGCCATCGGGCCCCTCGTACATCGTCCCGAGCACCG
This sequence comes from Actinomycetes bacterium, assembly GCA_021845725.1. Taxonomy (GTDB): domain Bacteria; phylum Actinomycetota; class Acidimicrobiia; order Acidimicrobiales; family RAAP-2; genus JAJYVT01. The sequence goes on along the minus strand of JAJZVL010000013.1, from coordinate 37,107 downwards.
TTGTCGGCGAGACCTGCTCGCCGACCTGCACAGATGGCTGGATGTCCTCCGCCGCGTAGACGACCAGCCCCGCGGCCGGGCCATCAGTGAGGCGGTACGTGATGAACGTCCCGCCCGGCCAGCCTGTGTTCACGGTGTTGAGCACCACGCCGTCCCCGATGGGGTAGATCGGCCCGTAGCCGCTGTAGTCGACACCCTGGTCGATGCGCTCCGGGGAGAGGCCTGCGATCGCGCGCAGCGGGTCGACGTAGCCGCCGGGCCCGGGCCGCACGGCCGCGGTCGGGATCGTCTGCGTCTGGACAGCCGGCTGGGGTGTGGGCTGCGGCGCCGCCTGGGCAACCGGCAGCACGGCCGGCTGCGGTGTGGTGGGCTGCGGTGTGGTGGGCTGCGGTGTGGTGGGCTGCGGCGTCGGCTGGGGTGCCTGGAGGAGGGGCTTCTGCCGTGCTGCCTGCGCGGCCTCCTCCTGTGCCAGTGCCGCCTCCTGGGCGGACGCCTGACGCGCCTGCTCCGCCGCTGCGGCCTGGAGCGCCGCGATGTCTCCTTTGGCCTGGGCGAGCAGGACGACGTCCTGGGCGAGGGAGGCCTGGGCGCTCTGCCGTGCGGCCGTCAGACGCGCCAACGCCGCCGAGGCCTGCGCACGCTGGGACCGGAGAGCAGCGACGGTGATCTCGGTCCGCTGCTCGGCGGCCCGGAACGCACTGATGGCCTGCTGTAGTCCGCCAGCCGCCACTCCGGAGTACTCGCGCGCCAGAACTGCGGCGTCGTTCCCGGCATCGAAGATCGTGGGAAGGCTGGCTGACCCGATCCCCGTCATGTACGCCTGGACGACGAGCCGACGCAGGGTCCGCGCCGCTCGGGTATCCGCGCGGCGGTCTCTCAGGAGCCGGGCTCCGGTCGCTGCGAGCTGCCCATCCAGGCTGGTGAGCCTGGCCTGCGCCGCATCCTGCTGGACGACCGCCCGCTGCACCGCCGCGCCCTGCGCGACGATCTGCTGAGCGAGCTGATCGGCTCTGGCCTGCTGCGACGGAAGGCTGGCGCCCGCAGCGGGCAACGCGACAAGCATCCCTGCCGCCTGCACGAGTAGCGCAGCGACGACACCGGCGATCGCACACCCTGCGAGGCGCCCCAGCAGCGGGAGACCTGCGACCCTGCCAGGTGCGAATGGCCGCGCCGCGCGTCGGCGCCGCGTACGTCCGAGGGCCACGAGGCAAGAACGCTAATGCCTGCACTTCCTCTCGGCAAGCATCACGCCGCTGCGCCTGCGCGCCTGGCGCCCATGGGGACCGAGCCGCTCCACCGTGCACGTGGCGAGCCCGAACGGAATCGCAGGCCGATCGCCTCAGCGCGATGCGCCCACCACCGACGCCAGCCGTAGCCACAGCTCTTCGTCGGCTTCCTCGAGTGAGCCGAGCACGGCGTCGGCGATGGCGAACGCCGGCAGGTCACGCTCGTCGAGCGTCGGCACGGCGATGCAGGTCATGCGCGCGGCCTTCGCGGCGAGCACACCGGCGGGCGCGTCCTCCCACACGAGGCAGCGGTCGGGGCCGACGCCCAGGCGTTCGGCAGCCGTCAGGAAGACCGCTGGGTGAGGCTTTCCGTAGGGCTCGTCCTCTGCGGAGTGCACGAGGGCGAAGTGCTCGTCCAGCCCGAAGCGCTCGAGCACGAAGGAGATGAGGCGGTGCTCGGACGACGAGGCAACGGCGAGGGCGAGACCGTGGGCTCGGCACAGCCCGATGGCCTTGTCGACCCCCGGCTGCAGCCGGCCCTCCTCAGCGACGAGATCGATCACCCGGTCGACGATCTGCCTCGCCACCTCGTCGGGCGACGGGCCGTCCCAGGGGAACCGGTCGAACCAGTAGCGGGTGACCTCACGGACGAAGACGCCCTTCGTCCGCCGGGGGTCATCCTTGGCCACCGGGACGCCGAGCGCACCGAGCAGCTCGACCTCCGCGCGGTGCCAGAGCGGCTCGGAGTCGACGAGGAGCCCATCCATGTCGAAGATCGCCGCCCTGAAGTGCCCTGGCGTTGCCACCTCGTCCGGCTCGCCTCGGTTCTCGATCGCCGACATCGCTAGCGTGAGGCTACGGGAGCCGAGGGAGGCTGCGCGCCCCCTTTCTTCCGGCGTCCTCCCGGACCAGCTGCGAGCGACCCATCGAGGAGGTGGCCCATGCAGGCCGTCGTGATCGACCACGGAGAGCTACGGGTCGAAGAGCGCCCCGACCCGGTCCCCGGCGACACCGAAGTGCTCGTCGCAGTGCGGGCAGCCGGAGTGAACGGCGCGGACATGCTCCAGCGCCAAGGGCACTACGCCGCGCCGGCGGGCTCACCCGCTGACATCCCCGGCCTCGAGCTCGCGGGCGAGGTGGTCGGCACCGGGCGGCAGGTGACGGCCGCGCAGTGGGGGGATCGCGTCATGGCCCTCGTCGGCGGCGGTGCTCAGGCGACCATGGCCGTCGTCGACGAGAGCCATCTGCTCGCCGTCCCCGCTTCGGTCCCCTGGCCCGAGGCGGGGGGCTTCCCCGAGGTGTTCACCACTGCCTACGACGCGCTCTTCACGCGCTGCGGCCTCTCGGTCGGCGACCGCCTCCTCGTCACCGGCGCTGCAGGCGGCGTGGGAGCCGCCGCGGTCCAGCTGGGCGCGGCGGCCGGTGCGATCGTCCTCGCGTCGGTGCGCGACCCTGCCCGGCACGAGGAGGTCGCGGCCCTCGGGGCCCACGAGGTGATCGGCAGCGACGATCTCGCTGCCCACGGCCCCTACGACGTGGTCCTCGAGCTGGTCGGCACCCCTTCCCTCGTCCAGGCGCTCGACGCCCTCTCGACCGGGGCGAGGATCGCCGTCGTCGGCGTCGGCGGGGGATCGCGTGTCGACCTGGACCTGCTGGCGCTCATGCGCAGCCGCGCGACGATCGGCGGTTCGACGCTGCGGTCCCGCAGCCGCGCCGAGAAGGCTGCCGTCACGGACGCGGTGCGCGCCCACGTCCTGCCGCTCCTCGCCGAGGGCCGGGTCCGCGTGCCGGTGTTGGCGACCTTTCCACTTGCCGAGGCCGAGGCGGCCTACGCGCGGTTCACCGCAGGGAGCAAGCTCGGGAAGATCGTGCTCGTCTCGAACGACTGAGCCACGGCGGCACGGCACACGCGGGTTCCGCTCCGGGGTGCAACGGCTAAGAGGAGCTCGCCTCCGTCCCTGAAGCGCTCGACGGTGTGGTGCTGGTCGAGCTCGACGGTGTGGTGCTGGTCGAGCTCGACGGTGTGGTGCTCCCTGGGCTCGATGTACGCGGTGTCGTCGATGACGTCGTGGTCGACACGGACCGCGAGGTGCTCGCCGACGGGCTCGCTGTCGGGGACACAGCGGGGTCCACCGCCGCAGTCCCGGTGGCGGGTGTGGTTCCGCGTGTGGTTCCCGCCGCTCCGGGTGTCGCTGAGTCGCCGGACGCCTCGCCCTGCGCGTGCAGGAAGACGACGGTGAGCGACCCCGTCTTGGCCACCTGCCGGACCTGCACCTCAGCGACGAACCCCTGCGGAAGCCCCCACGGGAGCGCGCCGCCCGGCCGAGCCGCCCCGGCGACCTGAACGACGTTCCCTCGGAAGAGGTAAGCGTCGCTCCCTGTGGTCATCGCGAAGGGCTGCGCCACCAGCGAGCCGACAAGTTGGACTGCATCGCCTGTGGTGCCGGTCATGTCCACGGCGAGGATGGACCCACCTTCTGCCAAGCACGTCCCAACCTTCACGCGGACAGGTGCTGTCGACCCCGACGTCGCCTTGACGAGTGCTGTGCCGCCGAAAGCCGGAGCGCCCCCGCCCGTGGCGAGCTCCAGCGACCCAGTGCTCACGATGGCGTCCAGCACCGAAGACGTGAGCGGCGGCACGGAGGCTGGCGCCGTCACGCCGGGGAACCCTGTGACGCCCGTGCACGTCCCGACCGGCAGCGAGACGGTGCTTCCAAGGAATGCCCCTGCAGAGGACGCCGGCGGCGAGTTGGCAGCGCTGCTTGTCGAGGCCGCGCTGGTCGAGGCCGCGCTGGTCGAGGCCGCGCTGGTCGAGGCCGCGCTGGTCGAGGCCGCGCTGGTCGAGGCCGCGCTGGTCGAGGCCGCACCCTGCGGAGACGTCGTGGCGGGCACCGACCCGGTGACCGGCGGAGCCGTCGCGGCGGAGGCCGGAGCGGTGGAGGTCGTGGACGAGGTGGTCGCGCCATCGCTCGAAGCGGCGGGAAGCCAGCTCACCGCCGAGGAGCCGCTCGGCGCCCGAAAGCGGTAGGCGACGGCGGAGGCGGCGAGTGTCACCCAGGCGGGAGCGCCTCGTGAGTGCCTGGCCGGCGTCGCGCTCGGTGCAGCTGCGGCGCCCATGGTCGCCGAGCCGCCCGGCGCATCGGACGACGACGACGACCAGGAGGAGGAGGAGGAGGAGGAGGTCGCTGTCACGGTCGCGGCCGGTGTCGACCCGGGCGCTGTAGCCGTACGCGCCACCCGCACGGAGGAGGCTGCCACGGGGGGTGTCGTGCCAGACAGCGCCGCCGGAGCCGACAACCCGCCCGCCGTGGCCAGGCTGGCGACGATCCCGAGCACGACCGAGCCCTTCGCCGGCGCGCTGGCCACAGAGGCGACGATGGCCTGTCCTAGCGACGTCGACGAGACCTGGGTGATCACCTGGAGGCTCGTCTCGATAGGCGTTCCAGCGATGGCCGAGGTACCCGGCGAGCCGACCGTGGCAGCGCCCGAAACGAGTGCCTGCGAGCCGGCGACGCGAGCGGGGTGCCCGGCAGAAGCAACGATGCGGCGCAACGCGCTCCGGAGCGGAACGCCAAGCGCGAGAGGGATCGCAGCCAACACTCCCTTGACCGCTCCCGTGGACTCGAGCGCATGCCGCAAGGCGGCGCGGGCTCGGCGTACACGCGCCCTCGCATTGACCTCGCTGATCCCGAGCGCGCCGGCAACCTCCTCGTAGGGCCGACCGTCGACCAGGCGGAGCTCGAAGGCCCGGCGCTGCGCCTCGGGAAGCTCACTGATCGCCCGTTGCACAGCAGCGAGCGCCACATGATCAGAGGCCTCCGACTCCCTCGAGTCAGGGTGGTTCTCGATCACCCAGTCGGTGAGTGGAGAGGTTCGCTTGCGCCGTGCCGGGATGTCCACACAGACGTGGAGGAGGATGGTGTTCAACCAGGCCGCGAGGCGCCAATCGCCGGTGTCCCCGAAGTGGTCCAGCGCGAGCAGTGCACGCAGCAAGGTCTCTTGGACGGCGTCCTTCGCGTCCTCGACGTTCCCCAGCCGATGGCGGGCAGTGGCGAGCAGCGAGGGGTAGTGGGACCGGACGATCTCGGCGAACGCCTCGCGGTCACCGCGGCGGTGCGCGATAACGAGTCGGATCGCGGTGGTCTCGTCGATGCTCGCGACATCGGTCGGCGCTAAGGCCATCGCTCGTCTCCCTGGACTGGATCGGCCTGACCCCCCCCTGCCGCAACACGGCCCCGTGAGACGGTCTCTCCGCTCAAGCCCCATCGACTCCCGTACTACCGGACTGCGGTCCTGCTCGCTGCACGTCCCCTCGCCTGGGATTCCCCCGACCCGAGCAATCTACTCCGCCCGACGGCCTCCCAGCGGCAATCACCAACCGTGACCACCGACCGAGACCACCAACCGAGACGCGAACGCGCCGGCCGGCGCCGCACGCCCTACAGTCGCACGATGGCATCACGGCTCACCTTGATGTGCGTCCACGCGCACCCCGACGACGAGGCGATCTCGACGGGGGGGATCCTCGCCCGCTACGCCGCCGAGGGCGCCACGACCGTTCTCGTCACCTGCACCAACGGCGAGCTCGGCGACGCGCCAGGCGGAGTCGAGCCCGGGGAGCCCGGCCACACAGGGAAGGAGGTCGCCTCCCTTCGTCGCCAGGAGCTCGAGGCGAGCTGCGCCGCGCTCGGGGTCGGGCACCTCGAGCTCCTCGGCTACCACGACTCAGGGATGATGGGCTGGGCGCAGAACGACGCCGACGACGCGTTCTGGCGTACCGACGTCCACGAAGTCGCTGAGCGGCTCGCGCGGGTCATGGAGCGGTACCGCCCGCAGGTGGTCGTGACCTACGACGAGAACGGCTTCTACGGCCACCCTGACCACATCCAGGCCCATCGCGTCACCGTCGCCGCCATCGAGCGCACCGGCATCCCCGACAAGCTCTACTACCCCGCCATCCCCGCGTCCGCCATCCCGCGCTTCGCCGAGACGCTCGCAAGCCGCGGCGTGCAGGTGCCCGCAGAGATCGAAGACGCCCCCTTCGGCACGCCCGACGAGCAGATCGGGGCAGTGATCGACTGCTCGGCGTACACCACCGCCAAGTTCGCAAGCCTGTCTGCGCACTCGAGCCAGGCCGAGAACATCTTCTTCCTCTCGCTCGGCGAGCACATGTTCGGCGAGGTCTTCTCCCAAGAAGCGTTCGTGCGGGCGCGCGACCGGACGGGCCAGTCCGGCGTCGAGGACGACCTCTTCACCGGGCTCCGCTGATCGCGTTCCTCGTCGTGCTCGGCCGACCTTCCGCGTCTACCGGCAGCGAGCCGATGGGCTGAGCGATCGGACCGGTTTCAGCCGGCTCGCTCGCCGAGCAGCTGCTCCGCGTCGACGATGCGGTAGGCGTAGCCCTGCTCGGCGAGGAACCGTTGCCTGCGGAGCGCGAACTCCTGGTCGTTCGTGTCGCGAGCGACCACCGAGTAGAAGTGCGCCTGGCGCCCGTCGTGCTTGGGCCGGAGCAGCCGCCCGAGCCGCTGCGCTTCCTCCTGGCGGCTGCCGAAGGTGCCCGAGACCTGGATGGCCACGCTCGCCTCCGGAAGGTCCACCGAGAAGTTGGCCACCTTCGACACCACGAGCACCGGGACCTCCCCGCAGCGGAACGCGCCGAAGAGGCGCTCGCGCTCCGCCGTGGCCGTCTCGCCGGTGAGGACCGGGGCGTGCAGGCGCTGCCCCAGGGCCTCCAGCTGATCAAGGAACTGCCCGATGACCAGCGTGGGCTCACCGGCAGCCACCGCCGCCGTGCACAGCGCCTCGACGACCGCGAGCTTCGAGCGCGCGGTCGCTCCCGCCCGGTAGCGGTCAGCAGGCTCGGCCAAGGCGTAGGCCATGCGCTCCTCGTCTGCGAGCGTCACCCGCACCTCCGTGCACGACGCGGGTGCGATGTAGCCCTGGGCTTCGATGTCCCGCCATGGCACGTCGAAGCGCTTGGGGCCGATCAGACTGAAGACGTCGCTCTCCTTGCGGTCCTCGCGCACCAAGGTCGCGGTCAGCCCCAGCCGACGCCGGCTCTGGATGTCCGCCGTCATCCGGAAGACCGGCGCCGGCAGGAGGTGCACCTCGTCGTAGACGATGAGGCCCCAGTCCTCGGCCGACAGCGCCTCCATATGAGGCAGGAGCCGGCCGCGTCGTGCGATCACGATCTGGTAGGTGGCCAAGGTGACGGGCCGGATCTCCTTGCGCTCTCCGGAGTACTCGCCGATCTCGTCTTCGGTGAGCGACGTATGGGCGAGTAGCTCCGTTCGCCACTGGCGAGCTGCCACCGTGCTCGTCACGAGGATGAGCGTCCGGCTCGAGACCTTCGCCATAGCCGCCATGGCGACCGCCGTCTTGCCCGCGCCGCACGGCAGGACGACCACCCCACTGCCCGAGGCCACGAACGCGTCCGCCGCGTTGCGCTGGTACCCGCGCAAGGTGAACGACTCGTCCTCGCGCAGCGCGATCGGATGCGGGCTGCCCTCGACATATCCGGCACGGTCCTCGGCGGGCCATCCGAGCTTGATGAGCGCCTGCTTGAGCCGGCCGCGATGCTCACGGTAGACGGAGATGGTGTCGGGATCGAGGCGAGGTCCGAGGAGGGGGACGATCGTCTTCGCGCGGGCCGCCTCCTCGAGCACCGGGCGATCACTGGTCCTGAGGACCAGGCCGTGCCGGGGGTCGTCTTCGAGCACCAGGCGGCCGTAGCGTCCGATCGTCTCGGTGACTTGCGCGAGGAGCGAGTCAGGGACGCAGAAGCGGGACCACCGCCGCAGCGACGCACACACGCTCTCGGCGTCCAGGCCGGCCGCGCGCGCGTTCCACAGCCCGAGCGGCGTCATCCGGTAGGTGTGCACGTGCTCGGGAGAGCGCTCCAGCTCCGCGAAGGCGGCGATCTCCCCTCGGCACTCCTCGGCGTCGGGGTGGTCGAGCTCGAGGAGCAGCGTCTGGTCCGACTGGACGATCAGCGGCCCTCCCGCTGGACGCGCCATTGCACCCGGATCGTTCACCACGCAAGCTCCTCTTCGACATCGGTCAGGACCCTGACCCAGCCGATCCTCTCCAGCACGTACTTCTGCTCGGACCAGCGCGGCGCGGCCTCCGCCAGCATCGCCTCGCCCGAGACGTCCAGGACGTTGACCGCCACCTCGTAGGTCTTCCCGGCACCCGAGGTGTACGACATGCGGACGAGCCAGTCCTCTTCTGTGGCCAACTGCAGGAGACGGAGGATCTCGGCGGGCGTCCGGGCGATCTCCGAGGGCCGCTCGACCTGCGCGCCAGGCAGCTCCTTGCCGAAGCCGGCTCCGCCAGGAGGCTCGCCGAAGTCGTCGACGTCCTCGTCGAGATGCTCTTCATCCTCGTCGTCGAAGGCTCCGGCGGCGGCGAGCAGCTCGAACAGCTCGTCCTCGTCGCCGGGGAGCACGCCCTGCGGTCTTCGTAGGAGGGTCGGGAGCTCGACGGGCGCTGCCTGGCGCCCAAGGGCGCTCGCCCGACGAGACGCAGAGCTCGGGCCCCCTGCGGACGTCGCCACGAGGGCACCGGCGAGGGCTCGCGCACGGTCCTTGCCGGCACCGGCGCCCGCTCCCGTGTCGGTGCCGTGGGCGTTCAGCCCCCAGCAGCCTGGGCGCAGGTCGGTGCCGTCCTCGGCCCCTGCCACGTACGCACCTCCACGGTGGCGGTCCAGCGAGGCGCGCTCGGCACCGGACGCGGCGCGCACGATCGTCCCGTCCTCGGACTCCTCCACCGGGAGGTACCCGCACGCCCGAAGGGTGCTCAGCACACTGTGCTGAGGGCTGTCGGAGACGAGGACCGTGGGAGCGATCTGGCGCAAGCCGAGCTTCGCAAGCTTCTTGGCTCGCAGCACCTCGGTCGCGAGAGCGGCGTCGTCGAAACGGACGTAGCAGGTGGCCCGGCCAAGCCGTATGTGGCCGTGCCGCCGCTCGACGTCGCCGACCAGGTACGCGAGCGCCTGGGGGACACCTTTTGGCGCGTGGGCGTGGAGGAAGTCCAGGATCTCCTCGCCGCTGCGCCCTGCGTCGAAGGCCCGCCGGACGGAGGACTCGCCGAAGCGGTACACAGTCGCCGATCCGCGCCCTTCCACGTCGGCGAGAAGTGTGAGCTCGGCGCGCACCTGGGGGGGCACCCTGCCGGTGGCAAGCGCAGTGAGATCGGCCTGGAGGATGAGGTCCCAAGCGTCGGCGGCAGGGTCGGCGAGCAGCCGTCGAGCGGCGCCGAAGTCCCCGTCCACGAGGGCGCTGGCGAGCGCGCCCGGCGCGTTCTCGACCGTGAGGCCGAGCAGCTCCATCTCCGAGAGGACCCAGCGTACGAGCAGCGGCGCCGGGACGAACGTATCGCTCCACGCAAGCGGCGCATCCCACGAGGCGAGCGAGGCGAGCGCCGCGTCGGCGTCGAGATGCCCATGACGCAGCTCGACCACGGTCCTCAGGACGCTGCGACGCTGTGCGGCCGCAGCCGAGGGTGTGTCGGGCGCGTAGAGGAGGGCAGGAACGACCTTGCGTCGGGTATCGAGGGCGCCGGCGACGCTCGGGTGCACCGCCATCTCGAGCCAGCTGTGTGCGAGGGCCCACCACCGTTCGGCGAGACCGAGATCGAGCCACACGTCTGCGACCGGCGTCGGGAGCACGATCTCCCGGTGCGTGTCCTCGACGACCAGGCCCGCTGCAGCAGCGATCTCGACGAGCCGGAACGCATCTCGCTCCGGAAGCTCGACGTCGGCGGCGAGGCGGCGGACTTCTCGTACCCCGACCCCGCCCGACTTGAGCACAAGAGCGGGCCTGGAGCCCCAGCACTCGACGATGCGCTCGACGGCCCGGGTCACCGCGACCACCCGGGCCTCGAGGGCGCCGGCGGGCGGCTCGGCGAGCGGAGCGAGCTCGACTCCGGGCCTGGCGTAGGAGTCCGCCGGGAAGGGATGGCCGCCGCGCAGCGCCAGCCCCACCTCTCTGGGCATGATCGCCGACAACCAGGTGTCCCGGTAGGCGAGCCCGTGCCCGATGAGCCACACGGCCGCGTCCACGGCACCCCGCCTGTCGCGGCGCCCGTAGGGGCTGGAGGCGAGGTTCCAGGGCAGCGGCACGGGCTCCGAGCTCGCTGAGAGGCGGCGAGCCAGCGCCCGCACTTCGGCGGGCGCGCCGGCGACGAGGTCTCGAACGGCGTCCCCGTCCTCCAAGAAGGCGTGGACCTCGCGCACCAGTTGGGCCTTGCGGCCGGCGCTCGCCCTCCTGCCGATCGACTGCAGGACCGACTGGAGGTCGGAGACGGTCAACCGCTCCACCATCTCGCCCGCCGGAGGCCCGAGGGCTGCGGCGCCGCGAACGGTGAGAAGGGACGGGTGGATGCACAGCTCGTCGTCGGCGGCCGCCACCACGAGGTGCCGACGCCCGAGCCATTCGAGCGCCTGGGTCACCGCCGCCTCCGTCCCCTCTCCCGCCATGCGGTGGACATCAGCCAGACGGACGTGCTTGTCGCCGAGGAGGGTCAGGATCTGGACCACCTGGAGCACCGAGTTGTCCGCGTCCATGAGCACCCGCAGGACGCTTCGCACCGAGAACGCCCGGCTCTCGAGCTCTTCCATGGATGCCGGGGCTGGTTCGGCGAGATCGGGGCGCAGCTCGAGCAGCACGGCCAGCTGATCTTCGTCCAGTTCCTCCAGGTCCTCCACGTGCGAGGACAGCGGAGAGGGTCGGCGGTCCGAGGAGCCGGCCGTGGCGCGCGTCTTCGTCTTCGGGCTCAAGGCTTCGTTCTTCCGATCGTTCGACATTCGGACATCGCGCTGACCATGGACAGCTCCGGGAGCGAGTCCGCCCGACATTCGGAGACGCTGTGACGCGCGCAGGGTACCAACCTTTCGCTCCGAGTCGGGTGATCCCCCGCGACCAGGCGCGACGCCTGGGGAGGCAGCGCAGGCCCTCGGTCACCTGGGCCCACCGGACCGTCATTCCCAGGTTGTCAGCCCCTTCCACCGCGGGACTGGCATTGGGTAGATTCCCCCGTCGTGGACGGGGTCTCGGCACGCACCCGGCGGGTGCTCACCGAAGCCGCCGCCGTCAGCTGGCTGCTCGTGTGCGCCGCGGGGTTCCTCGCGCCGGCCCTCAGCCACGGGAAGGCGATCGGTCCCTACGACCTGCTCCAGCTGCTCGGCCTCACGAGCGTCGCCCATCCGCTCGTCCACAATGCGGACGCCTCCGACCAGATCCAGCAGTTCATCCCTTGGCAGGTCCTGGCTTGGCGCCAGGTGCACGCCGGAGACCTGCCGCTGTGGCAGCCCGCCAACCTCCTCGGGATGCCGCTCGCCTTGAACTTCCAGTCGGCGCCTTTCGGCCTCGCGAACGTCGTCGGCTACGCCTTCCCCCTCGCGCTCGCCCACAGCGCAACCGTCGCGACCGAGCTGGTCCTCGCCGGTACCGGCACGTACGTGCTGGGGCGCATGCTCCGCCTCGACGTCCTCGCGGCGGTCATGGGAGCGACGATCTTCGAGCTCTGCGGGGCGTTCACGATCTGGCTCGGGGTCTACGTCGCCGACGTCACCATGCTCCTTCCATGGGTCCTCGCGGCGTCGGTGGCGCTCCTGCGGCGCCCCCGGGGGCGCCGCAGCGGACCGGCCGTGCTCCTCGCACTCGGGCTCGCCCTGGCGTTCGCCGCAGGCGAGCCTCAGATCGACGCGTACCTCGTGGTCTTCGTCGGCGTCTTTGCCACGGTGGTCGCGCTGGGCAGGCGGCACACGGCCCGCAGCGGCACCGGGGAGCTGGCGGGAGAGCCCGGATCGGCCGCCGGCGTGCTGTTGGCCCACCTCGCAGCGCTCGTCGCGGCTGTCGGCCTGGTCGCCCCGATCTACCTCCCTGGCAGCCAAGTCCTCGCCCGCTCCGCGCGGGTGCACGGACCCTACGTGTCGTCGCTCCCGCCTCACGACCTCACCCACCTGCTCTTCACCGGCTACAGCGGGGTCCCGACCAGCCTCGCCTCGATCATCGGGGCGAACAACCTCTACGTCTCCATGGTCTACGTCGGGTCGGTCGCCTTGGTGCTCGCCCTCGTCGGCCTCGTCTGGATCCGCCAACGCCCCGAGGTACGCGCGTTCCTGCTCCTGGTGGTGGTGCTGCTCGTGGTCCTGTTCACGCCGCAGGTCGCCGCGATCATGCGCCACGTCCCCGAGGCGAAGGTCTTCCGCCTCGACCTCGGAACGACCTTCCTCGACTTCGCCTTCGCGATGCTCAGCGCGTTCGGTGCGCAGGCACTCCTCGCCACCTGGCATCACCGCGCTACCCCGAAGGGCACCCAGAGCTTCGACCTCGATCCCCTGGTCGCCCAATGGACCGACCGTCTCTTCGTCCTCGGCACCGCGTTCATCGCGCTCGGGCTCGCAGTCCTCGAGGTACGCCTCGGGATCGGCCTCGGCCACTTGAAGCCTGCGCAGTCCAGTGTCCGCCAGTCGAGCTTCCTGTGGCCGGCCGTCGGGATCGCGGCCTGCGCGCTGCTCGCGGCCGCCCGGACTTCCCACCGCGCGCCGAGCGCGGCACAGGTCGCCCGCAGCGCCGCGCAGCGTGCGCTCGCTCGGGCCAGCGCACTGGGCTCGGGCCGCTCCGGCGTCGCGCTCCTCGTCGGCATCGAGGCGGCCTTCAGCATCATCGGCGGCGCCTGGTTCGTCTCGTCCACGCCTGATCCTCTCCCCCTCACCCCGGCCATCGCGGCGCTGCAGCACGATGTCGGCAGAAAGCTCGTCGGCATGGGGACATGCGCCCAGCTCCATGCCTTCCCTGACGTCGGGGTGATGCCGGACGTGAACGCCGTCTACGGGATCGACGAGCTCGTCGACTACGACCCGATCATGACGACGCAGTACTACGGCGCGCTGGGCGGGTTGCTTGGCACTTCGCGCACACCTCCGGCCGGCGCCGACTCGCTCTTCTGCCCGAAGGTCTCCTCGGTCCAGATGGCCCGGTTCTTCGGCGTCGCCTACGTGCTCGAACCGCCAGGCACGATCGGGCCGCCCGGTACGAGGCTGGTCGCCAAGATCCGCGGCGAGGGCCTCTACGCGGTGCCACGCTCCGGACGCGCGACGCTCGTGCCGCTCCCACGCGGCACGGGGGGAGGACAAGGCACCATGTGGTCGAGCACCTGGGAGGGGAACGCCGCCGGCCGGCCGACGGTGCAGCGAGCGCTCGAGTCCAAGGCCGGCACATGGCACATCCAGGTCGACGCCCACACGCGCTCGCTCCTCATCGCCCGGGTGACGGCGCTGCCCGGGTGGCATGCCACGATCGGCGGGCAGCCGCTGCGGCTCCGCACCTACGACACAGTGCTGCTCGCCGCGGTGGTGCCTGCCGGACACCACGTCGTCGTGCTCCACTACTGGCCGGAGCTGCTGAGCACCGGGCTCGTCGTCGCCGCGCTATCGGCCGCCGCCCTCGCCGGTGCCCTCGCGTGGTCGATGTGGCGGCACCGCCGCCGGCGCGTCGGAGCTGCGCCCCCCTTCACGACCCTCCTGCCGCGTGCAGCGACCCAGACCCCCGATCGCTCAGCCGCCTCCTGAGCGCGACGTACCGGCTCACGGGGTCACGCCCCTGAGGTCCGCCGGAGCCAGATCGCGCCGCCCGGTGTCTCGAGCATCTGAGGGAGCTCCGCCTCGACGACGCCGCGGTGGACGAGCGCGAGGTAGTGGTTCCACAAGACGATCTCGAACGCGTCGTTGAACAGCAAGAAGGCATGGAGCAGGTACGCCTCGTTCCATGCCCGCCCTGCCTCCACCCAGTGGCGCAGGTACTCGAACGGCCAGAAGATGTCGTGGAGGTGGACGTACACCCCGGGTGCGAGCACCGGGAGGACGTTCGTATAGAGGTGCTGGACGTCGCTGCCGGTCTTCAGGACGTGGGAGCTGTCGACGAAGAGGACGTCGCCTGCGCCCAGCGAGAGGAACCGTTCGATCGGCACCGACTGGACGGGCTCGGCGAGGACCTCCACCCGGTCGCCCCGTCGCGTCACGCCGCGGACCAGATCGGGATAGGGCTCGACCGCAGTCACGGCCATCACCCCGCCCAGGTACCGATCGTTGGTGTCCAGGGCGAGCGCCGTCGTGTAGCCGCTCCCCACCTCGAGGTAGCGAGCCGGGCGGAGGTGACGGAGCATCGCCTGGAGGATCGACGCGTCGCCGACGCCGTAGTTCGGGTTGTCGAGACGAAAGCGGGAGCTCGTGCCCAAGCTCGCCTGACTCGAGGCCTCGAGCGGGGCCTCGCGGGCGAGCGCCGCGAGCGTCTTGAACAGCTCGAGCTGCTCCCCGGCTCGCAGGTCGATGCCGGGAAGCTCGCGGTTGACGTCGAACAGCCGCTCCGCCTGGGCCTCGATGTCGGCCAGGTCCGGCACCGGCGAATAGAAGTGACCCGGGGGGGAGAACGCGAGGAATGGCGCGACGGTCCGCGGCACGTCCAGGTCGCCGGATGCTTCGGGTGCACCGCCGAGCGCTGTGCCGGCTTGCCCGCCGTCCTCGACGCCCGCTCGCCGGGCGAGCGCCGCATCGAGGCGCACCAGGCCCTCGCCGGCACGCCGGAGCACCCGGGAACGGACGAGCGCCGCGCCGGCTCGGCGAGAACAGGACATGGTCACCGCCGCCATCGTCGCGCGACGTCTCGCCTCGCGCGTTCAGCCGCTGGCACGTCGAGCGACGCGGGACCGGCGATAGCCTCCGCGTCGGTGCTGGACGGACGAACGGGCACGCACGCGACAGCCGGCTTGTTCCCCCCTGGAGACGTCGCGCCCGGGCCCAGTGTCGTACGCGCCTTCGGCGCCTACTTGGAGCGCGCCCTCCGCGAATCGGACGCCGGCTATTGCGAGCTCCTCGCGCATCCCCTCGCCCTGCCCTCGCCCGGGGCGACCGTGTCGGTCCGGGCGGGGGCGAGCCCCGCGTGGTGGGACGAGCTCTGCGCACGCCACGCCGGAGCCCGAGTCGCCTTTCGCGGCGTCGCGGGCCGCGGTCCCACCGCGGCCGCCCAGCGTGTGCCGCTCACGGTCTTCGACCGCTGGGACCCCGCAGCGGTCGCACCTACGCCGCTCGAGTTCGACGTGCTCGCGATCGTCACGACCTTCAACGAGGCCGACGTCGTCGGCGATCTCCTCGCGCGCCTTCGAGCCGACGGCATCCGGGTGCACCTCATCGACAACTGGTCGACCGACGCGACCTTCGACATTGCGTCGAGGCGCGCCGCGAGCGACCCGGGGATCGCTGTCGAGCGCTTCCCCTCCGGTGCGCCCCCTGCCTACTTCGAGCTGGAGAAGCTGCTCATCCGGGTGGAGGACGCGGCCCACCGCTCGGGCGCGGACTGGGTCGTCCACCACGACGCGGACGAAGTCCGCCAGTCCCCGTGGCCGGACGTTTCCCTCCGCCGTGCCCTGTGGTGCGTCGAGCAGTTCGGTTTCAACTGCATCGATCACGTCGTCATGAACTTCCGCCCCGTCGACGAGCGCTGGCAGGGCACGGGCGACCTCCAGGCTGCATTCGAGTGGTTCGAGTTCGGCGATCACCACGCGGCGTTCCGTCAACAAAAGGCGTGGAAGCCGCAGCCTGTGCCAGTCCGCTTCGCCGCCACCGGCGGGCACGACGCAGCGTTCCCTGGACGCCGCGTGTTCCCGTACCGGTTCCTCCTGCGCCACTACCCGATCCGCTCAGCCGCCCACGGAAGGCGCAAGGTGCTCGTCGAGCGCCAAGGGCGATTCAGCCCAGCAGAACGTGAGAAAGGGTGGCACGTCCACTACGACGCGTACTCCGAGCGTTCGACGTTCCGGTGGACGCCGGGGTCCCTGCACCGGTTCACCACCCTCGAGGACCTGGATCGGCGGCTGCTCGTCGAGCGGCTGAGTGCTGCGGCCCTGCCCGCGAACCCCTTCCCAGGGGAATCGGTCGACCCGTCGCCGTCGCCCCCGCTCTCGAGGCCCGGCCTCATCGCCTTGGACGCTGCCCGACTGGGGCTACGAGCAGCACGCCGCGCCACCACCACGGCGCGGCGTGCGATCGCCCGCTGACGCGGGCGCCCGGTGGATGCCACCGCAGGTCGGCGCCGCCCAGGCCGGCCCTCCTCCCTTGCCACTCGTCGCGAAGCCGCAGGTGGGCTACCCTCGCAGCCAATGGGCGAGGCCGACGCTCGACCGAAGAGCCCGTCGGTACGCGTCCAGACGGTCCTCTACGAGAACGCCGCCCGCGACGTCGCGCGGTTCGTGGCGGGGATCTCTGCCGCATGCGCGCATGCGCTCGGATCGGGGAGGATCACCTCCGCTGACCTCGCCATCGGCGATTCCTCCGCGGAGCCGGTGGCGAGCGGCGTCGAGGAGGTCTTGGCGGAAGGGCCGAGCACGTTCGCTAGGGTCACCTACCTCCACTTCGGTGCGAACCTCGGCTCCGCAGGAGGCCACAACCGCCTCTTCGCCGCCACCGACGCCGACGCCGACGCGGTGCTCGTCGTGAACCCCGACACCTACGCCTCTCCACGCCTCGTCTCCGAGCTGGTCGCAGCCCTCGAGGACCCCTCCGTCGGCATCGTCGAGGCCCGCCAGCTCCCTCTCGAGCACCCCAAGGCCTACGACCCGGTGACCGGCGACGTGAGCTGGGCGTCGGGGTCGTGCTTTCTCGTGCGCAAAGACGTGGTCGAGACGACCGGGGGGTTCGACGCCGATCTCTTCTTCCTTCACGGCGACGACGTCGACTTCTCCTGGCGCACGCGACTGGCCGGATGGCGGGTCGTCCACCGGCCGACCGCGCGGATCTTCCACGACAAGAGGCTCGACGAGCGCGCGGTCATCCGCGTGAGCGAGCGTGAGCGCGAGCAGTCAGCGCTGGCTAGCGTTCTTTTGCCCTGGCGCTACAGCCGGCAGGACCTCGCGCTCGAACGTCTCGAGCAACTCGAGGCCGCTGGCGACGAGATATCGCGCACCGTTGCCAAGGAGCTGCGCGCCCGAGTGCATGCAGGCACGATGCCCGAGCCGATCGACCCCGACCACCGGGTAGGCGAGTTCGTGGGAGGCGAGTACGCACGCCATCGGTTCTCCTACGCCAGCACATGAACGCGCCGGCGCACGACTCTGCTGTTCGCGCCGTGGCGAGCCTCGAGATCATCAGACGTCTCCCAGCCAGTCCTCGACCAGGCTCCCGTCGGGACCGGTGCGAAAGAGCGGGATCGCACCGAGCGCTCGGACCATCTCCGCATCCTCCCCGAGCGCACGACGCCACTGCTGTCCCTCGGTGAGGAAGGCGCCGACGACGACCGGCTCGGCACCGACCCGGCGCAGCAGCTGCAGCGACGCTCGCAGCGACGCACCCGTCGACACCACGTCGTCGACGACCGCCACGCGGCGGCCCTTCAGCGTCCCGACCCGCGCAGGGTCGAGGCGCAGGCTCTGGTCGGCCCCCGTCGTGATCGAGCGCACTGGCTCGACCCATGTGTCCCCGAGATGGATCTTCGGGGTCTTGTAGAGGATGACGTAGTCGTCGAGGCCGAGCGCCCGGGTCACTTCGATGGCGAGGGGGATCCCCATCGTCGCGACCGAGACCACGCACTCTGGGCGGGTGTCTGCGAGACGCGTAGCGAGCTCTTTGCCAGCACGCTCCGAGAAGGCCACCCCGTAGTCGACGCAGACGAGCAAGGCGATGGTGACGTCGGGGGCGACCTGCACGAGGGGCAGGTCGACCGCTTGCGAGCCGATGGTGGTCCGGTAGCTGCGTGGCTCGGTCCCTCGTCGCGGTCCCGTCTGTGTGCGCGGTCCCGTCTGTGTGCGCATCTCGTGGATCATGCACGTTCCTCCCACTCCTGGCGAGCTTGCTGTCTGGCGGCGCACCGCGGCGGTCACCCGCGGTGCGCCGCGAGGATCCTCTCGACGGCGTCGGGGTCATCCGGCGTGATCACCGGCATGACTCGTCTCCCGAGGTCGACCACGAGGGCGACCTGCTTGCCAGGCCGCTTCGTGTCGAGGTTCCACCAGTGCACGAGGTCGCCGGAGCCCCAGATGCGCCACTTGCCGGTCATCGCCGTGAGTGGCCGCCTCTCCATGCTTCGGATGGCCGAGTACGGGACCTGCTTGGCGCCGCACCACGGGTAGTACCGCCGGATGATGAGGGCATGGTCGTCGCAGGCGATCCCGCCGTCGTCGTAGAGCATGGCGCCCATTGTCGCCTGCCGGCGCCGGCCGCGCCGACACGCTCCCCGCCGGCCGCGCCGACACGCTCCCCGCCGGCCGCGCCGACACGCTCCCCGCCGGCCGCGCCGACACGCTCCCCGCCGGCCGCCGAGCACCATTATCACGATTGACTCCAATATCAGAGTTGGACTACTGTAGCTCTGTGGATCGTACGCAGGCGCCGCACGAGCCCGATACCGATGCTGCGCTCGTCGGCCTGGTCAAGAGCGCCGGGCTGCGTGTGACCGCGACCCGCCTCGGCGTGCTCCGTGCCCTGGCGACGCGTCCGCATTCGGACGCCGAGACGGTCATCGCGGACGTGCGTGCACAGCTCGGGTCGGTCTCCCCGCAGACCGTCTACAGCGTGCTCAGCGCCTTCGTCGCCACCGGGATCGTCCGCAGGATCGAGCCCGCGGGGAGCCCTGCGCTGCACGAGCTGCGCGTGCGCGACAACCACCACCACGTGGTCTGCCGGCGCTGCGGGGCCACCGCGGACATCGACTGCGTCGTCGGCGAGCGTCCCTGCCTCACCCCGTCGGAGACCCGCGGCTACCTCCTCGATGAGGCAGAGGTGACGTTCTGGGGGGTCTGCCCCGCCTGCCAAGAGGCGGCCGAGCGCCCTCGAGCAGCGCCACAGCCTGCGACAACGCCCGCGACAGACCCGCGCCCGCGCACAGAGGAGGAACACCATGCCTGAGCACGACCCTGCAGTGTCCTGCCCCGTGCTGCACACGGCACTCGGGGCCAGATCGAACCGCGACTGGTGGCCGAACCAGCTCGATCTGCACCTGCTCGACCGGCACTCCACCCGGGCGAACCCAATGGGCGAGGACTTCGACTACGCGACGGAGTTCGCGTCGCTCGACCTCGACGCCGTGAGGCGCGACATCGTCGAGGTGATGACGACCTCCCAGAAGTGGTGGCCCGCCGACTTCGGCCACTACGGACCGCTGTTCATCCGCATGGCGTGGCACAGCGCCGGTACCTACCGCGTCGCCGACGGCCGCGGCGGAGCCGGCCGGGGCAACCAGCGCTTCGCACCGGTGAACAGCTGGCCCGACAATGCCAACCTCGACAAGGCGCGTCGCCTCCTGTGGCCGGTCAAGCAGAAGTACGGGCGGAAGCTCTCATGGGCCGACCTGATCATCTTCGCCGGGAACTGCGCGCTGGAGTCGATGGGGCTCACGACCTTCGGGTTCGGAGGCGGCCGGGTCGACATCTGGGAGCCCGAGGACGTCGACTGGGGCCCGGAGAGCTCCTGGCTCGGCGACGAGCGCTACAGCGGCGATCGCGAGCTCGCCAACCCCTTCGGCGCCGTGCAGATGGGGCTCATCTACGTGAACCCCGAAGGCCCGAACGGCAACCCCGACCCGTGCGCCGCGGCACGAGACATCCGGGAGACCTTCGCTCGCATGGCCATGGACGACGAGGAGACGGTCGCGCTCATCGCGGGAGGGCACACGTTCGGAAAGTTCCACGGCGCGTCGCCGGCCAGCTTCCTCGGCCCGGAGCCCGAAGCGGCGAGCCTCGAGGACCAGGGACTGGGCTGGAGGAGCTCCTATCGCACCGGCAAGGGCGACGACACGTACACGAGCGGGCTCGAAGGCGTCTGGACCGCCGAGCCGACCCGATGGGACAACGGGTTCTTCGACAATCTCTTCGGCTACGACTGGGAGCTCACCACGAGCCCCGCGGGAGCCAAGCAGTGGACCCCTGCGGACCCCGCTGCGCACGGCACGGTCCCCGATGCGCACGACCTGTCGAAGCGGCACTCGCCGACCATGCTCACGACCGACCTGGCGCTCAGGGAGGACCCGATCTACCGACCCATCGCCGAGCGCTTCCACGAGCATCCCGACCAGTTCGCCGACGCGTTCGCCAAGGCGTGGTTCAAGCTCACCCACCGCGACATGGGGCCGATCTCCCGCTACCTCGGCCCGCTCGTTCCCGCAGAGCCCCAGCTCTGGCAGGACCCGGTTCCGCCCATCGACCACGACCTCGTCGACGACGAGGGCATCGCCGACCTGAAGGCGGCGCTCCTCGGTTCCGGCCTCGCCATCTCGGAGATGGTCGGGGTCGCCTGGGCGTCCGCGTCGACGTTCCGGGGCACCGACATGCGCGGGGGCGCCAACGGGGCACGCATCCGTCTCGTGCCCCAGAAGGACTGGGAAGCCAACGACCCCCCCGCACTGCAGCGCGTGCTCACGACGCTCGATCGTGTCCGCCGCGAGTTCGACGACGCTCGGCGCGGCGGCACCCGGGTCTCGCTCGCCGACCTGATCGTCCTCGCCGGGGCCGCTGCGGTCGAGGAGGCGGCCAGGAGAGCCGGCGTCGAGCTGTCCGTTCCCTTCACCCCCGGGCGCACGGACGCGTCGGAGGAGCAGACCGACGCCGCCTCCTTCGCCGTGCTCGAACCGGTGGCAGACGGGTTCCGCAACTACGTCCGAGCCGGAGAGACGCGGCCGCCCGAGCACCTGCTCGTCGAGCGGGCAAGCCTGCTCACCCTCTCGGTGCCCGAGATGACGGTGCTCATCGGCGGCATGCGCGCCCTCGACGCGAACGCCGGGCACACGAGGCATGGGGTGCTCACGAGTCGCCCGGGAACGCTGACCAACGATTTCTTCGTCAACCTGCTCGACATGGGCACCGAGTGGACGCCGTCTGCGAGCCAGAAGGGCGTCTACGTCGGACGCGACCGGGCGACCGACGAGCCGAAGTGGACCGCGACCGCCGTCGATCTCGTGTTCGGCTCGAATTCGCAGCTTCGTTCGGTCGCCGAGGTGTACGCGAGCGAGGACGCCCGCGAGAAGTTCGTGCGCGACTTCGTCGCCGCCTGGGACAAGGTGATGATGCTCGACCGCTTCGACGTCGCAGCGACTACTCGTTCGGGCATCGGACGCACCACGCCGACAACGTGAGACCGACACGTCGCAGGAACTCGTGGACGGTGGACTCGGCAACTCGGTGGAGCAGGACGCGGTCGATGAGCGAACCGAGCCGGTCGAGCGGTGGCCGATAGGAAGCTTCGATGGCGAGCCGGCACCGGGTCTCGTCGAGGGCAGTGACGACGAGCGTGCCGTCGAGCACCGGAAAGAGGGACTCGAAGAGCGCTGCCTCCCATCGGATCGGGATCGCGATGCTCCCGTCCCTTGTCCAGCAGGTGCCGAGGCGGACCCTGACCGGGACGCCCAGGACACGCTCCCCGAAGCCGGGCCCGACGGTCATGAGGAGCTCCTCGCCCGAGGCCGTGGCTTCTCCGGCAAGCGGAAGGAGGTCCTCTCCCCCCGAGCGGCGGAGCCAGCTCTCGACCTCGCGGCGGGAGCCCTCGACCTCGACGGCGTCGCTCAGGAAGACGGCCGCGTGCTCGGCCCCCGTCATCACGACTGGGAGCATGAGGCTCGGCCATCCAGCCGTCTAGGGCCAAAGGTCCCTACGCTCGGCCGATCACCCGATCGGCACTCGCCACTCCAGCCGCGTGCCCGAAGCGCCATTGGGACCGACGAAGAGCGTGCCGCCGAGCTCGCGCGCTCGAGCCACCAGCGCGCGAAGGCGGCCGCCCATCGGCTCTTCAGCCATCACCGATGGCCTGACACCGTCGAGGTCGACGACGAGCGCGAGCCCATCACCCGCCGTGAGGGTGACCGCCACGCTCGACGCCCCAGCCTGCTGTGCGACTCCCGACAGCGCCTCTCGCAGCACCACGAGCAGCGTTTCGACCACTCGTGCGTCGGCGGTCTCGACCGGGCCGAGGAAGCGCGTGCTGGGTGCGAGGCCGAGCTTGGTGTGCATCTCGGCACAGACCGCGATGACCCTGGCACGCAGCGACTCGGGCGCCCTGTCGGGATCCGGTTCGAACATGGGAGAGCGGAGGTCGAAGATGGCGCTGTCGATCTCCTCGAGCGCCCGGCCCAGCCGATCGCGAAGGAAAGGGCCGGAGGCGATCCCGTAGGCGGATTGGACCGCCATGCCGGCGGCGAAGAGACGCTCGGAAACCCTGTCGTTCAGCTCCCTGACCATGCGCTGGCGCTCGTCGCGCACTCCGGCGCCGTCGTCGGCCCCGATGGCCCGCAGCTCGACCTCCAGGTGGTCGAACAGATCTCGCACGATCGCGATGGTGCGGGCGCCGTCGTCCGTCTGCAACGGGCCCAGCCTGATCTCGGCAGCGAACTCGCTACCGTCGCGGCGCAACCCGAGCACCGGGAGCCCGAAGCCCATCAGCCTCGTGGTCCGACTGCGGGCGAAGGCGGCCCGGTGGCGGCGATGGCCTTCACGCAGGTGCTCGGGAACGAGCAGCTCCACGGGCTGGCCGAGGAGCTCTTCTTTCGAGTAGCCGAAGAGCAGCTCCATGCGGCGGTTGGCCAGCAGGATCGTGCCCTCGTCGTCGGCGAGGAGCACCCCGTCCGGTGCAGCCTCGATCACGCCCGCCAGGACCGTGCGTGTTACCTCACGAGGATGGCCGCTCATGGCCGGCCACCGGCACTCGGGGCCGTTGCCAGACGAATGGCCAGACACAGGTGCGATTCGCTGGGCAACGCCACGAGGACCTCCGACCACGCATTCACTGAGCCGCCGAGGTCCAGGGCGACATCGTTCCAGAGCGAGACCGTACCGAGGTCGTTCGCCGAGTTCAAGCAACGCATGCAGCCCAACAGGGGCTTGGTCCACTGCGCCAGCCGGGGTCCGCCGCCGTCATCGAGGCGGAAGCAGCGGCCCGGTTGCCTGACTTGGGCAATATGGGTTGCACTTCGCTAGTCTGTCAGCGCCGGGGAAAGACGAAGGGGAAGGGGAAGGGGCGCGATGACGGAAGTCGACAGGGAAGGGTCACCCGCGAGACGGGTTCCGCCGAACGTGCGGGGTGAACGCACTCGGCGTCGCATCGCCGAGTCCACGCTCGCCCTCCTCGTAGAGCGCGGGGTCCCACCGACCTCCCGCGAGATCGCCGAGCGCTCGGGGGTGTCGCTCCGCCTGGTGTTCCATCACTTCGAGGACCTCGATGCTCTCTACCAGGCGGTGAACGAGCTCTCCGTCGAACGGTACGGGAAGCTCGCGCCCGATGTCCCCGCCGACCTGCCGCTCCACACACGCATCGAGCGCACCGTCGACCGCCGCGCCGCGCTCTACGAAGCGATCGGGAACCTCGGACGGAACTCCGCGGTGCTCGCCCTCAGCCACCCTGGTTTCGCCACCGCGCTCACGTCCGTCCGCTCCACATTGAACCGGCTCCTCGAGCGCACCTTCGCTCCCGAGATCCAGGCTGCAGGCAGACAGCGCAAGGAGCTCGTCGCCGCGCTCGGCGTTGCGGTCTCGCTGCGGACCTGGGACCGGTTACGCAGGGTCGAAGGGCTCTCGGTCGCATCGTCGCGCCGGGTCGTGTCCCGAATGCTGCGCGCCGCGCTGGCTGAGGTGGGGCAAGATGCATCGTTGCTCGCGTGAGCTGACCGGCCCGCCGCCAGCGCGCCACCCCCTACCCGCACCTGGACGCGCGGTTTGCCGACGTCAGGTTGTCGCGACCATGAGCTCGGCGAAACGCCGGGTGTCCACGTTGCCGCCTGACACGACGACGCCGACGCGCTCGGCCCCCGGGGCGACCTCGTCGACGCGTCCGGCCAAGACCGCGGCGAGGCTGCTCGCGGCGCTCGGCTCGATGACCAGCTTCAGCCGGTCGAAGGCGAACCGCATCGCGTCGACGATCTCGGCATCGCTCACCAAGGTGATGCCGGCAAGCAGGCGGCGGTTGATCGAGAAGGTGAGCTCCCCCGGCAGCTCCGCTGCGAGCCCGTCGGCGATCGTGCGCGGCACGGGGATCTGGACTCGGCGACCGGCGTCGAGGGAACGCTTGGTGTCGTCGCCCGCCTCGGGCTCGACCCCCACCACGCGCAGGTCAGGGCACATCGCCAATGCGATCGTCGAGCAGCCTGCGATCAGCCCGCCACCGCCGACCGGGACGACGAGAGCGTCGAGGCGGCCGACCTCTTCCAAGAGCTCGAGCGCAACGGTGCCTTGGCCGGCGATCACGTGCGGGTGCTCGTAGGGCGGGAGGACCGCCATGCCCCGTGCCTCTGCGAGCTGCGCGCTGATCGCCACCCTGTCCTCCTGGTAGCGGTCGTAGGTCACGATCTCGGCCCCGTAGCCGGCGACGGCGTCGACCTTGGAGCGGGGGGCGTCCTCGGGCATGACCACCACCGCTCGGGTTCCGAGCTCGTGGGCAGCAAGCGCGACGGCCTGTGCGTGGTTCCCCGACGAGTAGGTGACGATCCCGGCCGCGAGCACGTCCGCGGGAAGGCGCGACGCCGCGTGGTAGGCGCCTCGGAACTTGAAGGCACCGACGCGCTGGAAGTTCTCGCACTTGACGAACACGGTCCGCCGAGCCAGGCGGTCCAGGGTGCGGGAGCTCACGACCGGCGTACGGTGGACCACACCCGCAAGGCGCTCCGCGGCCTCGCGGACGTCGGTGGGGGTGACCACAGGAACCGGCCTCGCCGAAGAGCCCGGGGAGACCGGGTTGGCAGGGTTGACAGGGTTGGCAGGGTTGACAGGGTTGACAGGGGTCGTCATCACCGACGTCTTACCGCTTCTCGCCTCGCCGCCGCCCCCGTCTGCGTGTGCGGGCCCGCTGCGCACTCGACCGAGCGGACGCCCTCGGATTCCTGAGACACTTGCTGCATGGTCACGACAGCACCGACAGCCCGGGATCGGGAAGCGACAGGGCGGGACCGGCGACAAGGGCAGCCTCCACTCGACGAGGACTTGGCGCAGCGGCTCCTCGAGGTCGCGCTCGAAGAGGCGCGTGAAGGTCTCGCCGAAGGGGGCATCCCCATCGGCGCCGCCCTCTTCCGCCGGGACGGGACGCTCCTCGGCAGAGGCCACAACCGGCGTGTCCAGGACGGCGACCCCTCTGTCCATGCCGAGACGGCGGCGTTTCGCGACGCAGGCCGGCGCCGCGACTACACGGACTGCGTGATGGTGACGACCCTCTCCCCGTGCTGGTACTGCAGCGGCCTGGTCCGCCAGTTCGGGATCGGCGGCCTCGTGGTCGGCGAGGCCCGGACCTTCACCGGCGGGCACGAGTGGCTGGCCGAGCTCGGAGTCGAGGTGCTGGTCCTCGACGATCCCGCGTGCACCGAGCTCCTCGGCGGCTTCATCGCCGCACGCCCGGCGCTGTGGCACGAGGACATCGGCATCGGGGACTGAGGAGCGGATCGCTGTCGAGGCTGCGCCGCGTCAGAGGGCACCCAGGGAGGCTGCAGGAGGGAGGCGACAGCACCGCTCGCCCGGGTGACTGGAGACGCGCTCGGAAACCTGGTGTGCTGGGTGCACAAGTGCGCTGCAGGCCCCCTGGCTCGCCAGGGGGCCGCCGAACAATTCCCGAGCGGCTCGGGGGCCGGGCACTTGCAGCGGCGAAGAGCCAAGTCGAAGCCGGAACCGTGGTGCAGCGACGCGCGCGTCTGGCAGGATGACCGTGATGGTCGATCCGCTGCTCGCGCCACGTCCCGACGTCAGTCCGGAGATGGCGGCTGCGCTGCTGACCGACGTCTACGGGATCTCGGGCAGCCTGACCGAGCTGCACGGGGAGCGTGACCTGAACTTCCGCGTCGACGCCACCGACGGCCGCCGCTACGTGCTGAAAGTCCACCACCCCGAGGACTCAGGAGACGTCGTCGAGATGCGGACGCTGGCGATGGGCCATGTCCGCAGGGTGGACCCCGGTCTTCCCGTGCCCGAGGTGGTGCCCACTCCTGCCGGGGCGGTACGCGCTGCGGTCGCCGGGGCAGACGGCCGGATCTCCGACGTCCAGCTGGTCACCTTCCTCGGTGGAGCCCATCCAGACCCGCCAGGGCTCGACTCGTCCGCCCTCTACGAGTGGGGGCGGTGCACCGCGCGGCTGGGACGGGCGTTACGCGGCTTCTTCCACCCCGCGGCCGGCTACCGGATCCAATGGGACGTGCGGCACACCGTCTCCCTACGCGACCGGCTCGACCTCCTCGAGCCCGACGACAGGAAGCTCGTCGAGGCGACGATCGACCGGTTCGAGTTCCGCGTCGTCCCGCGCTTCGAGGCGTTGCGGGCACAGATCATTCACAACGACATGAACCCGCACAACGTGCTCGTCGACGAAGGCAACCGGATCGTCGGCATCACCGACTTCGGAGACATGACGCATACCGCGCTCGTCTGCGATCTGGCCGTGGCGATCGCGGAGGTGGCCGCCGCGCGCGACGACGGGTTGCAGGCTGCGGCGCCCATGGTCGCCGGCTACTGCGACGAGACCCCCCTCGAAGACGACGAAGCCGCGGTCCTGGCCGACCTGGTCATGGCACGCGCTGCCACCGACGTCGTCGTGACGACCTGGAGGCGCCTCCACCACGCTCACGCCGAAGAGCTCCCCGATGCGTCGATGGCGCTGCTGCGCCGGGTCGAGGGCGAGGGCCTGGACGCTCTCGCCGTGCACCTCGAAGAAGCCGCCCACCGCTCCCCCGGCGTGTCGCGGTCGTCGCTCCCCTATCGCGCCCGGTCCACCGCCGACCTCCGAGCCGCGCGCCGCCGCGTGCTCGGCGCGGTGGAGCTCAGCTACGACGAGCCCCTCCACCTCGTGCGCGCAGAGGGCGTGCACCTCTTCGACGCCGGAGGTCGCCGCTACATCGACGCGTACAACAACGTGCCCGTCGCCGGGCACTGCCACCCGAAGGTCGCTGCGGCGATCGCTGCGCAGAGCCGGCGCCTGGTGACGAACACCCGCTACCTGCACGAGTCGAACGTCGAGCTGGCCGAGGCGCTCCTCGAGCGCGCTCCGGGGCACCTCGGGCGGGTCCTCTTCGTCAACTCGGGCAGCGAGGCCAACGACGTGGCAGTGCGGATCGCCCGCTTGGCGACCGGCCACGACGGGCTCTTGGTCACGCGCTTCGCCTACCACGGCGTGACGGCGGCGACGACCGACCTGTCGCCCGAAGAGTGGCCGGAGGGCTACGCGCCTGAGCACGTGGGCTTGCTCTCGCCGCCTGGCGGCGCGAACGACGCCGCCCGCGTCCTCGACGGGCTCTGCGAGGCAGGCCATCTTCCGGCAGCGCTGTTCGTCGACTCCGCCTTCACGAGCGACGGTGTCCTGGGTCCCGCACGCGGGTGGCTCGCCGACGCCGTGGCGGCCATGCGTGGGTCAGGGGGGCTCTTCGTCGACGACGAGGTCCAGATCGGCTTCGGCCGCTCTGGCGAAGGCCTCTGGGGCATCACGAGCTCGGGGATCGAGCCCGACATGGTCACGCTCGGCAAGCCCATGGGCAACGGCTTTCCAGTCGCCGCGGTGCTCGCACGCGCGGAGCTCGTGGACCCCTTCGTCGAAAGGACCGGGTTCTTCAGCACCTTCGGTGGGAGCACGCTTGCGTGCACCGCAGCGCTCGCCCTGCTCCGAGTCGTCGAGGAAGAGCGCCTTGCCGAGCGGGCAGCCGCTTCCGGGGCGCACCTGCGGGGGCTCCTCGACGAGGTGGTGGCACGCCACGACGCCGCGGGCGCGGTGCGCAGCTGGGGTCTCGTCCTCGGGGTGGACATCGTGCGAAGCGACGGCTCGCCCGACCCGCAGCGAGCGCGCCAGCTGGTGAACCGGATGCGCCAGCTGGGCGTCTTGATCGGGACGACGGGCCCTTCGGCGAACGTGCTCAAGATCCGGCCCCCGCTCGTGTTCACCGAGGCCGACGGCGAGGAGGTCGCCACGCGCCTGGACGAGGCGTTCTCCGTGCTCGGCGAGCGGTAGCGCCCTGGGCAGGGATGCGGTAGCGCCCTGGGCAGGGATCGCAGAGGGCCTTCCTCGAGGTCGCACGGCTCAGTGGCCCGGCGGGCCGCTCCTGCTGGCGGAGGGTTGGAGGAGCGGCCCCCCTCGTCCGTCGGGCCTGATCTCACCATACTACGGTTTCATTACACCCGCATAACGGCACGGTCACAATCAGTCCGGAGGGCCGAACAAGCGATCCCCGGCATCGCCGAGCCCAGGGACGATGAAGCCACGTTCGTCCAACCCGGGGTCGACCACGGCGCACGCAACGGGCACGTCGGGATGGAACGTGCGGAACCGCTCGATCCCCGGCACCGACGCGATCAGGCAGACCGCCTGGACGTGAGCGGCGCCGCGCGATGCGACGAGATCGCACGCCTGCACGAGGGAACCTCCCGTCGCGAGCATGGGGTCGCACACCACGACGCGCCGACCCGTGAGGTCCCGCGGAAGCCGGTCGAGGTAGACCTGGGAACGCAGGGTTGCCTCGTCGCGCCGGAGCCCGACGTGCGCGACCTCGGTGTAGGGCAGCAGCCCTTGGATGGCGGGCACCATCCCGAGCCCTGCGCGCAGGATCGGCACGAGCAGCACGGTCTCTGCGATCTTCGTGCACGTCGCGACGCCTACCGGCGTGCGGACAGCGACCTGCTCGGTGTCGAGGTGCTGGATCGCCGCGTACGCGACGAGCGCGGAAAGGTCGTGGACGACCTGCCGGAAGGCGGCGGGATCGGTCGTCTCGTCGCGCAGCGCTGCGAGGCGGTGCTGCACCACGGGATGCTCGACGACGAGGACGCCGGCGGTCACGGTACGACCCCTGTGTGCTGCGGCGCTCGGATCTCGTGCGCCGACGCAGCCTCGACCAGGTCGGCGAGCATTCGGCGCAGCTCGAGCGTCGTCCGGTCCGCCCGGGTATGGACCTCGGCCGTCGGGTCGAGCGCCAGGAACCTGACGTCATAGGCCTCCTGGACCGCAAGGTCCTCCTCGATGACCTTCACCTCGAAGCCGACCGCGTCGGCCATACGCCCGGGGTCGTGACCGAGGTCGTCGCGCCAGATCGTCGAGAAGATGCGGCATCGGTCGCCGGTCTCGGGCTGGAGGAAGAAGCCGATCACGTTCGTGCCGCCGGCGTCGAGGAAGTCGAGACGCAGGACGAGGTGGAACGGCGCGTGGACACGGTAGGTGACGCGGCGGCGCTGCTCGAGCGGGCGGAGACCGGCTGCGACCCCGGGATCCTCCCGGTTCAAGAACAGGTGCTCGCTCACCGCGGTGAACGACCATCGGCCGCGGGTGTCCTGCGCGTCGCGCTCGACCCGGATCGGCGGCACGAGCCTCTCCCCGGCTCCGAAGGTCGCCCGATGCACGAACGGGAAGTGCGCCATGTCCAAGAAATTGTCGGCGAGCATGCCCGCAGATGCGCTCGCCCACAGCACCGGGAGGTCACCGGCCATGAACGCGGGGTCGTGCGACTCGGCGACGTCGGGCAGCTCCCCGAGCGCTTCGAGCGCCACGCCGGCCGTCCCCGCATCGGCCGTGTCGGGACGGAGGAACACCATGCCGTGGCGCTCCGCGACGCCGGCCGCAGCCCGCAGGCGCGCCCTGGGAGGGATGCGACCCTCAGGCCCGATGGCTGGGATCTCCACGCACTCGCCCCCGGCTCCGAAGCGCCAGCCGTGGTACGCGCACTGCAGCACCCTCGCGCCGTCGCTGCCGTGCGCACCGACCGATCCGATCGACAAGGGGGCCGAGCGGTGGGGGCAGCGGTCGGCGAAGGCGGCCAGCTGTCCCCCTTCCCCGAGACGGGCGAGCACCCAGGGCTCGCCGAGCAGGAGCACGCGGACCGGGCGCTCGCCCACGTCGGCAGACCGGGCAACCGGGTGCCAGCAGTACCGCAGCGCGGGATGGGTGTTGGTGAGCTCGAGCTGGCCGGGCATCGTTGAGGCGAGCGTAGGTGACGCGAGCATGGCCACGCAGGCTTTTCTCCGCCAGCTCAGGCGCGCATAGGTTGGGCGGCATGAACAGACTGGCGCAATTCGGGACACTGCGCATCGACGACGCGATCGCGCCGGCGAAGCCGGTCAGCTTCTGGCTCGACGACCCCGCCGCGCCCAGGCCCCAGCCCCCGCTCACTGGCACGGTGTACGCGGACCTCGCAGTCGTGGGCGCGGGCTTCACCGGGCTGTGGACCGCCTTTTTGGCCAAGCAGGCAGACCCTGCGCTCAGCGTCGTGGTGGTCGAGGGCGAGCGGGCAGGCTGGGCCGCGACCGGACGCAATGGTGGTTTCTGCGAAGCCAGCCTCACCCACGGCGAGGCGAACGGCCGTGCGCGCTTCCCTGACAGCTTCGACCGGCTCCAAGAGCTCGGCATGGAGAACCTCGACGCGATCGAGCAGTTCGTGAAGGAGCACGAGGTCGACTGCGGGTGGGAACGCACCGGGCAGCTCAGCGTCGCGACCGCACCCTGGCAGCTCGAAGAGCTCCGCGGCGAAGGTCCGCCGCCGCCTGGGTTCCTCGATCGGGAGGCACTCTTGGAGGAGGTCTCCTCGCCGACCTACCTCGGCGGGGTCTGGGACCGCGACGGCTGCGCGATGGTCAACCCTGCGCGCCTCGCGTGGGGCATCCGCTCCGCCTGCCTCGAAGCGGGCGTGCGGATCTTCGAGCACACGCCTGTCGTCGGCATGTCGCGCGGCTCGACGGGACATCGCATCCGCGGGCTGCTCTCCCCCGGCGTCGAGCTACAGACGGCCACAGGCCGTGTCCGCGCCGACCGGGTTGCCCTCGCCACCAACGCGTTCGGCCCCCTCCTCCAGCGCGTACGGCTGCGCATCGTTCCCGTCTACGACCACGTGCTGGTCACCGAACCGCTGAGCGAGGAGCAGCTCGGCGCGATCGGCTGGCGCCACCGCCAGGGGCTCTCGGATGCAGGCAACCAGTTCCACTACTACCGGCTCACCGAGGACAACCGGATCCTGTGGGGCGGGTGGGACGCGATCTACCACTACGGGCGCAAGGTGCGGCCCGAGTACGACCAGCGACCGGCGACGTTCCACACCCTTGCCCGCCACTTCTACGAGACGTTCCCCCAGCTCGACGGCGTGCGTTTCACGCACCGCTGGGGGGGCGCCATCGACACGTCCGGGAGGTTCTGTGCGTTCTTCGGCACGGCCGCGGGCGGGCGCGTGGCGTACGCGGCGGGGTATACGGGGCTGGGGGTCGGCGCCAGCCGGTTCGGCGCCCGCGTGATGCTGGACCTCCTCTCGGGACGGCGCACCGAGCTGACCGATCTCGAGCTCGTGCGCACCAAGCCGACCCCCTTCCCGCCGGAGCCCTTCGCCTGGCTCGTCATCCAGGCGACGCGGCTGTCGATCGCGCACGCCGATGCGCATGGCGGGCGACGCAATGCCTGGCTTCGCCTGCTGGACCGGCTCGGCCTCGGCTTCGACTCCTGAGCGCGTCGCACAGCCAGAACACGGCGCCGGGCGCCGGGCGCCGCCAGCCGCCGAGCGGCGGTGCGAGGGTCAGGACGCAGCCGGCGCGACGGTCGCCTCCGAGATGGCCGCGAGCTCCTCGGGGCTGAGCACGACCTCGGCAGCCGCAGCGTTGGCCCGGACCTGCTCGGGACTGGTGGCACCGACGAGGACGCTCGGCACGGCGGGCTGTCCCGCGAGCCAGCCGATCGCAAGCTCGAGGAGCGTCCGCCCGCTCTTCTCAGCGACGGCGGAGAGCCGGTCGAGCGTATCGAACGCCTCACCGGTCGCGAGCTTGGCGAAGTCCGCCGACCTCGCCAACCGGGTTCCCTCGGGCGGTGGCTTCCCGCGTGAGTACTTGCCCGTGAGGAGCCCCGACGCGAGAGGGAAGTACGGCACCAGCGCGACGCCGTAGGCGGTGCAGGCGGGGACGACCTCGGCCTCGACGCCGCGGCGCAGCAGGCTCCATTCCGACTGGCTCGCGACCAACCGCGTCGTGCCGCGCGCCCGGGCGATGTGCTCTGCCTCGACGATCTGCCACCCGGCGAAGTTCGAGCTCCCCGCGTAGCGGACCTTGCCGGCACGCACAAGGACGTCGAGCGTCTCGAGCGTCTCCTCCACGGGGGTCTTCGGGTCGGGCCAGTGCTGGTAGTAGAGGTCGATGAAGTCCGTGCCGAGCCGCCGCAGGCTGGCCTCGCACGCAGCCACGAGGTGCTTGCGCGAGGCGCCCGCGTCGTAGGGGCCATCGCCGACACGAGAGCTGAACTTGGTCGCGATCACCACCTCGTCGCGATGGCCCTCGAGTGCGCGGCCCAGGTGCTCCTCCGATCGCCCGCCGCCGTACGAGTTGGCGGTGTCGAAGAAGGTGACCCCGACGTCCAGGCATGCCCTGACCACCGCGCGCGAAGCGTCCTCGTCGATGCGCGTACCGAAATTATTGGCACCAAGGCCGAGCACGGACACCTGCAATCCCGAACGTCCCACCGTGCGGAGCTCCATGCCCACGGTCTAGCCGCTCGGGGAGGTCTCCGGCCGCCCGGGGGCCCAGGGCTGATCGCCGCGCTCACGGTGGGTGGGGGGTCAGGGAAGCAGCAGCCTGCCGAGCCGGGCGCGGGTGGCCGCGAGGCCGACGAGCCCGAGGATCGCGAGGTACGCGGCGTGGCCTGCCATCGCCCATTGGAAGCTGCCGAGGTCGGTCCCACGCAGGAGCGCCACCCCCTGGTAGAGGGGCGTGAGACGCACGACCGCCTGGAGCCAGCCGGGGTAGACGGAGAGCGGGTAGAAGGTCGCAGAGAACAAGAACATGGGGACGATGGCGAGCATCACCATCTCGAAGTCCCGCCAACCCCGCAGGTACGTCGTCGTCGCCATGCCGACCGCCGAGAAGGCGAAGGCGACGAGCAGCGCCTCGGGATAGCACAGCGCCGCCCAGCTCGTCCTGGCGTCCCCGAGCGCAGCCATGGCGCACATGAACG
Source organism: Actinomycetes bacterium (assembly GCA_021845725.1). Classification (GTDB taxonomy): domain Bacteria; phylum Actinomycetota; class Acidimicrobiia; order Acidimicrobiales; family RAAP-2; genus JAJYVT01. The sequence continues at coordinate 3,984 of JAJZVL010000013.1, read as the reverse complement.
AGAGCGCATACAGGCCGGAGCGCAGGAGCGACCACCCCATCTCCCCCGCGACGACATCGGCCACGGTGAGCGGCGTCGAGAGGACGGCGTCATAGGTGTGCGCGAACTTCAGCTTGTGGAAGAGGTTGAACGTCGAGTCGAAGAGGGCGCCGTTCATTGCCGATGAGGCGAGCAGCCCCGGAGCGACGAAGACCGGATAGGCGACGGTCTCGGCGCCGACGCGCAGGGGGCCGACCAGTGAGCTCATGCCGATCCCGATGGACAGCAGGTAGAAGAACGGCTCGAAGAACCCCGATACGAGGAAGATCCAGCTGCGCCGGTAGACGTAGACGTTGCGCTCGACCATGTGCACGGCGCGACGGCTCCCGAGCAACGCGGCGGGCGTGATGCGCAACGTAGTGCCGCTGGTCGTACCACGCGTCGTATCTCCCGCGGGCGTGGTGCTCACTGCACGAGACGCCGCCGGTAGGTGACCCTCGCGGCCGCGTAGCCTCCGGCACCCAGCGCCACGAGGTACGCGACGTGCACGACCGAGATGCCGAGCGTGGCGTCCCCGAGCACGAGGGAGCGGCACAGCGCCACGCCGTGGAAGAGGGGCGTCGCCCAGGCGACGGGTTGCAGCCACCCCGGGAGCATCGTGATCGGGAAGAAGACACCCGAGAAGAGGAAGAGCGGCACCACCCCGAAGCGGTAGATGACCGAGAACGCCACGTCGTTCTCGCGGGTCGCCGCGAAGGCGGCCACGGGCGCGCAGAAGGCGAGCCCGGTGAGGACCCCCGCAGGGAGGGCGAACGCCGCCTCCCACGAGCGCGCGAGGCCGAACCCCACGAGGATCCCAAGGAAGATGCCGGTCGCAAGCGTGAGACGCAGCGCGATCCACGCCATATGCCCGCGGAGCACGTCGACGACACGAAGCGGCGTGGCGAGCATCGCGAGGTACGTCTTCACCCACTTGATCGCTCCCATCACCGGGTACGTCGCCTCACTGACCGCGACCTGCATCGCCGCCGACGCGAGCAGCCCCGGCCCGACGAACGCGAGGTAGCTCACCCCTCCCACGTGGTGGACGTGGTGGTCGACGAGCGCGCCGAGACCGATCCCCATCGCGGCGAGGTACACCAGCGGCTCGAGCACACTGGTCGAGAGCGAGCTGCGCCAGGTGCGCTTGTACTGGAAGACCCAGTAGCCGAGCGACCGCACCCACAGCGGGCGCGCACGCGTGACCGACGGCGCACGCGTGGCCGACGGCGCCCTCGTGGCGAGCGCCATCAGTCGACGAGGCGTCGCCCGGTCAGCCGGAGGAAGACGTCCTCGAGCGTCGAGCGCCGCACCAGCTCGCTCACCGGGGCATACCCGCGGCGGTGCACCTCGGCGAGGACCGCGTCGCCGTCGGCGGTGTAGAGGAGGATGCGGTCGGGCAGCACCTCCATACGCTGCGCCGTCTCGCCGAGCGCGAGCGCGTCGGCCTGCTCGCGGGGCGTGGCGAACCGGAGCTCGACGACCTCCCGGGTCGAGTAGCGCCCGATGAGCTCGAGCGGCGTGCCGTGGGCTGCGAACCGGCCGTGGTCCATGATCACCAGGCGGTCGCAGAGCTGCTCCGCCTCCTCCATGTAGTGCGTCGTCACCAAGAGGGTCACGCCCTCTTGCTTCAGCCGGTAGAGGCGGTCCCAGAGCAGATGGCGCGCCTGGGGGTCGAGCCCGGTCGTCGGCTCGTCCAAGATGAGCAGGTCGGGCTGCGACACGAGCGCGCGGGCGATGGTGAGCCGGCGCTTCATCCCCCCCGAGAGCGACTCGACCTTGTCGCGAGCGCGCTCTGAGAGCTGGGCGAGCTCGAGCAGGCTGGCCGCCCGGCGACGTGCCTCCGCCTTCGGGATGTCGAAGTAGCGCGCGTAGAGGATCAAATTGTCGAGCACGGTGAGCTCGAGGTCGAGGGAGTCCTCCTGAGGTACGAGGCCGAGCCGCGCCCGGATCCGCGGCCCGTCCGTGGCCGGGTCCATCCCGAGGACCCGGAGCGTGCCTCCCGACGCCGGGGACATGCACGAGATCATCCGCATCGTGCTCGTCTTCCCGGCGCCGTTGGGCCCGAGGAAGCCGAAGCACTCGCCGGGCACGATCTCGAAGTCGATGCCGCCGACCGCCGTGAACTGCCCGAACCGCTTCACGAGGCCCCGCGCGACGACGAGAGCCGTGTCCTGCGCTCCGGCGCTCGGGGCGGCGGCGGACGCGACTGCTCCCGGGGTACCTCGAGCTGCGGCGACCATGGGGGCGCGGAGGCTCAGGCCACGGCGTAGGTGCCGGTCAGGGTTCCGGACGCAAGGACGTGGCCACGCACGAGGAACCGGAGCTTCGCGTACGTCGTGTGCTCGTCGAGCCCGAGCTCCTTCGCCTCGGCGTCGAGCGCGTAGACGGTGAACTGGTAGTGGTGGGGAGGGTCGCCTGCGGGCGGCGCCATGCCGCCGTAGCCGTGCTCGCCCCAGTCGGTGAGGCCGTCCTGCCACTCGCCACGCTCCGTACCAGCGCCTTCAGCAAGCTCGGCTAGCGACGGCGGCATCCCGACGCGAACCCAGTGGGCGAACCCCACCGTCGTCGGGGCGTCAGGGTCCCAGCAGCTGAGGGCGAGGCTCTTCGTCCCCTCGGGAACGCCGCTCCACGAGAGCTGGGGGCTCTTGTTCTGCCCGCCCGCAGCCCGGTGAGCGGCCGACACCGGGATCGGCCGGCCTTCTTCGAACTGCGCGCTCCGCACGGTGATGTCTTCCATGGTCACTCCTCTCACCTCGCGCCGGCTCGTGCTCCCGGTCGCATCTTGGCCCATGGTGGAAGGCGGCGAGGCGCCGTCTTCGTACGGACCCGCATATCATCCCACGGTGGCTGGACCTCAGATCGTGCCCGGGCTGCCCCGCGGTGGCGTCGGCGTGCTCCCCGGGCAGCTGATCGAACACGCCGTCACGGCAGGGTACGTCGATGCCGGCCGCTTCAAGATCCCCGCGGAGAACATCCAACCCGCGAGCCTCGACCTCCGGCTCGGTGAGACCGCCTACCGCATCCGCTGCAGCTTCCTCCCGGGTCACGACTCGGTGGCAGCGAAGCTCGAGGAGTACACCCTCGACGAGATCGACCTCCGCCGAGGCGCCATGCTCGAGGTCGGCCACCCCTACCTCGTGGAGCTCAAGGAGCGCCTGCACCTGCCCGAGGGGCTGCGCGGCAAGGCGAACCCGAAGAGCTCGACCGGCCGCATCGACGTCTTCACGCGCGTGGTCACCGACCGCAGCGAGCGGTTCGACGAGGTCACCAACGGTTACGACGGCGCGCTCTACCTCGAGGTGGTGCCGCTCTCGTTCGCGATCCGGGTACGGGAGGACCTCACGCTCAACCAGCTGCGCCTCGCGATCGGGAGGCCAACCCTCACCGACACAGAGATCCGCGAGGCGCACGAGCGCCAGCCCCTTCTCTACCGCGCGGACCGCCCGCTGCCCGCCACAGAGCTCGTCCTCTCCAACGGTCTGTTCCTCGGTCTCGACCTACGCGGGGACGCGCAGGGTCGCGTCGGTTACTCCGCCCGCGAACACGCGCCGCTGCTCGACCTGACCGGATCCGGTGAGCTCGACCCCGAGCCGTTCTGGAACCCCGTGGTGCGAGAGCGGGGGAACCGGCTCGTCCTGTCCCCCAACAAGTTCTACCTCCTCATGTCCGACGACGCCGTCTCGGTACCCCCGGACCTCGCCGCGGAGATGACCGCGTACGACCCGACGAGCGGCGAGCTGCGCACCCACTACGCGGGCTTCTTCGACCCGGGCTTCGGGTTCGATCCGGCCGGCGGGTTCCACGGGTCGCGTGCGGCGCTCGAGGTACGCGCCCATGACGTGCCGTTCGTCATCGAGCACGGCCAGACGGTCTGCAAGCTCACCTTCGAGCGGATGCTCGAGCCGCCCGACATCCTCTACGGCCCGACGATCGGCTCGTCGTACCAGCGCCAGGGCGAGACGC
>JAJZVL010000071.1 GCA_021845725.1 Actinomycetes bacterium | reverse complement strand
CAGAGGGCAGCCGCACCAGCGGCGCAAGACCCGAACGGCTGTACGGACTATCCCGGTGGACCGGGTGGCTCAAGACCGTTCGGAGCCACCCGCAAGGCGGGACTCAGTTCCGCTGAGTGTTTAGGCCGAACTTACGGCTCTTCGAGGCTCGCTTTCTCACCCTGAGCAGGAAGGATGGGCTGTTCCAGGCTATATGATGTAGACACGAGTATGCGTGACATCGCCACGGGGGTGTGCAATGATTGGTAGGTGACCAGGCGAGCCGGTGCGATGCACGTGGCGACCACGCGTCGTCAGCACAAGGACAAGGTCTACGAGACCCACTTGCTGCGGCGCTCCTATCGCGAGGGCGGCAAGGTCAAGAACGAGACGCTCGCCAACCTGTCGCACCTGCCCCAAGAGACGATCCAGCTCATCCGTGAATCGCTCGCCGGCAAGTCCCATGTCGTCGCTGGCGAGGGGTTCGACATCGAACGCTCCCTTCCCCACGGCCACGTCGCATTGCTCTGGGCGATGGCCGAGCAGCTCGGCCTTCCAAAGCTGCTCGGCCCGGCCTGCGCCGAGCGGGACCTCGTGGTCTCCCTCGTCATCGCCCGCTGCGCCAAGCCGGCGTCGAAGCTCGCAACGACGAGGTGGTGGGCCGACACGACCCTTGGTGCCGACCTCGTCCCCGCCGCAGCGGGCACCGACGAGGTGTACGGCGCGATGGACTGGCTCGTCTCCCGCCAAGACGCCATCGAGGCGGCCCTTGCCCGCCGCCATCTGTCGGAGGGCTCCTTGGTGCTCTACGACCTGTCGAGCTCGTGGATGGAGGGGACCCACTGCCCGCTGGCGGCGCGTGGCTACTCGAGGGACCACAAGTCGGGAAAGGCCCAGATCGAGTACGGCCTCATGACCGACGCCGAGGGTCGTCCGATCGCGATCGAGGTGTTCGCGGGCAACACCGCGGACCCGACCGCCTTCGTCTCGGCGCTCGAGGTGGTGCGCACCCGTTTCAGGCTCGAGGAGGTCGTCTTGGTCGGTGACCGCGGCATGATCACCTCGGCGCGCATCGAGGCGCTGCGCAGCGTGGGCGGCGTCTCGTGGATCACGTGCCTTCGGGCACCCCAGATCCGTGCGCTCGCCGAGCAGGGCGCCATCCAGCTCTCCTTGTTCGACGAACAGAACCTCTGCGAGATCACCCACCCCGACTACCCAGACGAGCGTCTCATCGCCTGCCGCAACCCGGCTCTTCGCGCCGAGCGGGCGCAAAAGCGCGAGGAGCTGCTCCGTGCGACCGAAAAAGAGCTCGCAAAGATCGCTGCAGCCGTTGAGCGCGAGCGCCGTCCCCTGCGGGGCAAAGACGCCATCGCGCTGCGCGTCGGCAAGGTCGCCAACCGCTACAAGATGGCCAAGCACTTCGAGATCGTGATCGAAGAGGACGCCGTGTCGTTCTCTCGCCGCCAAGACCAGATCGCCGCCGAGGCAGCGCTCGACGGGGTCTACGTCATCCGCACGAACGTCGACCAAGAGCGTCTCGACGCCCGAGGCGCGGTGAGCGCCTACAAGGGCTTGAGCGTCGTCGAGCGGGACTTTCGCAACATGAAGGCCATCGATCTCGACCTGCGTCCCATCTACCACTACACCGAGGACCGGGTCCGGGCCCACGTCTTCGTGTGCATGCTCGCCGCCTACCTCCTCTGGCACGTGCGCAAGGCGCTCGCGCCGCTGTGCTTCACCGACGAGGAGACCCCCACCCGCGCCGACCCCGTCGCCCCCGCGCTGCGCTCGTCGCAGGCGAAGCACCACGACGCCACCAAGGTCGACGCAGACGGCGAGACGCTCCACGACCTGTCGAGCTTGCTCAACCACCTCGCCACCTTGACCCGCAACACCGTCGTGTTCGCCGGCGGGGTACGCATCGACAAGCTCGCGCTGCCCACGGCGCTCCAACGCCGGGCATTCGCGCTCGTCGGCGTTTCGATCCCCACGAGGATCGGGGGGTCGTAGACAGAACGAACAGCGCCTCAGAACGGGAACCCCCTGGTCGGAGGCGGGTTCGGTGGTTTCATGGGCCGTAAGTTCGGTTTAGGAACGGTACGCGGTCGGCTTCCGGTTCCACAACGGTGCCCTTCCGGCAGTGCTGATGCTGGCGCTCGGCGTGGCCCTTGGCCTCACGATCTGCACCGTGAGCGCCTACGTAGGCCTGGCCGTGAAAGACGAGGAATCGGTGAGCTCCTTCGGGCTCGTCTGGCTCTTCCCGCTCACCTTCGTGAGCAACGCCTTCGTGCCCGTCCAGAAGATGCCTGGCTGGCTGCAGGCGTTCGCGAAGAACCAGCCGGTCACCATCGTGATCGACGAGATGCGGTCGTTGGCGCTCGGGGGTCCGCTCGCTCTCCATGCCTGGCAGGGCGCAGCATGGCTGGCGGGGATCGTCGCGGTGTTCGTTCCTCTTGCTGTCCGCGCGTACCGCCGCGCCACCTGACCCGGCGTACCGCCGCGCCACCTGACGACCCGGCCGCCTCCGCTCTCCGCTCAGGCGCTCGGCGGACGGAGCAGCTCGTCGAGGAGGAGCTCTTCGTGCACCACCTTGCGGTGGAGGTCGAAGGCCTCTCGAAGGGCGGGCGACCACGGGGTGATGGGCGACGGTCGGCGTTCGATCGGCAGGGGCGTCCCCGTTCGCTCTGCCCTGTCGATTGCGCGGAGATAATCCTCCACGTCCATGCGCCACGGCACCAGGCCGAGCGCGTGCATGCGACCGCAGATCGCGATGCCCGCCGAGTCGAAGTCGCCGTGATAGCGGACGCGCGCGCCGCACCCGAGCAGCTGGTCGACGAGGAGCCTCGCCGCAGCGGAGGGATTCCCATTGAGCGCGACGACCGAGAGCGGGCTGCGCGCTTCAGCAGCCGCCTCGACGACTCTCGGGTTCTCCACCGCCAGCACGTCAGCGGCGGCAGGGAGCACGACGGGGTGGAGGCGCAGCGCGTACTGCGTGAGGTGGAGGGGAACCCCGGCCCGTGACGCCTCGGCGAGGAGCGCCCGCAGCCTGCTGTCCGGGCTCGGGCGAAGGTTCCAGCACAGCACCGTCGCGGAGACGAGGTCGGGCTGCGCCCCTGCAAGAGCCCAGACCGCTCTGGGGTCTGGGCTCGGGTCGGCGCCCCCGTCTCCCCTGCCGCCCTGGCCGTCCCCGTCGGCGCCCGGTCCGCGCAGCGCATGGCCCTCCAGAGCGTGGCGCAAGGCAAGCGCCCTCGTGACGGCCGCCCCCGCACGCGTCCCGCGATCGAGCGCGTGCGCCGAGCCGAGCGCCGCTGCCGCCACCTCGGTCCGGCTGCGCGTCCGTGTCGACGTCCCCGCCTCTCCGAGGTGGTCGAGCACCATGCGCACCTGGTGGAGAAGTTCGCGGGCGCCGCCGGGGTCCAGCCCCGCCAGCAGCCCCGAGCGCGCGACGTCCTCTGCCCACTCGGCGGCCCAGTCCTCGGGCCACGACGCCACCTCGACGCGCGCCGCCTCTCTGGCTTCGCGGGCAAGCGACCGCCTGGCTCGGCGCTCGGCGGGCGCGTCGGAGACGGGATGGCCGAGCACCGCAAGGGCCGCGGGGAGCGACTTGGCGAGCCCGAGCGCGCACAGCGCTCGCTCGAGCACCCCGAGGTCCACCGTGGCTCCGGCTCGCCCGCCGACCAGCGCCCCCAGGAGGAACCGGGCGCGCGCGTCGAGCGACGGCAGCCGGACCCGGCCGCGGTCGTCGATGCCGCGCCGCTCCAGCCGAGCACGGACCGCCTCCCACACGGGGGCGAGGTGCGGGTCGAGGAGCGAGGGGGGCGCCGCCGGCGACGACGAGGGGGGCGCTCTGTGCATCGAGTGGTTCACCAGAGTGCGTCCTGGCGGGGCCCATCGGAGCGGGTACCAGAGAGCGACCCTTCGTGATCGGGTCCCCATGCTTCGCCATCGGCGCCCGGAGCCTCCCTCCCGCCGACGCTGAAGCGCCCTGCTGCAGGAAGGAGCCGCACCATCGAGGCTCCCGGCGCACGCTGCAGCCCGCCCGGCGCACCTGGCGGCCCGCCCCCTCGCTCTTCAGCGAGGCGGACGTCGAGGAGGAGGTCGACGACGGCCCGAGCCAGTCGATCAGGGCTCTGGACGAGGTCGTTGGCCCACCGAGTGGCGTGCGCGACGCACAGCGGCTGGAGCTGCGCAGCGATCTCCTCCAGCGTCCACCACTGCTCGTGCAGGGGCGCCGTCGCGGGGCCGCAAGGGGAGGCCCCCCGGAGGGCCTCGATGAGCAGGAGCGCCGCATGGCCGACGGTGCCGCCGGCAGGGAACGCTCGACCCGAGAGGCTTCCTGCGGGATCGATCGCGGCGACCCCCTCGCTGCGGACCTCGAGGAGGAGGCCGAACATCTCCTCGAGATAGCGCTCCTCCTCACCGATCCTCCGCCGCAACTCGCCCCACTCGTCCTCGGTCAGGTCGTCCCGGTAGAGAACGGGGTCCTCCACGAGACGCGAGCGCAGCCATTGGCGCAACGCATCCTGGCGCGCCGGTCGCGCGCAGAGCTCCTCGGCGTCGCCGAACGCGCTCATGGCCGGCAGCGGGAGCATCGCGATCCGGTCGGGCACGAGTTGCAGCACCGCGTCGGCGTCCTCGTCTTCCACATAGGCGTCGACGCGGGCGTGAAGCTCGGACGCCAGCCCCTGGTCGATCATCCAGCGCAGGGACGTCACGAAGGCTCGGCGACCCGTCGCGTCCGCCGGCAGCGAGACCTCGGCCTCGGCTGCCACGGAGCGCACGAGGTCCACGAGATCTCGAAGGCTGACGACCGGCGGCCCCGCGATGGTCGCGCCGAGGACGAGGACGAGGGTCACGAGCTCGAGCTGGTGCAACGGCCGGCCCGTCGACGTCCGCAGCGGGCGGCGCTCGGGCACGTACGTGGCCTTGGAGAGCCGCGCCGTGTCGGCGGTCACCTGCAGGCGATAGCCCAGACGCTGGGCGAACCAGTGGCCGAGCACTGCTTCGTGGCGCCGGATGAGCCGGAAGGTGTCGGGGTCGTGCTCCTTGCACGTGAGAGGGTGGAGGAGGAGGTGCCGTGCCGCAGCTCTGCGCTCGACTGCTGCCTGCGGGTCAGCGGCCATGGGCCGGCACTCCCTCGGGTCGAGTGGCGCGCAGTGTCATGCCGGCTCGGACGGACTGCACCGAGATGCGGAGCCCGAGAAAGCAGAGCTCCCCTTCCTCCCACGAGACCGTCGTCGTCGCCCCCGGCGATCGTTCGACGGTGCAGACGATGTCGCCGTCGACCACCTGCGCGGAACCGCTCGCGGCCGTGCTCCCATCCGCTGCGGCACTGCCATTCCCGGCAGTGGGCGGGGCGGCGGTGCGAACGGGCAGGCGCGCCAACGCCCTGCCGGCGAGCTGCTCGAGGCGCGCGAACGCGCCGGCCGACAGGCGTGCCCCATCGAGCGACCCGAGCGCGAGCAGCTCGGCCTCGGCGCTGTGCAGCGACGCGCGCTCGAGCTCGCGGCGGCGACGCAGCACGCGCAGCTCTTCGGAGCGATCGGGGAGAGGGCTCGTCCGGCCGCGGCTCGTCGTGTCGCCGCGCGCCCGTAGGGACACGGGCACCTGCGCGACCGGTCCCGCCCACCACGACGTCGACGGGCTCACAGGATCGAAGGCATCCCCTGCGGGGGCGCCGTAGTGGCAGGCCGCATGGAGCCCGAAGGCGGCGGTGGCCATGCGCACGGCACCTTCGGTGTCGGACGTCGCCATCGCCCGCGCGAGCTGCAGGAAGTCGGCGCGGCGCGAGGACGCCCCCGCCCCGATGCGCGAGAGCCGGATCAGGTTCAAGGTGAGCGAGCGCACCGCGGCCACTGCGTCGCCGAACAGCCGCTCCATGCGGGACGGCCGGCCCGGCTTCCCCACGAACCACGCCGAGAGGTGCTCCCAGTCGGCGACCGTCGAACCCGCCTGACGCGTCACGCTGACCGTGTCGTCGAGCCCGGCGGCCTCCACCCGCCCGGCGAGCCCTCGGCTCGCTCGCTCGACGATGACGGGCACGCGGTCGGCCAGGCGGCTCAGCACCAGCCCGAGCGGTCTCGACATCCGCTCGATCTCGTCGAGGCGCTCGGAGACGTAGCCGACGAGCACCTGTGCGAAGAAGCTGAGCTCCTCGGGGGTGAGGTCGAACCGGTTCTGCCACTGGTTGACGGCGGCGAAGAACTGGGTGATCTCGGCGGTGAAGGCCTCGTGAGGGTCGAAGACGGCGCGAACGAGGTCGGCGAGCCGCTCGGAGTCGGCGGTCGCGACGTCCGTCGCGTCCAGCGTCTCGAGAGCGTGGAGGAGCGCTCGCAGGCGGCCGGTCGAGATGTCGTGCACCTCGTCGGCTCGTGCGAGGATCCGCTCGACCGCGTCGTGCACCTCCTGGCCTGCCTGGGTGATCAGGTAGCGATTGCGGCGGCGGTAGTAGTCGGCGAGGCTCGTGGGCGTGCCCGTCGCCGAGGAGACGGTGAGGTTGCCCCACCGCCGCAGGCTCTCGAGCCGGTCGGAGACCACGGCCGCGTCGAGCGGCGTTCCGACCGCATCGAGCTGCGCCACCACCTCCTCGGGGGTGAACTCCGAGAAGAAGGTGCCCGCGAACACCGCCATGATCGCGCGGTACTCCTGCCACTCCTCCCCGGTCACGTAGCGGAAGAGGAGGCGTGCCTGGGCGTCGGCAGCGCCTGCCTCGCCCATGGGACTGCTCACGACCTCTCCACGAGTGCCCGCCCGTTCCAGCGGCTGTGCTCGAGCGCGATGACCCCCATGTCGGCGTCGCGCACGACCTCGGTGATCGAGAGCTCCGGGACGGTCGCGTGCGTCCCCCACAGTCGTTCGCTCGTCGCGATGAAGTCCAGGTCCAGCTCGACGAGGAGGCCGAAGAGCTTCGCGTGATTGTCCTCGGAGACCTTGGCGAACGCGTCGTCGAGCAGCACGAAGCGCGGCGCTCCGGGGTCGTGCTCGGCGATCGAGTCGCACGAGGCGGCGACGGCTGCGAAGAGCGGGAGATAGGAGACGATCTTCTTCTCTCCCTCCGACAGCGCGCTGCGCCGGGAGAGGCGCTCCTCGGGACGCCCCGGTCTCTGCAGGATCACCCGCAGCTCGTGCCAGGCGCGGTAGTCGAGCACCCGGGCGATCAGCTCCCGGTACGGAGACTCGGGCTGGTCCCGACGCGCCTCGTCGAGGCGGCCGGAGATCGCCGCCCGCAGCTCTGCGTCCTCATCGGGGGTGCGAAGGTCAGGGGGCTTGGCGAGCAGCCCGATCATGGCGTCGAGCCTGGGCTCGAGCCCCTCCCGCCTGCGCCAGCGCAGCCTCACCCCGATCCCGTGTGCGGTCGACACGGTGCCGAGCCTGTGGTTCATGCGCGCCACGAGCTCGCTCGCCGCCTGCATCTTCTCGGCGACTTCCTTGGCGACCAGCCCCTGGAGCAGGTTGCGCAACGCGTCGTCCTGCTCGCGGGACAGCAGCGATCGGAGCTCCGAGAGGCGGCCGCCCACGACGACGGCCGCCTGTGCGAGCGGCATACGTCCCTGCGGGCCGTTGACCTCGACCGCCACGGGGACCAACTCGTCTGCCTGGCGATCCTCCGCGTCCCAGCCCGCACCGAGGTCTGCCCGTCGCTGGCGGAGGGACTGGCGGACGCCCTCGGCGCCGGCGTCCATTCGTTCCGGCCGAGGGACGAGGGATTCGATCTGCTGGACCAGCGAGGCGACGCCCCGGGGGGTCTCGGGGACAGGGCTGAGGCCGGCGGGAGCAGCGGCGCCAGGGACGCGCCCGGCTGGACCAGCGGCGGCGGTCGGCGAGAAGCCGGCCCCCTCGCGCTCGTCGCCCACGAGCGCCGCGTCGAGCAGACCGGGGACACCGAGGGCACGCCGGAGCCCGGGGAGCGCAGCAACTGCGGCGCTGTCCGCTGCGCTCCGGCGCCGCTCGCACTCGACGGCGTGCGCCTTGGCCGAAGCAACCTCGCCTCTGCGGTCGAGCTGGGACTGGCGGGCCGGTGCGAGCTCGCCCGCGACCCGCCGGAGCTCGGCCTCGCACGTCTCGACGGCGGCGACCACCTCTTCGGCTGCTGCGCCGACGGTGTCCTCCAAGGTCGCGAGCCTCGCAGCCGCGGGCTCGTAGCGCGCCACGGCGTCGGCGTGCGCGGCGCGGGCGTGGCGTTCGTCCTCGACGGCGCGAGCCCAGTCTTCTGCCGCGCGGCCCCACGCTGCGACGCTCCGTACCAGTGCCCGGCAGCGGTCCTCGGCTCGCGTGGACGCCCCGAGCGCGTCGCGCAGCGTCGATTCGACCGTGCGCAACGCGTCCGCTGTCGGTGGCAGCCGGAGATTGGCCGCCACCTGGCGGCTCTTGTCGACGGCCCCGGCATGGATGTCGTCGGCGCGACGCAACGACGCCAGGCGCTCGGCCGCACGCGCCTCGGCGCGCTCGCACTCGGCGTCCGCCTGTTCCACGCGGACGGACGCAAGCATGACGGGCTCGCTCGACGGGAGCGCAGCGCGCAGCGCCGTCGCCTCGCCGATGCGCGAGTCGGTCGCCTGGAGGAGCCGCTCGGTCGCCTCGAGCTGTGCTGCCGCGTCGTCCCGCGCACGCCGGGCCTCTGCACGGCGGCGCTCGAGCGCGGCTCGGCGCGCCGCGCTCCCGATGTGCTCGGCCACACCCTTGCGATGGCGGCCGTAGAGGGGACCGATTCGGAAGCTCCCGTCCACGGCAACCGCGGCCGATGCCACAGAGCCCGGGACCGGTGCGGGAAGGGCCGTCGAGATGGAGTCGAGCAGGCGCTCGACCGCGGCCGGCTGGACGGAGCCGAGGTCACCGGGCACGTCCACACGCAGCAGGCGGCTCAGTGGGGCGCTCACCGGTGGCCCGGGCCGAACCACGAGCCCGCCGTCGGGGAGCACGAGCGCGCCGTCCTCGGTGAGCTCCGCCGCGAGGAGGCCCGACGCCTCCATCGCCCCCTCCAGCCCGGCACGTTCCGCCGCGCCGAGGGCCTCTTGGAAGTCGACGACCTCGGCGAGCACCGTCCCGCGGTCGGCACGCTGCCAGGGGGACACGGGAGGTGGTGGCACGCTCTGACGCTCGAGCGCGTCGAGCGACGCGACGAGGTCGTCGAGCGTCCCCTGCTCGTTCTTCCGGCGGGCCTCGAGCGCCGCCCGCCCAGCGACGTCGACCGAGAGGGTGTCGTCGGCGATCCCCCGCAGCGCGGCGGACACCTCGTCGCGCCGCGAGTTGAGCTCGGTCTCGAGGCTCGGCCACGCCGCCTCGCGCATGCCGGCCGCGCGGCGGTGGGCCTGCACGCGCTCCGCCCACCCCGCAAGGGCGTCACGCCACGCTCGGACGGCCGCGTCGGCCCCACGCCGCGCCGCTGCCGCGGCCTCCTCGAGCGCGACCCTCTCCTCCTCGGCGCTCTCCCACGCCCGGCGCGCGTCGTCGAGCCGCGTGGCGGCCGCGTCCACGGCCCCAAGGGCTCTGCGCATGTCGTCCACGTCGCCGCTGCGGCGCTGGACGGCCTCACGGACACCGGCGAGCGCCCGGAGCACCTGCTCGGAGTCGAGCTCTCCTGCGGGGCCTACCGGCGGCGTCGACGAGGCCGGCGCGCCCGTGCCCGTGCCCACGTCCGGGAGCGCGGCCACGACGACCTGGGGCACGTCGGGGAGCTGAGCGAGCGCTCCCACGCCCGCCACGGAGCCGGCGAGCTCGGCCAGCACGGCGGCGAGCGCGGCCTGGTCGTCGTGGGCGCTCTGGCCCGCCGAGGCGAGGCGCCCGCGCACCCGGGCGCTCGCGGCAGACTGCCGGGCGAGGTGGTCGGCCGCACGGTCGATCGCGCCGGAGAGCGACACGACCAGGGCGCGCAGGTCCGCCAGCTTCCCGGCATCCTGGTACGCAGGCGATCGGCGCAGGGCGTCGAGCTCCTCTCGCACCCGGCGCTCCTCGCCCTCGAGCGCGCGCACCCTCGCCGCCGCATCGGCGAGCCGGGACTCGGCGTCGGCGGCCGCACGGCCCGCGTCCACGAGCTCGCGCTCCGCGGCCCGAGCCGCGGCAACCAGGCCGCCAGCCGCGCCCGCGCGCCGGTGCAGCTCCGCGCGCGCGTAGGTGCCGTAGACGGCGAGGAGCGCCCGCAGCGTCGCATGGGTCCGTTCGAGCGACTCCACGTTCTGACGGTGCTGCTCGAGGTCGTCGAGCGGCTGCGCGGCGTCGTCGAGCGCCTCGTCGGACAGCTGCGGGAGGGCCTCGACCAGGTACTGGGCGAGGTCCAGGTCGATCCGGTCGCCCACCCGAGGATTGCGCACCACGTGGAGGAGGCGGACGTGCTGGTCGATGTCCGCGCCGCCGAAGAGGCGCTGGCGCACCTCCGCCCGGTACGCGGCACGCTGGTCGTGGCGGAAGACGGGGTCCGGTGCCAGCGTGGCGCGCAACGCGTCGGCGCTCAGAGGATGGCGGTTCTCGACCAGGTCGAGGTCGACGCCGGGTCTTCTGGAGGTGACGAACCACCAGGTCGAGACCGTGTCGGCAGCGCGGTTCGCCCTGATGCCGCAGCCGCACACCAGGTGCTCGTCGCCCCGGGCGACCTCGATCCAGAGGTAGCCCACGGGCTGCGGGTCCTCACGCCCCGAGAGCATCCAGGAGCGCAGGACCCCCTGCTGGTCGCCGGCCGCGTCGATGCGGCGGGTGTCGGCGTCGAAGAGGAAGGGGAGCAGCATGTTCATCGCGGTGGACTTGCCCGAGCCGTTCACCCCTCGCAGCAGGAGGCGGCCCCCGGAGAACTCGAGGACCTCGTCTCCGTACTGGTAGACGTTCAGGATCCCGGCTCGGTTCAGCCTCCAACGCGGCACCACGATGGGAGCATAGGAAACGGCTCCGACACCGGCCGCAGAGACCCTGTGACGACGGCGTTCAGCCTGGCGCGGGTGCAGATCTGCGTGATGGGCGCCGGGGCGATGGGCGGCCTCCTCGCCGCGAGGCGGGTCGGCATGGCGCAGCGGCTGGGGATCGGCCCGCCCACCTGACGGCCGGTCCCGAGGCTCGAGCAGCGAGGGCTGGGTAAGCTGTCACGGTTCGGGGGCTATAGCTCAGTTGGTTAGAGCGCAGCACTGATAATGCTGAGGTCCGTGGTTCAAGTCCACGTAGCCCCACTCGGCTCTCCCTGGGCAGCGCCTCGTCATCGTGCGACCGCGACGTCGTGAGGATCGTTGAACACGAGATCCGTGCCACTCTGCGCCCGTGCCTCGACGGAACGTCACGATCACGCTCGACGACGAGACCGTGAGGTGAGCTCGCGTCGAAGGTGGGTGCAGGCACTCTGGGAGACGCGCGCCGGGCGGTGAGTGCCCAGGTGCTCCACGAGTACTACGTGACGGTGACGCGCAAGCTCGTGCCCGGGCTGCCCATCGATGACGCCCGTCGCGACGTCCGGGACCTCTCCCAGTGGCGCCCGATGCCGCTCGACGGATCGACCCTCGAGCAGGCGTGGGCCGCACAGGACATCCACCGCCTCTCGTTCTGGGACGCGCTGATCGTGGCGGCGGCGAAGCGGGCCGACTGCGAACACCTTCTCAGCGAAGACCTCCGGCACGGCCAAGACCTCGGTGGCATCGTCGTCGTGGATCCGTTCCGCAGCGAACCGGGCGACGTGCTTGCGTAGCACCCACTCGAGGCCGCTGGCTCTCTGGCGACCATGGGAACCGCATCCCGACCACGACCGTCCCGCAGCCGTGGAGAATTGCCACTCACCGAACCGCTTCGGCCGGCGCAAGATGTTCCTCACCGGCGTCGTCGGGTGCGCCATGTCGTCGCTTGCCGCGTGGAACGTCGGCACCACCGGCGGCGTAATCGCGTTCCGCGCTCTGCAAGGAGCGTTCGGCTCGCTGCTCATGGCGAACACCCTGGGAATCCTGCGGGCGACGTTCCCGCAGGGGAAGCTGAACATGGCGATCGACATCCGGGGAGGCGGGTTCGGTGTCTCGGTCGCCGCCGACCCGATCGTAGGGGGAGTCCTCGTCCAGAACGTGAGCTGGGAGTCCGTCTTCTACCTGAACGTCCCCGTCGCGGCGATCGCCCTGGCGATCAGGCTCCTCGTGTTCGTCGAGAGCCTGGACGAGCGCCCCGCCAGGTTCGACCTCCCTGGCGTCGCGCTCTTCCGCACGGGCCTCTTCGGGCTCGTCTTCGGCCTCATCGACGTCCAGACGTGGAGCTGGGCGAGCGGCGAGACGTTCGCCTTCCTCATCGGAAGCGTCGCCGCGCTCGGGGCGTTTGTCCTCGTCGAGCAGCGTGTCGCGCCGCCGCTCCCGCCCATGCGCCTGTTCGCCAACCGCTCGCTCCGCATCGGCACGCTGGTCGTCGTGATCTCGTCGTGATCGGCTTCCTGTCGCTCTTCGGCATCCTCTTCTTCCTCACCCTCTGTCTCGAGAACGTCCACGGCTACAGCGCGGTCCCAGTCGGCGCCCGCCTGCTCCCACTGACGGCCACCCTCGTCGCGTCCGCCCCGCTCGGCGATCTGCTGGCCGAGCGCATCGGAGCGCGCCTCACGATCTTCCTCGGCCTCGCGCTCATCGGGGCAGGCCCCGTCTGGCTCACCGCGCTCCACGAGGGCTCCACCTACAGCTCGCTGTGGTCCGCGTTCGTCGTGGTCGGTGCGGGGCTCGGGTGCATGATCACGCCGAGCTCCGAGATCATCGCGGGGAATGCCCCGGTCACGGACGCGGGCAGCGCAAGCGGCGTGCAGTCGACGTCGACCCGGCTCGGCGGGGTCATGGGCACGGCGATCCTCGGCTCCATCCTCACCACGCACACCGGCGCCGTCCTTTCCTCTCGGTGGTGATCCCGGGCACGCCGGCGACGGTGGCAACCACACTCACCTCGCACGGGGCCTTCGAGCTCGCGGGCCAGGGTCTCTCGCCCCACCTGCCGGGGGCGC
>JAJZVL010000012.1:35734-57652 GCA_021845725.1 Actinomycetes bacterium | reverse complement strand
TCGGGATCGTCCAGACCGCGAAGGAGCTCGAGGTCGAGCTCAGCGAAGACGTGGACCGAGAGAAGCTGCTGAGGGAGATCGAGGCGGCGCTCGCCGATGACGCCGTGCTGTGGCTCACGGACCGGCGCGGCCGGCGCGTGGGCGTCCCGGTCGCCAAGGTCGCCTACGTGGAGGTCGGCGCTCCGACGCCAGAGCGCCGCGTAGGGTTCGGCGCGCCGTAGGGCGACGCGCGAAGGACCCGATCCCGTGGCTGACGCTCGGCCGCTGCCCTTGCTGGACCGCCGGCTGCTCTTCGTCACGGGAAAGGGTGGCACGGGCAAGACGACCGTCGCCGCCGCGCTCGCCCAGCTCGCCGCGGGCCGAGGCAAGCACGTGCTCGCGTGCGAGGTGGACGCCAAAGGCGATCTCGCTGCGCTCTTCGAGGCTGCGCCCACCGACTTCGCGGGGCGTGAGGTCGAACCCGGCGTAGTCGTCATGTCGATGGACACCGAGGCGTCGCTGCGCGAGTACTTGAAGCTCCAGCTTCGGATCCCCGTGGCGACGCGGCTCGGACCGCTCGCCAGGGCGCTCGACTTCGTGGCCGCGGCAGCACCGGGGGTGCGCGAGATCCTCACGGTGGGAAAGCTCTGCTACGAGGTGCGGGAGCGCAATTACGACCTCGTCGTCGTCGACGCCGCCGCGACCGGTCACATCGTGAGCCAGCTTGCGGCGCCGCAGGCCATCAACGACCTGGTCAAGGTCGGGCTCATCCGTTCGCAGACCGATTGGATGCTCGAGATCCTCTCCGACCCACGGCGTACCGGGCTCGTCGCCGTCACGACGCCCGAGGAGATGCCGGTCAACGAAACGCTGGAGCTTGCCGGTCGCGTCCGCGCGGAGACGACGGTCGAGCTCTCTGCCGTCGTCGTGAACCGAGTGCTCCCCGAGCTCTTCGGTCTCCATGAAGAGGAGGTCTTCGACGACGTCTACGCGCACGCCGAGGAGCTCTCCAAGCTGCTCGGCGGCGACTCGGGACCCTTGCTCGAGGGCGCCCGCCTCGCGGTCACGATGCGGCGGACCCGCGCAGGCCACTTGCAGCGTCTGCGCGAGGGGCTCGTGTCCGACGCGGAATCGGCTGGCGCCATGACGCCACCGGTGCTCTACGTGCCCTATCTTTTCTCGCGCGCCCACGGATTGCGCTCGATGCGCCAGGTCGCAGCGGCCCTTGGAGAGGAGCTGGGACTGTGACGCCAAGTCGCCCGAACCCTCCGCCCCGCCCGAACCCCTCGCCCCGCCCGAACCCTCCGCCCCGCCCGAACCCCTCGCCCCGCCCGCGCCCTGCACGTTCCGCGCGCCCTAAACGTTCGCGAAGGGCCGACCGCAGCCAGGCTCTGGTGGGCGAACCGGGTCCGCAGCCCGACGACCCGGCGCCCCCCGGACGCCCGAAGGAGGGCACGCTCGACGGGCTCGTGGCCTCCAAGGAGATCGTCATCGCGTGCGGTCCGGGAGGGGTGGGCAAGACCACGACGGCGGCGGCGACCGCAGCGATGGCTGCGTACCACCACGGTGATCGTGTGCTCGTGCTCACGATCGACCCCGCTCGCAGGCTTGCCGATGCACTCGGCCTGACCTCGAACGGCCGTGGCCACGGGCTGGGCAACTCCGAGCGGCGGATCCCCGACGAGGTGTTCCGGGACGCCACCGGCAACTCGCCCCGGGGTGAGCTGTGGGCGGCCATGCTCGACACGAAGGAGAGCTGGGACGCGCTCGTACGCCGGCACGCGCCCGACGCGCGGACCCGGGACAAGATCCTGGCCAACCCTCTCTACCGCAACATCTCGGGACGCTTTGTCCAGAGCCACGACTACATCGCGATGGAGCGCCTGTACGAGCTGCACGCGCAGGGAAAGTACGACCTGATCGTGGTGGACACCCCGCCGACCCGTAACGCCATCGACTTCCTCGACGCTCCGGCGCGAATGTCCGACTTCTTCTCGAGCCGGCTGCTGCGCTGGCTCACCGCCTCCTACCGATCTCGGGTGATGAACCTTGCGTCCCGGCCCTTCTACCAAGTGGCCGACCGCATCCTCGGCACCGACTTCCTCGCCGACATCGCCGAGTTCTTCATCCTGTTCCAGTCGATGTACGCGGGGTTCGTCGAGCGCGCGGAGGCGGTGACGCGGCTGCTGTCGGACTGGCGCACGACGTTCCTCGTGGTGTCCACCCTGGAGGCGACGCCGGTGCGGGAGGCCGAGTACTTCGCCCGTGCGCTCGTCGCGCGCAAGCTGCCCCTCGGGGCCATCGTCTTGAACAAGGTTCTCCCGACGTACTTTCGGGACCGTGACGCGGGGTCGCTCGCCGAGCAGCTGCGCGACGGCGCAGGTTCTGTCGCCGACCGCCTCGCCGGATCGCTCGGGACCGACCCGAGCCTGACGGCTCGTGTCCTCCAAGAGGTCGCGGAGAGCTTCTTGAACTTCGGCGTGGTCGCCCGACGCGAGGCCGAGCAGCAGGCCGAGCTTGCCACGAGACCCGAGGTGCTCGCTTCGGTCCCGTTCTTCGACGCCGACATCGTCGACATGGAGGGACTCCTGCGGCTGGGCGCCACGATGTGGAGCTGATCCGGCCGCGGCACGGCCGAAATGCTGGTGGAATGTGCCGGTGCTCGACTATCACCTCCACCTGTGGCCGCACACACGACGTGACGCGCCCCTCGTGCTCGAGCAGGTCGCGGCGTACTGCGAGCGGGCGAACGCGGCCGGCGTGGAGGAGATCGCACTGACCGAGCACCTGTTCCGCTTCGTCCAGGCCGACCGGCTGCTCGGCGGCTTCTGGGAGGACGACGACGTCCCCGAGCGCCTTCGAGAGTCCATGGCCGAGTACTGGCGGTTCCACGTCGGAGCGGACCTGGACGAGTACGTCGCGATGGTGCTCGAGGCGAGACGACAGGGGCTCCCCGTCGTCCTCGGTCTCGAGGTGGACTACTACCGCGGCCACATGGACCAGGTGGCCGCGCTGCTGCATGAGTACCCCTTCGACGTGCTCCTCGGCTCCGTCCACTGGGTCGAGGGATGGCGCTTCGACGACCTCGACGACGCGTTGTCCATGTCGGAATGGTCGGCGAGGAAGGTGGACGACTGCTGGGACGCGTACGCCGACGCGTTGGGCGAACTGGCCGCCACCGGGGCGTGCGACGTCCTCGCGCATCCCGACGTGATCAAGGCCGCCGGCCGCCGGCCTGAGTACCCGAAGGAGTGGTGGGAGCGGATCGCGGATGCCGCAGCGTCGAGCGGGATGGCCACCGAGGTCTCCTCAGCCGGGTGGCGCAAGCCCGCAGGGGAGCAGTACCCCGCCGAAGGGCTCCTCGCCCGTCTCGCCGCCCGTGGCGTGCCCTTCACCACCGCGTCCGACGCGCACCATCTGTCGTACGTGGCCGATCGCGCGAAGGACCTGTACGCGCTGCTGACCTCCGTCGGTGTCGATCGCCTCACCGGCTACCGCCGCCGCCAGGCCCACACCCTCCCCCTCACCGAGCCCCTCCCTCTCCCCGAGCCTTGCGCAGCGCGGGACGACGCGCCATGACGACGCCGGCAGAGCTCGCGTTCACCTCCGCCGATCTCACTCCCTCTGAGCTCGCGCACCTCCAGCGGCTCTTTCGGTCCTGGTCGATCCTGGCAGACCTCTCGTTCTCGGACCTGCTGCTCGTGGTGCCGGCGTCGACGCTTCCGGGCGAGGAGCCACGCCTCGTCGTGATCGGGCAGATCCGGCCGAACAACCGCCCGACGATGCTCGTCCAGGATCTGGTGGGCCAGACGATCCTGCGGGCGTCGTGGTCGTTGTCAGCGGCCGCTCTCGAGCGTGGCGAGGTCGTACGCGGCGCGGTTCACCACCCGCTGATCGGCGAGTCGGTTCCCGTCGAGAACATCCCGGTGCGCTTCGGTGACAGGGTGATCGCGGTCATGGTGCGCGTGTACTCGCGGGCCGTGGCGACGCCGATCAGCCTGTACGAGAAGAACTACTTCGACGTGTTCGGACGGCTGGTCGCGATGATCGCCGCCGGCGAGTTCCCATTCGCCCAGGAGGAGGTCGGCACGGAGGAGACGCCGAGGGTCGGGGATGGCTTCGTCCTGGTCGACGGCGAGGGTCGCATCGAGTTCGCGTCCCCGAACGCGAGCAACGCCTTCCATCGCATGGGCGTCTACTCGACGCTCGAGGGCCACACGTTCACAGAGCTCGGCGTGGAGGCCTCTGCGGTCCAGTGGGCGCTCGCCACGTGCCACCCTGTGGTCGAAGAGGTCGAGCGGCGCCCCGACGTCATCGTCTTGGTGGAGTGCATCCCGTTGCTCGAGCACCATGCCGCGAACGGTGCCGTGATCCTGATGCGCGATGTCACCGACGTGCGGCGCCTCGACCGGCTGCTGCTCTCGAAGGACGCGGCGATCCGCGAGGTGCACCACCGGGTGAAGAACAACCTGCAGACGATCTCCTCGCTGCTCAGCCTCCAAGCGCGCAGGCTGACGTCAGGGGACGGCAGGGCAGCCCTGTACGAGGCGGAGCGTCGCGTGCGGTCGATCTCTCTCGTGCACGAGATCCTCTCGAGGGATCCGAGCGACCAGGTGCCCTTCGACGAGATCGTGGTGTCGCTCGTGCGGATGGCCGAGGACTCGGTGGTCTCTCCGCGGCCGGTGGAGATCACCGTGCACGGCGATCTCGGGGAGGTGACCGCCGACATCGCCACGCCGCTCGCCGTCACGTTGGCGGAGCTCCTCCAGAATGCCGTCGAGCACGCCTTCGCCGGCACGGGTGCCGGTCCGGTTGCCGGCGAAGGCGGCACCCGGGCCCCAGACCGACGGGTCGGGCACGTCGAGATGACCCTCGCGCACGGACCCGAGGGACTCGAGGTCACCGTGAGCGACGACGGCAAGGGGCTCGAACCGGGCTTCGACATCGAGCGCACGACCAGCCTCGGGCTCTCCATCGTCCGTGATCTCATCGTGAGCCAACTGGGCGGCTCGATCACGATGGGTGCCGCCGAGGGCGCAGGAACGCTCGTCGAGATCCACCTGCCGCCTGCCCGATGAGGTCCTGTGGCCCTCGGGCCCGGACCCGAGGGCTCAGCGCTCGAAGGTCGCCGGCCTGACCGGTTCGACCGGCGAGGTGGACGTGCCGGCGCTTCGGCGCGCGGCGAGCCATGCCTTGCGAAGCTTCCGACGCTCCTCCTCGGAGGTCCCGCCCCAGACTCCGGACTCCTGGTTGGTCGCCAGGGCGAAGTCGAGGCAAGGCTCCTGCGCCTCGCACGACCGGCAGACCCGCTTGGCCGCCTCGATCTGCTCGATCGCCGGACCGGTGGTCCCGACCGGGAAGAAGAGATCGGGCTCGGTGCTGCGGCACGCCGCCACGCGTCGCCAGTCCCCGGCGTCCCAGTCGACCGTCCGGTTCCACATCAGTGCCATGCGTTGGTCCTCCGGTTGTGAACCATTTCACATATTCGGCCTGATGGCGCGGCCGTGATGGAATGGTGATCTCCAGGGATTATAAGCAAACGTCTCAAAAATGCAAGGAGTGATGGGTGACCGCCATCTTCGTCAACTGGGATTGCACCGGTATGCGCCCGCCGCGAAGGCCCTCGGGCGTCGCCTGCAGCTCCTGCGCCGGGCCGACGAAAGCGCAGAATGGCGGCGAGGGCACCGGATCGTCAACAATGCGGTCATGCACGTCGTCGTCTGCGTGAAGCAGATCCCGGACCCGGCCGCACCGGCCTCCCTCGAGCCAGGCACCCATACCCTGGACCGCTCTGGCAAGCTCATCATGGACGACTCGGACTCCTATGGGGTCGAGATGGCGCTCCAGCTGGCCGGAGGCGTCGAGGGGAGCGAGGTGACGCTCGTCTCGATGGCACCTGGCGGCGAGACGTCGGGGCTGAGGACCGCATTGGCCATGGGCGCGGGACGGGCGATCCTCGTGAGCGACGAGGCGCTCGCGGGCTCCGACGCGCTGTCGACCGCGAAGGTGCTCGCTGCGGCGATCAGGCGCGCTGCGCCGGACCTCGTGATCGCGGCGACGGAGTCGACCGACGGGTACACGGGCACGCTGCCCGTGCAGCTCGCCGAGCTTCTCGGCATACCGTCGGTCACCTTCGCGAAGCGGGTGTCCACCGATGGCACGAAGGTGGAGGTGGAGCGGCAGACCGAGGCCGGCTACGACGACGTCGAATGCCCACTCCCTGCGGTCGTGACGGTGACCGCAGGGGTCGTCGAGCCGCGCTACCCGTCCTTCAAGGGCATCATGGCGGCGAAGTCGAAGCCCATCGACGTGCTGAGCCTCGCGGACCTCGGGATCGACGCGTCAGCGGTCGGTGCCGAAGGGGCGCGTCAGGAGATCGTCGACGTCGCCGATGCCGAGCAGCGCGGCGCAGGTGAGATCGTGGTGGACGAGGGCGACGGCGCCCAACGCATCGTCGCCTTCCTCGAGCAGCTGAAGGTGATCTGACATGAAAAGGATCTGGGTGCTCGCAGAGGTCACCGGCCAGGGACCGACGGCGCTCACGCTCGAGCTGCTCACCGAGGCGCGCTCGCTCGCCACGACGGTCGAAGCCGTCGCCTGGGGTGCCGACACCGCCTCGGTCGCAGGCACGCTCGGCGACTACGGCGCGTCGCGCGTCTACGACGTCGGCGACCTGGCCGGGGCCCTGCCGGGCCCGCTCGTCGCGGCCGCGATGGCCGGGCTCATCGGCGCAGGGGAAGGGCCAGAGGCTGTCCTCTTCCCCGCCTCCTACGACGGTCGAGACGTCGCTGGCCGGCTGTCGGCACGGCTCGACCGGCCGGTCCTCACGAACGTCACCGGGCTCGCCGAGCATGATGGTGGCCTGCTCACCGAGCATCCGGTCTTCGGTGGGACCCAGATCGTGCGTGCCCGGTTCACCGGAGAAGGTCCTGGGATCTACGTCGTGCGTGCGAAGTCGTTCTCCGCCGAGCCCGCAGGTGGGAGCCCGGCCGAGGTGGTCGCAGCCCCGCCCGGTGACGTCGGCCCGACCGGCGCAGCGAGGATCGTCAGACGTCACGTCGAGGAGGCGACCGGACCGAAGCTCGACGAGGCTCCGATCGTGGTGTCCGGCGGGCGCGGTCTCGGCGCACAGGAGCACTACGCGCTCATCGAAGAGCTCGCCCGGCTCCTGCACGGAGCTCCCGGAGCGAGCCGGGCGATCGTGGACGCGGGCTGGGTGCCCTACTCGCACCAGGTCGGCCAGACCGGCAAGACCGTGAAGCCGACAGTGTACGTGGCGTGCGGCATCTCGGGGGCGACGCAGCACCTCGTGGGGATGAAGGGGTCGAAGCACATCGTGGCGATCAACAAGGACCGCGAGGCGCCGATCTTCTCGGTGGCCGATCTCGGCATCGTGGGCGACGTGCACAGGGTGCTACCGGCGCTCGTCGAGGCGCTCCAGAAGCGAAGCTGAGCGGCAGGCCCCCCGCCCCCGGCGGCGTCGGGTGGCGGGTCCCTCAGACGAGCGGCCAGGGGTACGGTCGGCCCGGCCCGGGCAAAGGGAGCGTGCCCGCTGAAAGGAGCCCCCGCGCGCGGTGGACGAGCGCGTCGATCTCCTCGTCCTCGAGCAATTCCCGCAGCTCGACTGGGATCGGCTCGTCGAGGAGCCGGGCGATCGCATGAAGGGCCGCCTCGTCGAGCGGGTCGCCTGCGAAGTCCCAGATCACCGTGCGGAGCTTCGGCTCGTGGTGGAAGGTGAGGCCGTGGTCGATGGCCCACAGCCGACCCCTCGCCATGAGCACGTGACCGCTCTTGCGGTCTGCGTTGTTCGCGAGCACGTCGAACGCGGCGATGCGCCGGAGCTCGGGGTGCATGTGCGGGTCGTCACGCAAGGTGAAGTAGTGCGAGACGCCGTCTCCGTCCACCAGGCGCTGGACCGAGCCCTCGCCGAAGGGCGCGTCGTCCCGGAGCACCGTCTCGGGAACGATCTCCCAACCGAGCGACTCGGACAGCACCCACGCGGCGACCTCGCGACGATGCAGGCCCGGGGGGAAGTCCCACAGCTCGCGTTCGCCCGCGAGCGGCTTGTACACGGCGAGGCACTCTGCGTCGTCGAGCCTGCACGTCACGAGCAGCGTGACGTTGGAGCTCCCGGCGATCCTGCCATGGACCTCCATCCGGCCCGTGCGCAGCGCGTTCGCCGCTGTGCCAGGGCTCACGTCACCGGAGGTCGATGGCCGTTCGTGCGCGGGCAGTCGTGGCCCGACGGGTCGAGGGGGAAGCCGCACAGCGGGCAGGGAGGACGACCCGCTTCGACGAGGCTGGTCGCGCGTATGGCGAACGCGGCCGCCTGCTCCCTCGTGATCGCGACGCGCGCCACCGTGCCATCCTCGCCGGCCTCTTCGACGATCACCACGAGACGGTCGTCGTCCTCGTCGTAGGAGACCCCGATCGTCCCCACCACCCAGTCGGGTTCGACCTCGACGTCGAAGTCCAGGTCTTCGGGGAGGTGTCCAGGGCGCCCGAGTTGGCGAACGATGCGGCCGAGATAGGTGGCGAGCACCGCGACCTGCTGCTTCTCCACTTTCACGGTCGCCTCGATCGGCCCCTCGGAGAAGTGGAGGAGGAACAGGCGATCCCCGACGGGCCCGCTGGTGCCGACGGAGAAGAGGTCG
The DNA here is from genome assembly GCA_021845725.1 of Actinomycetes bacterium. Lineage (GTDB taxonomy): Bacteria > Actinomycetota > Acidimicrobiia > Acidimicrobiales > RAAP-2 > JAJYVT01. Next base: position 49,019 of record JAJZVL010000012.1, on the reverse strand, counting down.
GGGTTGCCCAGGTCCATGTCGCTGCTCACCCGCGCACCAGCCCGTCGGCCGAGGCGTTGATGCAGATCACGCGGGGTCCGTCGGGGGAGTAGCGGACCGCCGAGACCGAGCACGTCGAGACCACGATCCGCTGGAAGAGGTCGAGAGGCACGCCAGCCGCCGTCGCGACGAGGGCTCGGATGGGGTCGGCGTGCGACACCGCCACGATGACCTCGCCGGGGTGCGCGCGTACCAGGCGTCCCACGGCGTCGGTCGCGCGGGCGAGAAGGCCGGCGAAGGACTCGCCGCCGGGGAACGTGAAGCCCGTCGGCCAGCATTGGACCGCGCCCCACTCGCTGCGGCGGGTCGCCCGCTCGAGCGACATCCCCGTCCACTCGCCGATGTCCAGTTCGACGAGACCGCGCTCGGTGCGGACGCGCACGCCGAGCGCGCGCGCGATCGGCCCCGCGGTCTCCCGGGCGCGCTCGAGCGGGGACGCGTACACCGCGACGGGTCTCGGATCGAGCGCGGCGATCGCCGAAGCGACGCGATCGGCCTGTGCCAAGCCTGCTGCGGACAGGTGCAAGCCCCCGGCACGGCCCGGCAGGACCTTCCCGGTCGTGGGGGTGGTGCCGTGGCGCACCAGCAGGACGGTCGTCGGCTCGGGGAGGGGCACGAACGATGATCGTATGCTCCGTGCCCGTGTCCTCTGCCCACCTCGTCGGCTTGGCCGAGACGATCGTTGCCTGCCGGCGCTGCCCAAGGCTCGTCTCGTGGCGAGAGGAGGTGCCCGCACGTGCGTCCTTCCGCTCCCAGCCCTACTGGCGCAAGCCCGTGCCTGGCTTCGGTGACCCGCGGGCTTCGGTGGTGGTCGTGGGCCTCGCTCCCGCAGCGCACGGAGCCAACAGGACGGGGCGCATGTTCACCGGCGACCGTTCGGGCGACTGGCTCTTCCGCGCCCTGCACCGCGCCGGCTTCGCCGACAGGCCCGAGAGCCTCGCTGCGGACGACGGCCTCGAGCTCCGCGGTGCGTGGGTCACCGCTTCCGTGCGCTGCGCGCCGCCGGACAACAAGCCGACGCCCGAGGAGCGGGCCGCCTGTGTCGGGTACCTGCGAGAGGAGCTGTCGCTGCTCGCACGTGCCCGCGTCGTCGTCGTGCTCGGGAAGCTGGCCTGCGACACGGTGTCGTCCCTCTACGGGTTGTCACCGAGGATCCGCTTCGCCCACCTCGCTGAGCGCGAGCTCCCCGACGGCAAGGTGCTCGTGTGCTCCTACCACCCGAGCCAGCAGAACACCTTCACGGGCAGGCTCACCGAGCCGATGCTCGACGCGGTGTTCGCCCGGGCCCGGGAGCTCACCGGGCCTCTTCAGGCGTGCTGAGGGGCGGGGAGCCGGCCAGGTGCCGGTGCTGCCGTCACGGGCCAGCGCTTCCGGCTGACCCTGCTCAGCCGTCTGAGCAGCTTGAGCGCGCCGGGGTCGTCGTCGTCGGGGCGGACCTGGATGGAGCCGTCGGCGGCCATCGAAGCGAAGAGCTCACGGCCGCGCGCCGTGCGGACCACCGTGAGCGTCCAGTCGTCGAACGCTCCGATCCCGCCCGTCGAGATGTCGGCGTGCTCCGCGGCGAAGTCAGGGCACGACGTGCAGCCGTCACGGGTCCAGCCGTGCGCTTCTTCGAGCGGGATCTCGTGGTAAGCGCCGTCCGCCGTCCAGACCTGGAAGACGCCCTTGATGTTCATCTTCGCGATGTCCTGGCGCCGCAGGCCGTAGCGCGCCTCGAAGAGCTCGGGGAGGATCGCGTCGTCGAAGGTCTTCGAGCACATGAGCCCGATTGACAGCGCGAAGCGTCGCGCGACCTTCCCGGCCTTGCGCGCGGCCATGACCGAGGGTATCGATGCCTGGCAGCCCATCCCGACGAGCGCGAGACGCTCGGCGCCCCCGTCGATGGCGTCTGCGTACGCCAGCGGGTTGGCGGAATAGGTATAGCGCGACCCCGCGGTGGCGAGGACGCCGGCCCGGTCGCGGACGACCGCCGGGACCGCCTTCCAGCTCTTCCCGTCACCTTCGAGCGCAGACACGAGCGCTGCGTCGATCACGTCGTGCTCGAGCGCCCAGACGAGGATCGCGGAGACCAGCCCGCCGTCCTGGCCCGCCTCGTGCAGCTCGGGATCGGTCGCCCTGGCGAGGACGACCTGCTCGGCGACGCCCGCGACCTCGTCTTGCCTGCGCGGCCGTCCGAAGAGATGCTGGTCGATCTCGGGCTCCCAATCCCGAAAGCGCGGGCATGCCCTGGTGCATAGCGTGCAGCCGCGCTGGCCGTGGGTGCAGTCGTCGAGACCGCCTGTGGCCTCCACGTGGAACGGCTTGTAGCCACCCTCGCGGTCGTAGCCGAGAACGTCGTAAGGGCAGGCGATCACGCAGGCCGAGCAACCCGTGCAAAGACCCGACGTCACCACCTCGCTGAACAGGTCGGCCCAATGGGGCTTCACCGGCGGCATGCTCTCACCATAGGCGGCTGCACATCCGCCTGCAGGGCTCAGCTCCGCAGCGTCTCGAGGACCTTGGCCGCGTGCCCGTCCGCGCGGACGTTGTACCAGGCCCGGGCCACGTTGCCCTGGTCGTCCACGACGAACGTCGATCGGATGGTGCCGACGGTCTTCTTGCCGTACATCGTCTTCTCCCCCCACGCTCCGTAGGCCTCCATGACGCGGTGGTCGGGATCGGAGAGCAGCGGGAACGCGAGGCCGTACTTCTCCCGGAACGCCACGTGCTTGGCCGCGCTGTCCGGGGAGATGCCCAGCACCTTCGCGCCCGATCGCTGGAAGGCGGCAAGGTTCTCGTTGAACTGGCACGCTTCCTTCGTGCAGCCCGGCGTGTCGTCGGCGGGATAGAAGTAGACGATCACCGTCGAGCCGCGGAAGTCGTGCAGCGAGACCGGCTTGCCGTCTTGGTCAGGAAGGGTGAATGCCGGTGCAGGGTCACCTGCGACGAGTCGCGTCATGCTAGGAAGCTTGGCATACCGGCGCTTCGAGCGCGTCAAATGCGCTGATCGCGGCCCTCATCCTGGTAGATTGCATCCGACGGCAGCAGGCGCCATGGTGCGATCCGGCCGTCTGGGCCCTCCTCTTACGTTTGACGGCGCCGGGCCCCGCCAAGGTGAGAGAGCAGGAATGACAACCGACACGTATGAGACCGCGGGGACCTTCGAGTCCCTCGGTGTCGCCCAACCCTTGGTCAAGGAGCTTGCCGACCGAGGGATCACCACCCCCTTCCCCATCCAGGCGCTGACGATCGCCGATGGGCTCGCCGGACGAGACGTCTGCGGGAAGGCGAAGACCGGATCTGGCAAGACCCTTGCGTTCGGCCTTCCCCTGCTGCAGCGCACCGCTGCGGCGCTCGGCGGCGAGGGACGTACGCACGCCGGCGGGCATCCCGCGCGCCCACGCGCCCTGGTCCTCCTCCCCACGCGAGAGCTGGCGGTCCAGGTGCACGACGTGCTCGCTCCGCTCGCCAAGAGGGTCAGCCTCCGAGTCGCGGCCATCTACGGGGGCGCGGACGTGGACCGCCAGGTGGCGAAGCTGCGGAAGGGTGTCGACGTGGTCATCGCGACCCCCGGCCGCTTGATCGACATGGGGGACCGAGGCGAGCTCTCGGTGGCCGATGTCGAGGTGCTCGTGCTCGACGAGGCGGACCGGATGGCCGACATGGGCTTCATGCCCCAGGTGGAGTGGGTGCTGCGGCGGCTGGGTCGGCCTCACCAGACCCTTCTCTTCTCGGCGACGCTCGACGGCGCCGTGGACCGGCTGGTGCGCCGGTACCTTCACGATCCCGTCTACCACGAGGTGGCGTCGAGTACCCAGACCGTCTCCGCGATGGTCCACCGCTTCTTGCAGGTCCACCAGATGGACAAGGTGCGCGTCGCTGCGTCGGTCGCCCGCGCGCAGGAGAAGACCTTGATCTTCGTGCGGACGAAGAGGGGTGCGGACCGGCTCGTCGAGCAACTCGCGGACGAAGGGGTGCAGGCTGCGGCGATCCATGGGGACCTGCGCCAGTCGAACCGTGAGCGGGCGCTCGCGGACTTCGCGTCGGGAAAGCTCCCGGTCCTGGTCGCGACGGACGTCGCCGCTCGCGGGCTCCATATCGAAGGTGTCGACGTCGTCGTGCACTACGACCCGCCCGAGGACCACAAGGCCTACCTGCATCGCTCGGGGAGGACGGCCCGTGCCGGGTCAGCTGGCGTCGTGGTGAGCCTGGTGCTGTGGAACCAGGTCGTCGAGGCGGAGGTCGTCCAGCGCAGGCTCGGGCTTCGTGTCCCGATCGTCGAGATCTTCTCGAACGACCCTCGCCTCGAGAACCTCGAGGACTGGGAGCCGTCCTACGAGGAGGCCGTCATCTGACGGAGCCTGGGCACCTCGCGTGGAACACCGGTCTCCGGCAGCGTGACGGCGAGCTGAGACCGTCTGGGCTCTCAGCGCGCGAGCTGCCTGAGCACGTACTGCAAGATCCCCCCGTGCCGGTAGTACTCCGCTTCCATCGGCGTGTCGATGCGGACACGTACGCTGAACGCCGTCGTCGCACCCTCGTCAGACCTCGCTTCGACGTCGAGCTCCTTGGGCAGGTCGCCTCGTCCGATCGAGCGGATCCCTCGGACGAAGAACCGCTCGTGGCCGGTCAGCCCGAGCGAGGAGACCGAGTCGTCGGGCTGGAACTGCAGGGGGAGAATGCCCATACCGATCAGGTTCGTGCGGTGGATGCGCTCGTAGCTCTGCGCGATCACGGCGCGCACCCCGAGAAGCCTGGGTCCCTTCGCCGCCCAGTCCCGGCTCGAGCCTGACCCGTACTCCTTGCCGGCGAGCACGACGAGCGGCACGCCGTCTGCTCGGTAGCGCTCGGCGGCCTCGAAGATCGTGGTCCGCTCTCCGTCTGGCAGATGGACGGTCTCCCCACCCTCGACACCCGGGACGAGCTGGTTGCGCAGCCGGACGTTCGCGAAGGTCCCCCGCATCATCACCTCGTGGTTGCCGCGGCGGGCACCGTAGGAGTTGAAGTCCGCGCGGTCGATGCCGTGCGCGCTGAGGTACTGGCCGGCTGGTGAGGTCGCGCGGATGGAACCCGCCGGCGAGATGTGGTCGGTCGTCACGCTGTCACCGAGCATGACGAGCACGCGCGCGCCGTCGATGTCCTCGAGGGGCTCGGGCTCCATCCCCATCCCTTCGAAGTACGGGGGGTCGAGCACGTAGGTGGAGGCGGGGTCCCACTCGAACGTGTCGCCACCGGTGATCTCCATCGCCTGCCAGCGCGCGTCGCCTTCGAACACCGAGGAGTAACGCGTGCGGAACTCTTCGGAGCTGAGCGAGGAACGGATCGTCTCTGCGATCTCGCGGCTCGATGGCCAGAGGTCGGCGAGCATCACCGGCTTTCCATGCTGGTCCGTCCCGAGAGGGTCGACGGTGAGGTCGATGTCCATCGTCCCGGCAATCGCGTAAGCCACGACGAGCGGCGGCGAGGCGAGGTAGTTCATGCGCACGTCCGGATGGATCCGGCCTTCGAAGTTCCGGTTGCCCGACAGGACCGAGACGACGGAGAGGTCGTTCGCCCCGACTGCCTCGGAGACGCCCGGAAGGAGCGGTCCGGAGTTCCCGATGCAGGTGGTGCAGCCGAAGCCGACGAGCCAGAACCCGAGCTTCTCGAGCGGCTCGACGAGCCCGGCCTTGTCGAGGTAGTCCATGACGACGCGCGACCCCGGCGCGAGCGACGTCTTCACCCAAGGCTTCGCCGTGAGACCGCGCTCGACCGCCCTCTTCGCGAGCAGCCCGGCCGCCACGAGGACCTGTGGGTTCGACGTGTTCGTGCAGCTGGTGATCGCGGCGATGACGACGTCGCCATCGGTGAGCGGCCTCGGAGATCCACCGGCGAGGAGGGCGCCTTCGTCACCGGTGTCGGCGGCTGGCGGATCGCCGGCCCGTGCGCGCTTGGGCTCTCTGCCCAGCGCGCTGCGGAAGGCGCTGCCAGCCCCCGCGAGCGTGACGCGGTCCTGGGGGCGTGACGGGCCTGCGAGGCTCGGCACGACCGTCCCGAGGTCGAGGTCGACGGTCTCCGAGTATGCGGGCGTCGGCGCGGACGGGTCGTGCCAGAGGCCCTGCTCCTTCGCGTAGGCCTCGACGACGGCGAGGTGCTCTTCGCTGCGGCCGGTGAACCGCAGGTAGTCCATCGTCGACTGGTCGATGGGGAAAACCGTGCAGGTCGCACCGTACTCGGGCGACATGTTGCCGATCGTGGCACGGTTCTCGACCGGCAGGGAGGAGACCCCGGGTCCGTACGCTTCGACGAACTTGCCGACCACGCCGTGACGCCGCAGCAGCTCCGTGATGGTGAGCACGAGGTCGGTCGCGGTCGTGCCCTCAGCCAGCTCACCGTGCAGGTGAAGCCCAACCACCGGCGGAAGGAGCATCGATAGCGGCTGACCGAGCATCGCCGCTTCGGCCTCGATCCCCCCGACGCCCCAGCCGAGCACCCCGAGGCCGTTGACCATCGTGGTGTGCGAGTCGGTGCCGACGATGGTGTCGGGAAACGCCGCGCCGTCGGTGTCGAACACCACGCGCGCCAGGTACTCGAGGTTCACCTGATGGCAGATCCCGGTCCCGGGGGGAACCACTTGGAACCGATCGAAGGCCTGCTGTGCCCAGCGCAGGAGCTGGTAGCGCTCGAGGTTGCGCCCGTACTCGATCTCGACGTTCTCCTCGAACGCTCTTGGCCCGCCGGAGCGCTCTGCGATGACTGAGTGGTCGATGACCAGCTCGCAAGGGACGAGCGGGTCGACGCGTGCGGGATCCCCACCGAGCGCGCGCAGCGCGTCGCGCATGGCGGCGAGGTCGACGACTGCAGGGACGCCGGTGAAGTCCTGGAGCAGCACGCGCTCGGGGGTGAACGCGATCTCCTTGGGCTCTGCAGGGCTCTTCGCGTTCCCGAACCCGGCGACCGTCTCGATGTCCGCGGCAGCGACCTTCGCCGCGTCTTCGTGGCGGAGGAGGTTCTCGAGGAGGATCTTCATGGTGTAGGGCAGACGTTCCGATCCGGCGACGGACGAGAGACGGAAGATCTCGAACCGCCGATCGCCGACGTGGAACGTGGACCGGGCGCCGAAGCTGTCAGGGTGTGGCATGGGGCCATTCTGCCGCTGTCTTCGGACCAGCGCAGCGAAGAGGGTGTGGTCCAGCAGCTCGCCCGGACTTCCGTAGATCAGAAGCCCGGCTCGGAGGCGACGCTGCCCGCCGCGACACGTCTGTGCCGGGGCGTTGGACCTGAGCTCCCCGCGCACCGTGCGAAGATGGGCCATGCCAGGTCTCGTAGCGCTTCTTGCCGAACGTCTCCAGGGCGCGTTCGACACGCTCGTCCCGGGTTCGGACCCGGTGCTGCGGCCGTCGGACCGAGCCGACTTCCAAGCCAACGGCGCACTGGCGCTCGCCAAGCGCCTCGGCCGGCGACCCGCCGAGGTGGCCCAGGCGGTCGCGGCCGCAGCCAGGCTCGACGACCTCTGCGAGCGCGTGGAGGTCAGCGGTCCGGGCTTCGTGAACCTCGTCGTGTCGAGGGGGTTCGTGGAGCGAAGCGTCCGAACGATGGCCGAGGATCCCCGCCTCGGCGTCGAACCGGCTGCGAGCCCTGAGCGGGTCGTCGTCACATATTCCCATCCCAACGTCGCCAAGGAGATGCACGTCGGGCACCTTCGTTCCACGGTGATCGGGGACGCGCTGTGCCGGATGCTCGGGCACCTCGGGCACGACGTCGTGCGGGAGAACCATGTGGGCGACTGGGGAACGCCCTTCGGGATGCTGATCGAGCACTTGGCCGACATCGGCGAGGAGGCTGCGGTCGCAGAGCTCTCGGTCGGCGATCTCACGGACTTCTACCAAGCGGCGCGGTCCTCCTTCGACGCCGACGACGCGTTCAAGGAACGCAGCCGGCGAAGAGTGGTGCTGCTGCAGAGCGGTGACCCGGACACGCTGCGCATGTGGCGCGTCCTCGTCGAGCACAGCATCACCTACTTCGATGAGGTCTACGCGAAGCTGGGAGTGCTGCTCACGGACGAGGACGTGAAGGGGGAGAGCTTCTACAACTCGATGCTCCCCGGCGTCGTCGCGGACCTCGACGCCGCCGGCCTGCTCGTGAAGGACGCCGGAGCGCTCTGCGTCTTTCCCCGAGGCTTCACGAACAGGGAGGGCGATCCGCTGCCGCTCATCGTCCAGAAGTCCGACGGGGGGTTCGGCTATGCGGCGACCGATCTCGCGTGCATCCGGGACCGCGTGGACTCGGTTCGCGCGACTCGGCTCCTCTACGTGGTCGGCGCGCCCCAGTCCCAGCACCTTCAGATGTGCTTCGAGGTGGCGCGGATGGCAGGGTGGCTGCCGGACGGCGTGACCGTGGAGCACGTCGCCTTCGGAAGCGTGCTCGGTGCTGACCACAGGATGCTGCGCACGCGTGCGGGGACGTCGGTGAAGCTCGTCGATCTGCTCGACGAAGCGGTCTCGAGAGCTGCGGACGCGATGGCCGAGCGCGGGCGCGACGCCGACCTGGATGCGGAGGAGCGGCACGCGGTGGCGCGTGCACTGGGCATCGGTGCGGTCAAGTACGCCGACCTGTCCACGGATCGGGTGCGCGACTACGTGTTCGACTGGGATCGCATGCTGAGCTTCGAGGGGGACACCGGGCCATACCTGCAGTACGCGCATGCGCGCATCAGGTCGATCTTCCGGCGTGCAGCGTCGGAAGTGCCCGCCTTGGCAGAAGCGGGAGTTCACGACGTGGCCGAGCGTGCGTCGGCAATCGTGATCTCGGCTCCCGAGGAGCGTGCGCTCGGCCTCGGGCTGCTCGGGTACGCGTCAGCCCTCCAGAGCGCGGCCGAAGAATCGTCGCCGTCCAAGCTGTGCGCCTACCTCTACGGCCTCGCCACGACGTTCACCACCTTCTACGAGCGGTGCCCCGTGCTCCGAGCCCCAGATGAGGCGACGCGGCGAAGCCGTCTCGCCCTCGCCGAGACGACCGCACGCGTGCTCGCCGAAGGCCTGGGCCTGCTCGGCATCGAGGCGCCGGAGCGCATGTGAGCGCATCGCGGTGACGGTGACGAGAGGTCGCCCGAGTGACATGGCGACGTCCCGACACGACGTGCACATGGAGTAGCGCCCTGCCGCCGGGCGCTTGCAGATCTCAGCGAAGCTGCACCTCGTCGAGGAGGTCGTCACGCCAGTAGTCGAAGCGCTCTTCGGGAAGGAGGAGTGCGTGCGTCGGCTCGAGCGCCTCCACGAAGCTCCTGTCGTGGCTCACGACCACGACCGTGCCCGGCCACGCGCTGAGCATCGAGGCGACAGCCTCGACGGACGGCGGGTCGAGGTTGTTGGTCGGCTCGTCGAGCACGAGAACGTTCGCCCAACCGGCCGCGAGCATCGCCAACCCGAGCTTGGCGCGTTCGCCCCCCGACAGGCTGCCCGCGAGCTGCGTGGCGAGCTCTCCGGAGAGCCCGAACGAGCCGAGCAGGGCGCGCCGGTCCGCCTCGGCGACGAGGATCGTGTCGTCGATGTTGTCGATCGCGCGCTTGTCGAGGTTGACCTGCTCGTGCTCCTGGGCGAAGTAGCCAAGACTGACGTTCTTCCCGAGGACCACCTGGCCGGTCGTTGGCTGCTGCACGCCGGCCACGCAGCGCAGGAGGCTCGACTTCCCCGCGCCATTGCGCCCCACCACGACGGCACGGTCCCCGCGGTGCAGCGCCATGGAGACCTCGTGGAGGACGCGCGCCGGGCCATAGGAGACGGCGAGGCTCCGGATCTCGAGCGGCGTCTCACCGGCGCGCGCAGGGAGTGGGAGGCGAAAACGGCTGTGTCGCTCCCGCGTCGCGCGCGCCGTCTGGTGCTTCTTCAAGCGCTCCACGCGGGTGTCGAAGGACTTCGCCGTCCGCGCCCGCCTGGCGGTGCCGCCGCGCATGGAGTCGGCGAGCGTGGACAGGCGCTTCACCTCTCGCTCCTGGCGCGCGGCCAAGCGGTCTTGCTGTTCCTCGCGTGCGGACAGCTGCAGGCGATAGCCGCTGTAGGTGCCCTTGAACTCCTGCAGAGCGCCACGTTGGAGGTGCAGCACCTTCGTGATCGACCGGTCGAGGAGCGTCAGATCGTGGCTCACGAGCAGCAAGGCTCCCGAAAAGCGGTCGAGCTGCCCCATCAGCCAACGCTTGGCAGGGGCATCGAGATGATTCGTGGGCTCGTCGAGGACCATCACCTCTGGCTGCCCGAACAGCACGCGCATGAGGTCGAGCCTGCGCCGCTGGCCGCCCGACAGGCTGTCGGCGTCTTCGAACAGCAGCTCCTGACGGAGGCCCAGCCCGTCGGCCATGCGGGCGAGCGTCGACTCGGCCTCGTAACCCCCGAGCGTGCGATAGCGCTCCTCGGTGTCCGAGAAGACTGCGATGTTCTCCGCCGTGGGATCGGCGCTCATCCGCTTCCTCGCCTCGCTGAGCGCCACGTCGAGACGGTCGAGACCTCGGGCGGACAGCACGTGCGAGATCGCGCTCGGATCAGTGCCGAGCCCGCCGTGGACCGGCACCTGGGGGAGGTGACCCAGGGACCCCAGCACCTGCACCTCACCGGTCGCCGCCACATGCGGCGGGGGTTCACCGACGAGGAGCGAGACGAGCGAGGACTTGCCGACCCCGTTGCGCCCGACGATGGCCGCCTTGTCGCCTGCGTTCACCACGAACGACGCATCGCGAAGCAGTTCGCGCCCGGCCACGCTGAGCGAGATGTTCGTTGCCGTGAGCATGAGCGACGCCAGGAGAGCGGGAGGTGGAGGACGACGAGACCGTCGACAAGACAAGGAAGAGGGTCATCGTACCGGGCAGGACCGCAGTCGCGGCCGCTCCGTCGGACGAGTGGCGTCCCTGCTCACAGCATCTTGTTCAGGATCCACTCCTTGATCTTCGTGTAGGGCGGGTACTGCACCGGTGGGTCGAGCAGCGTCGGCTTCGAGAAGACGGCGCGTCGGTGGCTGAACGTCTCGAAGCCGTGGCGGCCGTGGTACGCGCCCATCCCGCTCGCACCGACCCCCCCGAAGGGCAGGCCTGGGATCGCGAGCTGCTGGACGGTGAGGTTCACCCCGACGCTGCCCGACGACGTGCTCGCGAGCACACGGTCGACGGTGCTCTTGGAGGCAGCGAAGACGTAGAGCGCGAGGGGCTTGGCCCGGGACGAGACGTACCTCACCGCTTCGTCCATGTCCGCGACGCGCAGGACCGGGAGGATCGGGCCGAAGATCTCGTCGTCCATGAGCGGGTCGCCCGGAGGCACGTCGGTGATGATCGTGGGCGCGAAGTACCGCTGCGCCCTGTCCTGCCCGCCGCCAAAGGCGATCGTCCCGGACGTCGTGGCGAGGAGGCCGGAGAGCCGCTCGAAGTGCCGGTCGTTGACGATCCGCGCGTAGTCCCGGCTTCGATGCGGGTCGTCTCCGTAGAAGGCGCGAAGCGTCCGCTCGAGCGCGTCGAGGAACCGGCGCTCCACGCGCTCGTGGACGAGAACGTAGTCCGGCGCGACGCAGGTCTGGCCTGCGTTCAGGAACTTCCCCCATGCGATCCGCCGTGCTGCGACGTCGACGTCTGCGTCGGCGTCGACCAGTGCCGGGCTCTTCCCGCCGAGCTCGAGCGTCACCGGGGTCAGGTGCCTGGCGGCAGCCTCCATCACGATGCGTCCCACCCTGGCGTTGCCGGTGTAGAAGATCGTGTCGAAGCGCTGCTCGAGGAGCTCCCCGGTCTCTTCGGGGCCGCCCTCGACGATGGCCACCGCCCGCGGGTCCAGATGCCGCGGCGCGAGTTTGGCGAGCGCCGCGGACGTCCTCGGGGAGATCTCGGACGGCTTGCCGACGACGCAGTTGCCCGCCGCGATCGCGGCGGCCATGGGCAGGAGGAGGAGGTGCACGGGATAGTTCCAGGGTGCGACCACGAGCGCCACGCCGAGGGGCTCGCGAATGATCGTCGCCTGCCCCGGCCGTTGGGCGAGCGGCACTCTCACATGTTCGGGTCGAGTCCACGCGTCGAGGTGCCGCAGCATGACGTCGATCTCCGCTGCGACGAACGAGAGGTCGGTGAGCCGGCTTTCCAGCGCAGGCTTGCCCAGGTCTGCCCGCATGGCGCCGACGAGCTCGTCCTCACCCTGCCTGAGCAGGCTTTTGAAGGCGACCAGCTGCGCTCTTCTCCAGCTGAGGGGTCTCGTGAGCCCGCTGTCGAACGAGCGGCGAAGGGCGGCGACCGTCGAGGATGCATTATCAGGCTTCGTGGCTGCCATTTGCCAACCCTACGGCGGTAAGGGGTCGGGGGGTCGGCCGGACGCGCCTCAGAGCGGGCCGGGGGTCGTCCGGACGCGCGGTCAAGCCGGCGGCGGGGACGAGCCCTGGCGCCCGGCGAAGTGGTCCATCGAGACGTTCACCCCGAAGAGGTCCATGATCCAGTCGAAGGCGGGCGGCGGAAGGAGCCTGAGTGCCGGGATGAGCCGGACGATCGGGGGAAGAACCACGACCTGGCGGTCCTTGGCGATGGCGTCGGCGATCCGGAGAGCGACCTCTTCTTGCCTCAGGATCGGGAGCAGCAGCGGCACCCTCGTGCGAACGCCGTCGAACATCCCGGTGTCGACGTAGTACGGGCAGACGACGGTCGTCCGCACCCTCGGGGCGATGCGGCGCAGCTCGGCGCGGAGGGACTCGTCGAACCCGACAGCCGCATGCTTGGACGCCGAGTAGTCCGTCTGCCGTGCAACACCGACGAGGCCGGCGGCCGACGCCACGGTCACGATGTGACCGTGGCCGGCGTCGACCATCGCGGGAAGGAACGCCTTGGTCACCCAGAAGAGCGCGAGCGCGTTGACGTCGAACGTCCTTCGGATGGCCTCGTCGGAAAGGTCGAGGAGCCGCGCGCCGCTCACCACTCCGGCGTTGTTCACCAGGATCAGCGGATCGCCCACCTCGTAGTGAACTCGCTCTGCCGTCGAGCGCACGGCGTCGACGTCGCGCACGTCGCAGGCGTAGCCGCGGGCGCGGCTCGACGACAGGGGCCCGAGCTCCTCGATCGTTGCCGCGAGCCGCTCCTTGTCGACGTCCCAGACCACGGGCACCGCCCCGCGCCGGGCGAGCTCGAGAGCGAGCAGGCGCCCGATGCCGGACGCGCCACCGGTGACCAGCGCGACGCGGTCACGTACGTCGGTCATCGCCTGCACCCGGCGGGTCGCCCGGCTCGCCGTGCGTCACCAGCTCCTCCGGCGTCACCAGCTCCTCCGGCGTCACCAGC
>JAJZVL010000012.1:0-35634 GCA_021845725.1 Actinomycetes bacterium | reverse complement strand
GCGTCACCAGCTCCTCCGGCGTCACCAGCTCCTCCGGCGTCACCAGCCGGTCTCCTCCGTCGTGCGCGCATGCCCCCAGTCTGCTCCTGGCCTCGGTCAGCACTCCAGACGAAGGAGATCGTCCACCGTCTCGCGTCGGACGACCACCGTCACCGAGCCGTCGCGGACGAAGACGATCGGCGGGCGCGGGACCTTGTTGTAGTTGGACGCCATCGAGTAGCCGTAGGCGCCCGTGACCGGCGTCGCGAGCACGTCGCCGACGGTGAGATCCGCGGGAACGTGTGCCTCGTCGACGAGGACGTCGCCGGTCTCGCAGTGCTTGCCGACGACCCGCACCACCTTCGGGCGTGCGGCGTCCGCCTTGCGCGGGAGGAACGCCTCGTAGCCACTGCCGTAGAGGACGGGCCGAGGGTTGTCGCTCATGCCGCCGTCTACGGCGACGTACGTGCGGATACCGGGAAGGTCCTTGATGGTGCCGACCGTGTACAGGGTGATCGCCGCGCTGGCCACGATCGAGCGACCCGGCTCGGCGGTGATCCTCGTCTCGGGGTCCATTCCCGCACGCGCGCACGCATGCCGAGTGGCGTCCGCCCACTCCTGCTGCGTCGGGGCGACCTCGCCGTTCAGGTACGCCACCCCGAGACCTCCGCCGACCACGAGCTCGGGGAGCTGCAGCGGGGCGGCGAACTCGCCGAGCACGCGAGCCGCTTCTTCGAAGTGGTCGACGTCCAAGACCTGGCTGCCGATGTGCGCGTGCGCCCCGACGAGCTCCACGCCAGGCAAGAGCTCGAGCGCCGCGACCGCTTTCGACGCAGCGCCGGAGGCGATCGAGAAGCCGAACTTCGTGTCCTCCTGGCCGGTCCGTACGAACTCGTGGGTATGGACTTCGACGCCCGGCGTCACGCGGACCAGCACTTTCGGGCGCTGGGCCGGCCCCAGTGCTCCGAGGCTCGCGGAGCCAGCCGGTGCGTCGGTGAGCTTGCCGAGCCTGCCGATCTCGTCGAAGGAGTCCACGACGATCCTGCCCACCCCGGCACTGAGCGCGACGGCGAGCTCCTCTTCGGACTTGTTGTTGCCGTGCAGCACGAGGCGTGACGGCGGGACTCCCGCAGCGAGCGCGACCTGGAGCTCTCCGAGAGTGGAAACGTCGAGGCACATCCCTTCTTCGTGCACAAGGCGGGCGACGGCCTTGCAGAGGAATGCCTTCGTGGCGTAGGCGACCCCGTCACCCCATGCGGCGACGGCCTCGCGACAGCGTCTGCGCAGATGGGCTTCGTCGTAGACGAAGAGCGGGGTCCCGTGCTCCTCGGCGAGGTCCAGGAGGTCGACACCACCGACGTGGAGGTGCCCGTTGGCCGCCACGTCTGCCGTGTCAGGCAGGAGGTGCCGAGCCAGGGGCGCGTCCGCAGGAGCAGCATCGGCGCTCGCCGATGCGCGCAGCCCGATCCCTTCCCCGCTGGCGGCAGCCTCCTGTTCGCGGGGCGTCGTGGGCATGCCGCAGGATACGGCAGCCGAGAACCTCCCCTTGCGGCGCCGAGTACGATCGTCGTCGCAGCGCAGTCAGATCGCGTGTCTGCGTCGTGGTGACCCGGATCACGGGCACCGCGCTGCGGCGTGCCCCCGTAGCTCAGCGGATAGAGCACCGGCCTCCGGAGCCGGGAGCGCAGGTTCGAGTCCTGCCGGGGGCGCCGAACTTTTTCCTGGTGAGAGGCCACTGTGGTAGCCTGCCCACACGGCAATGGCCGAGTTGCCAATCAAATTGCCAATCACCCGGGGGCAGAACGTGGCAGGAAGCATCCGCCAGCGTGGCAAGACATCGTGGGAGCTGGTCGTCTACATCGGCTTCGACACCCAGGCCCGTAAGCGCCGCTACGCGAGGAAGACGTTCCGCGGTCCGCGCCGGGAGGCCGAGCGAGAGCTCGCCCGGTTCGTGACCGAGGTCACCGGCGGAGGACGGGCTCCTACCGCTCGGGTCCCGCTCGGTGAAGTGCTCACTCGCTGGCTGTCCTCGCGCAAGGCGCACCTGTCGGCCTCCACGCTCGACCGTTACCGGGTGGCCATCACCCACGTGCCCGACGACCTGAAGCGTCTGCCAGTGGACAGGCTCCGGGCCCATCACATCGAGGACCTGTACGCCGACCTCGTCGAGCGCGGCATGTCGGGCTCTTCGGTCCGCAAGCTCCACTGGGCGATGCGCCAGGCCCTCGCGTGGGCGCACAAGCGGGGCTTGACGGGCGTCGTCGCCACGCAGGGCGTCGAGCTCCCGCCGCTCAGGGCGAGGAAGATCGACCCGCCGTCCTCGGCTGCCGTACGAGCACTGCTCGAGTACGCGCTCGCCACCGACCGCGATTGGGGGACGGTCGTCGCCTTCATTGCGTGGACCGGGTGCCGACGAGGAGAGGCGGCGGGTCTGCAGTGGGCCGACTTGGACCTCGAGGGCGGCAGCGTCCTCATCTCGAGGTCGGTCTCTGCGGTTCCCGGCGGAAGTGAGGTGAAGGGGACCAAGACCGGCGACCGGCGCCGGATCGCCATCGGGCCTCGGACCGCCACGCTTCTTCGTGAGCACAGGGAGCGCTGTGAGGAGCGCGCACGCGCGTGCGGCGCAAGCCTGACGTCCTCCGGCTTTGTCTTCTCGCCGGATCCAGCAGGAGCGTCGCCGTACAACCCGCACACGTTCACGCGGGTCTTCGTCGAAATGTGCAAGGCCGCCGGACTGCCGCCGATGCGCCTCCACGACCTGAGGCACCACTCGGCCACGACGCTCTTGAAGCAGGGCGCCGCGGTGGGCGAGGTGATGGATCGCCACGGCTGGCGCACCGTCGACATGGTGAACCGCTACCGTCATCTCCTCGAGGCGACCGACGTTGGCGCGGCGATCGCACTGGAGAACGCCTGAGCGCCCGGACCGGTTGACGGTCGAGTGGGCCGTCTGAGCTCTCGCGTACCATCGTCACTCGTGGCCTCGGAGGGGGGTTCTCGCAATGGGCGTGCCGCGGCGGTGACTGACGCCCTCGTCGACGAGTTGGTGCCCGAGGTGGGCCAGCTGGTCCAGGTTCGCGGCCAGCAGTGGGTCGTCTCCGCGGTCGAACGGAGCCACCAACCGGTCGACGAGCTCGCAAGGGGTCCACTGCCTGGACGCACGATGGTCACCCTCACGAGCGTGAGCGACGACGACCTCGGCGACGTGCTGGACGTCGTCTGGGAGGTCGAACCGGGTCGCCAGGTGCTCCCGAGCACCCGTCTCCCCACGGTCAGCTCGGCCGGATGGGACGATCCCCAGCAGCTCGGCGCCTTCCTCGACGCCGTGCGGTGGGGGACCGTCGCGAGCGCTGACACCCGGACCCTGCAGGCGCCGTTCCGCTCGGGCATCCGGATCGAGGAGTACCAGCTCGAGCCGGTGGCCAAGGCCCTCGAGATGCCGAGGGTGAACCTCCTCATCGCAGACGACGTGGGGCTGGGCAAGACTATCGAAGCCGGGCTCATCGTCCAAGAGCTCCTGCTCCGTCACCGAGCCCGACGGATCATCGTCGTGTGCCCGGCCTCGCTCACCGGCAAATGGGCGAACGAGATGGCCGAACGGTTCGGCCTCGCGTTCGAGCCGCTCGATGCCGCCCGGTTGAAGCTCCTGCGGCGCACGCACGGGCTGCAGGCGAATCCCTTCGCCGTCTTCCCCCGGATCATCGTCAGCCTGCAGTGGCTCCGGACGCCGCGCATCCAGCGGCTCTTGGACGAGGTGCTGACGCCCGAGACGCGCCACCCCGGGTTCTTCGATCTCCTGATCGTGGACGAGGTGCATCACTGTGCGCCTCCGGCCCCCACCCGAGGCAAGGGCTACGCCGTCGACAGCCTCCAGACCCAGGCGGTGCGGCGCCTCGGTGAGCACAGCCATCACCGCCTGTTCCTGAGCGCCACGCCACACAACGGCTACTCGGAGTCCTGGGAAGCGCTCCTCGAGATGCTCGACCCCCAGCGGTTCGCCCGCGGAGTCCAACCCGACCCGGCAGTCGTGAGCCAGGTGATGGTCCGCCGCCCGAAGGACGCGATCCTCGACGCCGAGGGCCAGCCTCGCTTTCCCGGCCGTGCGAACCGCTCGATCGAGGTCGCCTACACCGAAAGCGAACGACGCGCTCACGCGTTGGTCGAAGAGTACGCCCGGGCGCGCCGGCACCGGCCGGGGATCACCGCAGTCCGCGCGAACGATCTCGTCACCCTTCTGTTGAAGAAGCGCCTCTTCTCCTCGCCGGCGGCATTCGCAGCCACCCTGTCCGTCCATGCAGCGGCCGTCGGCGGGGAAGCCAGTGAGCGAGACTCCATGCAGCGGACAGGGGACGCGGTCCCTGACTGGCTGGAAGAGGCACTGTCGTGGGAGGACGAGCCCGACGAGGACGGCACCGACGACGAGCTCGAAGCCGGCCTGCTCGAACGGGCCGCGCTGGTGACGGGGCCGGCTCGATCAGAGGGAGAGGTGCTCCTCACCGAGCTCCTCGCCTGGGCAGATCGTCACGGCGAGCCCGAAGACAGCAAGGCGAAAGCCCTCCTCACCGAGCTCGAGGCCATCTGCAAGCCCGACGGCGACTGGAACCACGAACGGATCATCGTCTTCACCGAGTACCTCGACACGCTCCGATGGCTGTCGGGCATCCTGCAGGCTCGGGGGTTCGGCGGCGACCGCCTCGGCCTCCTCTACGGCGGGATGGACCCCGCCAAGCGCGATCACCTGAAGGCCGCGTTCCAGGCCAGTCCTGATCGCGACAAGGTTCGGATCCTCTTGGCCACCGACGCGGCCAGCGAGGGGATCGACCTCCAGGAGCACTGCCACCGGATCATCAACTACGACATCCCTTTCAACCCGAACCGCCTCGAGCAGCGCATCGGTCGCGTCGACCGTTTCGGCCAGCGCCACCAGGTCGAGGTGCTCCACTTCGTGGGGGCGGGTTGGAAGGACGCGCCCCCTGGCTCCTACGAGGCGGACCTCGAATTCCTGAGCCGGGTGGCGACGAAGGTGGCGCGTGAGCGCCGCGACCTCGGGAGCGTCAACCCGGTGCTCGCCGCTGCCGTCGAGGCCCGGATGCTCGGAAGGCCAGTGCTCGTCGACCCGACGACGGTCGAGCCGAAGGCGACCACGGCCGCACTGCGCGCCGAGATGGACCTGCGCGAGTCGCTGAAGAAGATCCGCGTCCAGCTCGACCAGAGCGTCCGACGCCTCCACGTCGCACCCGCCAACGTCCGCCGGGTGGTCGACACCGCCCTGGCGCTTTCGGGCCAGCCTGCGCTCGAGGACAAGGGGGATGGCGTCGTCGCCCCGCCGGTGCTGCGCGGCGGATGGGAGCGGACGCTCGCCGGATTGGCCGATCCGTTGGACGGATCACTTCGGAACCTCACCTTCGACCCGAAGGTCGCCGACGAGCGAAGCGACGTCGTCCTCGCCCACCTCGAGCACCCCCTTGTCGCCCAGAGCACTCGTCTTCTTCGAAGCGCCCTGTGGGGTGGGCGCCTCGCGCTGCGCAGGGTGACCGGGGTCCGCGTCGACCTGCCCGACGCAGTCGCGCCGGGCTCCCTCCTCGTGGCTGCCTTCGCCCGCCTCGTGGTGGTGGGCGGCGACGGCAGCCGGTTGCACGAAGAGGTCATCGTGGCCGGTCGGGAGCTCCCAGAGACCGGTCGCAGTCGGCGGCTCGAGCTCGACGCGTCTCGCTACGCCGAGGTCCGTGCCGCTCTCGACGCTGCGTTGGACCCCGACGCCTGTCATCCGGTGCCCGCTTCCGCGATGCACCGGCTCGCCGCCGCCTGGGAGGGTCTCGGCAATTCCCAGGCCGAGAACATCGCCCAGCGGGCCGAGCAGCAGCTCGGCATTCTCGAACGCAGCTTTTCCCGGAGACGGGAAGCGGAGCTGGACCGGACCAACGCCGTCTTCGACCAGCTCGAAGTCACCCTGCGGCGCGCCATCGAAGGGCCTGGAGCGACCCAGCTGTCCTTCGACGACCTCACGGCACCAGAGCGCCAGCAGCTCGAGCGTGACCGCCGGGCGTGGCAGGCGCGCCTCAAGGGGCTGGACGAGCAACGTCGGCAGGAGCTCGACGCAGTGGACCGGCGCTTCGCCGGCGTCCGACCGTTGGTCTTCCCCTTCGCCGTCGTGTGTGGGCTCCCGACATGACGAAGCCTCGCCGCCCGTGGCACCGACGGGCGCCCGCAGTGCGCCACCACCACGACTGGTTGGAGCTCATCGAGACGACCGGGCCCTTTCTCACGGTGCCGGTGCTCGAGCGGGTGCTTCCGAGCGGGCCAGGCCCGGTCACACCGAATGTACGGACCCGAGTGCGGACGCTCGCCGCTCAGATGCTCGACGATCACGGGGCGAGCCGGCACCAGGTGATTGGAGCCGTGCTCGGCGAGCTTCTCGACTGGGGAGACCATGAGCTTCGAGAAGCCGCCATCCCCGACGCCATGAGCGAGCTGATCGTCGAACACGGCCAGCTCGTGCGTCCCGACTTCGCGTTCTACGCCGAGCGTTCAGACGGCGAGGGATCAACACACCAGCCCCAGGCGCCCCTCGAGGCTGACGACGAGGACCACATGGAGGGAAGTGCCGAGGGAGGTGTACCCGACTTTGGCCAGGGCGGGCCCTGGCGGCTGCTCGGCATGGTGAGCCCCTGGGGCACGAACCCGCTCTCCCGGATCACCACCGCCGGGTGGACGGCCAGCCCGGTGGAGCGTCTGGCGGCGCTGCTCCGAGCCCGAGACGTGCCGATCGGCCTCGTCACCGACGGCCGGTGGTGGACCCTCGTCTGGGCACCGCGCGGAGGGACCGTCGCCACGGGGACGTGGGACGCCAGCCTCTTCGGGGAAGAGCCCGAGAGCCTCGCCGCCCTCACCGCGCTCTTGGAACGCGCCCGCTTCCTCGGTGTGCCGCCCTCCGACACCCTCGCTGCGCTCTTCCCCGAGAGCCTCGAACGCCAAGAAGAGGTGACCGAGACCCTCGGTCGCCAGGTGCGCGCCGCGGTCGAGCTGTTGGTGGGCGCGCTCGACACCCTCGACGCCGAGAGCGGGCGGTCGCTGTTGGCCGAGGTGAGCGACGACGACCTCTACGACGGCGTCGTGACGTTCATGATGCGCCTGGTCTTCCTCCTCTTTGCCGAGGAGCGTCGGCTCCTTCCGAGCGACGACGCCACCTACATCGAGAGCTACAGCGTCGGCCAGCTCGTCGAGCAGCTCGAGGAACGTGCAGCGCTCGCCGGCGAAGCCTCGCTCGAGCACCGCACCGCCGCGTGGCACCGGCTGCTCGCGGTCGGCCGCGCCGTCCACCAGGGCGTCGCCCACGAAGACCTCCGGCTCCCTGCCTACGGAGGGGCGCTCTTCGACCCCGACCGGTTCCCGTGGCTCGAGGGTCGGCGTGCGGGTGACGGGGCCAGCGCGTCGCTCCCGCGGGTCGACGACCGAACGGTCTTGCGCATGCTCCGGGCCGTCCAGTACGTGGAGGTCCAGGGCGAACGGCGCCGGCTCACCTTCCGAGCCCTCGACGTCGAGCAGATCGGCTACGTCTACGAAGGCCTGCTCGAGCTGGAGGCACGTACCGCAGACGACGTCGTGCTCTTGCTGCAGAGGCCTGCGAGCGGGAAGCGGCCCAAGGAACCCGCTGAGGTCCCCCTCTCCGAGTGGTCGGACGCCGCGGCCTCGCTGGATCTGGCAGCGCTCGCTGCGTGGGTGGCCGATCGGACCGGCCTGTCGACCAAGCGTGCCGCCGCCGTGCTCGGACAGGAATTGGACCCGCCGGCGGAAGCCGAGCTGCGTCGCGCCTGCGACGGCGATAGCGGGTTGGCCGAGCTGATCGCCCCCCTCGCCGGTGTGCTGCGGACCGACGCAGAGGGCCGGCCGATGGTCGCGCTCCCCGGCAGCCGCTACGTCGCGGCCAGCACGCGCCGGCTCGCCACCGGCACCCACTACACCCCGCGTGCATTGGCCGAGGAGGTGTCCACCAACGCCCTCGAGCCGCTCGTCTACCGTCCCGGCCCGCTGGAGACCGCCGATCGTTCGGCCTGGAGGCTGCGCCCCTCCTCGGAGATCCTCGCCTTGAAGGTCGCCGACATCGCGATGGGCTCGGGCGCCTTCCTCGTTGCCGCTTGTCGCTACCTCGCCGATCGGCTGATCGAGGCCTGGGACGATGAGGGCCGCCCCGATGCCACCCGGGCGATCGGGCGGCGGACCGGGCGATCGCCCGCCTCTGATAGCGAGATCGAGGCCGTCCTCCTCGACGCGCGGCGCCTCGTGACCGAGCACTGCCTCTACGGCGTCGACGTGAACCCCTTGGCCGTCGAGATGGCGAAGCTCTCCTTGTGGCTCGTCACCATGGACCGAGAGCGACCGTTCGGGTTCTTGGACGACCGGCTTCGCTGCGGCGACAGCCTGCTCGGGGTGTGCCATGTCTCCCAGCTCGAGACGCTCCACCTGGACCCCTCAGCCGGTCGCCAGCTCCACGAGGGGACGCTGTTCGACGTCGCGAACACGATTCGCCCCATCCTCGAGGAAAGCGCGGACCTGCACCGGCGCATCACCGCCCAACCCGTGACGACGGTGCGTGACGTCGAGCACAAGCAGCGTCTCCTCGCCGACGCAGAAGCCCTCACCGCGAAGCTCCGCGTCCTCGCCGATGCCCTGACGGCCGAAGGGCTCGTCGCAGCGACGCACAACACCGCCGACCGCAGAGCCGCGTTCTTGGCCCTCGGCACCCAGGCGGAGCGCTTTCTGGCTTCCGGCGACGCTGCTGCTCTGCGGCAGCGTGCCACCAGCGCCTTGCAGCGGGGCCGACCGCCCGGGATGTCCGAGCGCCGACCGCTCCACTGGCCGCTCGAGTACCCCGAGGTCTTCGCCGACGTCGCCGATCCCGGCTTCGACGCCATCATCGGCAATCCACCATTTCTTGGTGGGAAGAAGATCAGCGGCGCGCTTGGCGACGACTACCGAGCGTGGCTGCAGACCTGGGATGGGCGCGGCGTGAAGGGCAGCGCCGACCTCGTCGCGTTCTTCGTCCTTCGAGCCGAGCGCCTGCTCTTTTCTCGAGGACAGCTCGGCTACCTCGCCGTCAACACGCTCGTCCAAGGCGACACGCTCGAGGTGGGGCTCCTCCAGGCGACGGGGCGCGGGCTCGTCATCCGTCGGGGAACGTCCAGCCACAAGTGGCCGAGCAAGAGCGCGAGTCTCGAGATCGTGGACCTCTGGGCCTCCCGCGCACCGTTGGGTCCGGATGCTCGATGTTGGCTGGACGGCGAAGAAGTGCCGCACATCGGGCCCGACCTCGAGCCGGTGGGCAACGTGTCGGGGCGGCCCGAACGACTGGACGAGAACGAGGGCATCGCCTTCATCGGATCGTATGTACTTGGGCTCGGCTTCACTCTGACCCATGAACAAGCCCGCGAGCTCGTCGCCAGGGATCCGCGGTATGCGGACGTGATCCAGCCGTACATCATCGGGAAGGACCTGAACCAGCGGCCCGATTGCTCGGCAAGCCGGGAGATCATCAATTTCTTCGACTGGCCCCTCGAGAAGTGTGAGGGCTATCCCGAGGCACTCGACATCGTCCGAAAGCGCGTCAAGCCTCAACGTGATCTTCTGCCAGACTACAAACGCCGCGTTCGTGAGGCTTGGTGGCGGTACGAACACGTCGCTCCAACCCTGTACGCCGCCATCGCCACACTCGACCACGTACTGGCCATCTCGCGCGTCGGAAACGTGCTGCTGCCCGTCCGGGTACCGACGGGGCCTGTGTTTTCGGAGGCAACGGTCCTCTTCGCACTCGACGACTTCGCCAGCCTCGCGCTGCTCTCGTCGAGCGCGCACCAGGTGTGGGCGATCCGCTACACGTCGACGATGAGGACGGACATTCGCTACGCACCCTCAGACGTGTTCCTCACCTTTCCGCATCCTCCTTCGACGCCCGAGATGGCGGCCCTCGGTGAGCAGCTCGACCGCCAACGCCGCGCGTTGATGCTCTCGCGCAGCTGGGGGCTCACGACGACCTACAACCACGTGCACGACCCGACCGACCGCGACGCGGATGTCTTGGCCCTCCGCGACATGCACGCGGCGATCGACCGAGCGGTCTTCGACGCCTACGGCTGGGACGATCTCGATACTGCGGTCGGGCACCATCCCACCAAGATCGGCATCCGCTGGACGCTGAGCCCGACGGTGCGCTTCGAGATCCTCGACCGCCTCCTCGCAGAGAACCACCGCCGCGCGGCGGCCGAGCGCGGCGAGCTGTCGAGCGCGGGCCGGTGATACACCCCTCACCTAGCCTCGGCGCGATGGAAGAACGCGGAGAGCGAGCACGGTGACCACGTCCGCCGACGTGCGAGCCGAGCTCGAGGACCTGCTCGTCCGAGACCTGCTCGGTCCGTGGGACGGGCCGGAAGAAGAGCTCCCCCCGGGCGTCCCTGCCGCCGAGCGCTACCTCCTCGGACGCCTCGTCCCTCGCCCAGACGGATCGCGTCCGCAAGGCGATGTCGACGAAGCCGGAGATCCCGACCTCACCGACCGCGAGGTCATCGAGACCGGCGAGGAGCTCGAGGAGCCCGAGAGCGAGGCGTCCATACGGGCGGGGACCATGGCGGCCTCGGCGCTCGGGCTGAGCTTTCGGGTGCCGAGCGATGTCGACGCGGTATCGGTCACCGCCGAGTGGGGTAGCTACGCCAGGGGCCCCTCGGCCATCCATCGCACGGAGCAGGACCACCCGCGGATCGTGTGGCAACGCCAGCAGATGCGCGGGGTCGTCGAGGTACCGGTCACCGAGGTCGGTGATCTGACGCTCGTTCCGGTGCCAGCGCGCGAATCGGTGGAGCTGCACGTGACGGTGCGCCACAACGCCAGCCAGCGCATCGTGGATCTGGCCCTGGTGAACGCCCAGCCCGAACCGGAACAGCACGTGGACGAAGCCCGCCTCTACCAGGTGTCGCTCACGGTCACCGCCACCGACGGCGAGGCGGCGATCTTCGTCGGCCACAACGACCCTGAGCTCGCCGCGCCGCCGAGCGCCCGCGACGACGAACGACTGCGCCTCGAGCTGCTCCACCGCGCTCAGCGCTCCTACGCCCACGGGCGCCGCTGCGCCGTCGACGCCGACGTGCGACCGGGCGAGGTTCGGGCCTGGCGCCTGCGGACCACCAGCTTTCCTGCCGCCGACGTGTGGCTCACGGTCCCGACCAGTGCGGACACCATGCCCGGCGTCGTCCTCGACATGGCACGTCTGGGCGACCCCGAGCTCGCCCGTGACGACCTCGTGCGAGCCCTTCGGCCGCTCGTCACCGGCTATCGCTCATGGCTCGAGACCCAAGCCGCACGGCTCGACACCGATGCCGAGATCCGCCGGTACCAGCCGGCAGGGGAGCAGATGCTCGAAGAGGCCCGGCGGATGGCCGACCGCTTGGACCGTGCCATCGATCTGTTGCGCGATGACGCCCTCGCACGCGACGCGTTCTGCTTCGCCAACCAGGCCATGGCGCGCCAGCGGCTCCGCAGCGAGATCGTCCGGCGCCGCCTCGCCCACCCGGAGCGCAGCGTCGCCGACGTCGAACGGGAGCTCGACCACCCCGGGACCCGCCAATGGCGACCGTTCCAGCTGGCCTTCGTGCTGCTGTGCCTCCCCGGGCTGACCGACCCGTCCCACCCCGATGCCCACCGAGGGTTCGAGGACGGCCAGGCACAGCTGCTCTTCTTCCCGACCGGCGGTGGCAAGACCGAGAGCTACCTGGGACTCGCCGCCTACACCTTCGCGATCCGACGGCTCCAAGGCATCGTCGGCACCGGAGAGGATGCCCGCAACGGCGCCGACGGGGTGGCGGTCCTGATGCGCTACACCCTGCGCCTGCTCACCGCCCAGCAGTTCCAGCGGGCGGCCTCCCTTCTGTGCGCCTGCGAGTCCTTGCGGCGTGAGCGCCTCGACCAGGGCGACACCCGATGGGGTTCGGCTCCGTTCCGTGTGGGGCTGTGGGTCGGCTCGAGCGTGACGCCGAACAGCTTCGACGAGGCCATGCGCCAGCTCGAAGAGCACCGCACCCCCGGGGGGACCGGAGGAGTCCTCCAACTGGTGGCGTGTCCGTGGTGCGGGTCCCGGCTCGACCACGGGGACATCGAGGCGAACCGCACCCGACGCCGGGTCCTTCTCTACTGCAGCGATCCCGAGGGCGAGTGCCTCTTCACCCGCCGCCGCTCGCCCGGCGAGGGCATCCCCGTGCTCACCGTCGACGAGGAGCTCTACCGCCTGACCCCGGCCCTCGTGATCGCCACGGTCGACAAGCTGGCCCAGCTCCCCTGGAAAGCGGCCACCGCCACGCTGTTCGGCCAGGTGGCCGAGCGCTGCCCGCGCCACGGCTGGAAGAGCCCCGACTTCTCGAGCTGGTGCAAGTCCAAGCACCCGGCCGCTGGCGGCCTGCCGGGAGTCGAGTCCGAACCCACCCTCCCGCTCAGACAGCCCGATCTCATCATCCAAGACGAGCTGCACCTCATCAGCGACGCGCTTGGTTCGCTCGTCGGGCTCTACGAGACCGCCATCGACCGCCTCTGTACCCGGGAGACCGATGGGCGCCGCATCCGGCCCGTGGTCGTGGCGTCGACCGCCACCATCCGGCGTGCCCCCGACCAGGTGGAGCAGGTCTTCGCTCGGGGGCTGGCCGTCTTCCCGCCCCAGGTCCTCGACGCCGGGGAGACGTTCTTCTCCCAGTCGGTGCCACCTGGACCCGCGACGCCGGCGCGCCGCTACCGGGGCATCCTCGCCACCGGAGAGCGGCTCACGGCGATCGAGATCCGGGTGGTCGCCGCCGTGATGGAGCACGCGCAGTACCTCTTCGACCGCCACAAGGAGCTGGCCGACCCCTACATGACGCTCGTCGACTACTTCACCTCGACGAGGGAGCTCGCGGGCATGCGCCGCCTCGTCGAAGACGACGTGGCCGAGCGTCTCTCGAGTGCCACCGTGCGCACCCGCCGGCGCCGTCCGAACGTGGCCGAGCTCACGAGCCGCATGCCGAGCGATCGCATCGCGTCGACGCTCGCCGAGTTGGAGCGCCCCTTCGATCCCTTCTACGACTCGACCGCCGCCCTGGATCTTCTCCGCGCACAGTCGCGGGCCAAGCAGCCGCTCACGGCTCGACGTCCCGAGGGAGTGCCGCAGCCGCTCGACGTGCTCCTCGCCACGAGCATGCTCCAAGTCGGCGTGGACGTGCCCCGGCTGGGTCTCATGGTCGTGACCGGGCAGCCGAAGAACACGGCGGAGTACATCCAGGTGACCTCCCGTGTCGGTCGAGTCGCTGACCGACCCGGGCTGATCCTCACCATCTACCAATGGGCACGCCCGCGCGACCTCGGCCACTACGAGCAGTTCGGCCACTACCACGCCACGTTCGGGGCCCACGTCGAGGGGCTCACGACGACGCCGTTCAGCGACCGTGCGGTTGACCGGGGCCTGACGGGCGTCGTCGTCACGGCGATGCGCCACAGCGCAGCGGCCGCGCTCCCCAACACGGCCGCCCAGACCGTCGCGCTCGACGGACCCGTCGCGAACGGGCTGTTGATGGACCTCCAGCGCCGCGCACTGCGGGTCACCCACGACCCCGCGCACGCCGACGACGTCCGCAAGCGAGGGCGCCACCGGCTCGAGGCGTGGGGAGAACGCCGCCGGACGCTGGCTGCCGGTGTCCTTGGCTACACCGAGGCCCCCGATGTCGTCGGCCTCCTCCGTGATCCCGACGACGGACCCTGGGACCGTTGGAGCGCGCCGCGGAGCTTGCGGGAGGTGGAGCCCGAGGTGCTCCTCCAACTCGACCAAGCCGATCGCAGCGTCGACGAGGCGCCCCCATGGTCGTACGACGAGGAGAACGGAGGGACCCCATGACGCTGACCCCGCCTGCGGTTCACCGGACGCAGCCGACCCGCATCGGTGGAGCCCGGCCGAGCCACCTGATCACCACGGCCGGGGTGGGCAGCGTGGTCGACCTGCCGACGATGAGCGTCGTGGTCCGGGGGCTCAACGCCTGGAGCCCTGAGCGAGCAGAGGCGATCGCAGAACCTCGGCTGCTCGCCCGGGTCCGAGAGGTCCTCGGCCCGCAGGTGCGTGCGCTGCGCAAGGCACCCTGGGACCCCGACGACGTCGAGGACCCCTGGACCCGCACCGGGGTCCCGGTGACGCCGTTTCCGCGCTGGGTTCGGTGCCCTCGGTGCTTTCGCCTGGGCCCGCTCGACCCTCCTGGCCAGTTCACCCTGGTCCACCGCTTTGGTCGCCGGCCCGACCTGGCCAAGTGGGTGCACTCGCAGTGCCAGGTCCAGAGCCAGGTGGCCGACGCCCGCAAGCGGGCGTGCCTTCCGGCGCGCTTTTTGGTGACCTGTGACGTCGGCCATCTCGACGACTTCCCCTACGTCGAGTTCGTCCATCGGGGGAAGCCCTGCGGCGGACCTCGGCTCACGATGCGCGACTCGGCGAGCACCTTGGGGCCGAGGGTGACCGTGACCTGCGCCGAATGTGGGGCCAGCCGCAACGTCCAACAGGCTTCGGGCCTCACGGGGCGGGCACACCTGCCACGATGCCGAGGCCGCCACCCCCACCTCCAGCGCTTCGAGCCCTGCGGACGGCCCTTGCGCCTCATGGTCCTGGGTTCGTCCAACCTGTGGTTCAGCGTGACCGCCAGTGCCCTGCACCTGCCGAGCACTGAGGGTGTCGGCGACGTGGTCGCCGCGAACTGGGAGGTCCTCGCTGCCCAACCGAGCGCCGAGATCGTGCAGTTGCTCGTCGAACAGATGCCCGCGCTTCGAGCGTTGCGCGACGTCCCGGCGGCGGAGATCTGGAGCGTGATTGAATCGCTCCGAGCCACGGGGGGACCTGAGCCCGAGGAGGCGACGGCGAGCCTCTTGGAGGCCGAGTGGGAGCTGTTGGCTCGTCCGACCACCGACCGCCAGGACGAGGACTTCCGCGCCTCGGTCACCCCCAATCCCGAAGGCTACGACTGGCTGATCGACCAGGTGGTCCAGGTCAGCCGGCTCCGGATCGTGGCGGCACTCGTCGGCTTCACGCGCCTCAATGCGCCCGAGCGCCATGATCTCAGCCCCGCGAGCCGCTTGCCCCTCACCCTCGGGGCACCCAACTGGGTTCCCGCCGTCGAACAGCGCGGGGAAGGGGTGTTCCTCCAACTCCATGAGGAGGCCGTCCACAGCTGGGAGGCAAGGGTCGCGGAACACCCGCGCCTCGTCGCCCTGCGAGATGCCTACGCTCGTTGGAAGCAGAACCGCGACCAGACCCCCGACCCGCTCTTTCCGGTGGCCCGGTACACGCTTTTGCACACGTTGAGCCATCTCCTCATCCGCCAGGTGGCGCTCGAGTGCGGCTACTCGTCGGCCAGCATCCGCGAGCGGCTCTACCTCGGTCGCCCCGAGCAGCGCACGGCAGGGATCCTTCTTACGACGGCTGCCTCGGACAGTGAAGGAACGCTCGGAGGGCTCGTAGCCCTCGGCGAAGCCCGCTATCTGCGCCGACTTCTCGACGTGGCCTTCGATGATGCGGCGCGTTGTTCGTCCGACCCTCTCTGTGCCGAGCACGTGCCGCTGGACCCTTCCGACTCGTTACACGCCGCTGCCTGCCATGCCTGTCTCTTTGCGTCCGAGACGTCGTGCGAGGCGAACAACCGCTGGCTCGACCGCGCCGTGCTCGTCGACCTCACCCACGACGGCCTCGCCCTACCCCGGTGAGCGAAGCGGGCCTCGCGCTGATCGTCGGCTTGGCGGGCCAACTTCCCCGTGCAGACCTCACGGAACTGTCGAGCGCCGCCGCTCAGGGGAGGTGCGGCGTGCTGGAGCTTCGGGCGAGGACGTCGAGTCCTCTCGTCCGTGACGCCTGTGAGCAGCTGCTCGACGCCACGACCGAGATCGGCCCGTGGCTCTCGGGTGCCCTCGCCGCCTCGGCGGCCGCGTACGACGCCGCCCTTCGTCGCCAGAGTGTGGACGTCGTGTGGACGGGACCAGAGTCGGATGTCGAGACCGGCCGCCTGACCGCTCCGGTCGTTGCCGAGCTCATCGACGAAGCCGAACGAGAGATCGTGATCGTGAGCTACGTCACCTACGACGAGCCGCGTGTGGAGCGAGCACTGCAACGGGCGGTCGAGCGCGACGTGGACATCACCTTGGTCCTCGAGCGCCACGAGGACAACCCGGCGTTCAGCGGAAGCGGCGAGGCCTATCCTGATCTTCGTGTCCGCCGCCTCTCCTGGCCCGCGTCTGCACGTCGATCGGGAGCCTCGCTCCACGCCAAGCTCATCGTGATCGACGCGCACACGGCGCTTGTCGGCAGCGCCAACCTGACGGGACGTGCCATGGTGGACAACCTCGAGTGCGGCATCCTCCTTCGAGGCGGGCGCCAGCCACAGGAGATACGCGATCACCTCTTCTCCCTGATGCATGCCGGCGTCCTCGTTCCTCTGGCTCCAGGAGCGCCAACAAGTCGGTGCCTACAGCGGCATCGCGAATGAGACTTGTTCCGAGTCAACCCTCTCGGATCGTCGAGTCCGGCCCATCGCTGTATGCCCAGCCCAATCGCCGCGCCGAGACCGCCGGACGAGAACTGGGCGCATCGGCCAGGCGGCGGCGGAGCACGGCCTCCAGGTCGTTCACGGGCTCTGGTGCCCGCAGCCATCGGAGCGACTCGTAGCCACTCGGACGGACGGGCTGTTCTTCGCCGGTCGGCACGCTGCCGAACAGGTCGAACGCCCGGTACCGGAGGAGCCTCACGACTTCCGGATGGTTCGACCCGTCCGTCGTCTTTGCCAAGAACGCCGGCGTCGCGCAGAGATTCCACAGGGCCGTGTAGGTGTCGGGGTTCCTCGGGTCGCCCCAGACGTGGTTGAACTGGACGTCTCGCCCTTTCGTCCGCTGAGAGGCCCAGATGAAGGCGAGGGTCGGTCCGGTGTTGTCGTCGTACATCACACTGCGGCCGTCGGGAAGGGTGTCGATCGCCCCGCGCCTCGTCGGGTCTCGGGCGAGCCGGAAGAGCGCTCTGCCCTTGGACTGGTCGACCGTGTCCGGATGGAGGAACACCGTGTGCGCCGCGACGGCATGCAGCGCCGTCTCGTAGCCCGCACGCTCGAGCACGGCCGCCAGGGCACCCACCCCATCGAGGATGGCGGCCGATCCCGACCGTCGTGGTGTAGACGGGTTGGGGCCGGGTCCCACGGCTTCTGCGTCGGCCGGCGAGAACACGACGGCCTCCCCGAGGCGCACCTCGCTCACACGACGCCCGAGCGACATCCATGCGAGGGCGTGCGGGCGGTTGTGGCTGAAGGTGTTGGCCCACCACGGACGGTGGCGGGCACTTGTGGGGAGCCCGCCCACGAGCTCGTCGAGCACGGCGAACGTGAACGAGACCGGCTCGTCGCCCGGTGCGGACTCGAGCGCCAAGCGGAGGGGCGCGTACTTGGCGGTCATCGCTGGCACCTGGCCACCGTCGGTGACCATATCCGAACCAGGAGCGATCGGCTCGTCCTTCGGCCGGAGTCCAGTCTACGGAGCGTGCGATCGCACGGGCAGCGCTGCACGCCCGTGACAAGCTGGTGCCGATCGTCGGCACAATTCCGTTCAACGGCTCCGTGGGTTAGTCACACACTGCCACTGGAAGTGGGTCGACGACGCAGCGGGTGCCGCGGATGTTGCCTGCGGGGGTCACCGCTCCCAGCGTCACCGCGGTGGCGAGTGGTGTCGCGGCGACCACCCCCCTCGTCGGTTTCGGACGGGTCGGCACGGGGGACCGATTCCCCCGGTCGATCAGCCATGCGTCCCACAGGCCGGCCACGGGCCGGCCCCCTCCAGTGTGGCGTCGGGGAGGTATCCGGCTCGTCAAGCCCGGGCCCTTCGGGCGCCTGCGGCGGGGCTTGACGAGCCTCGTTCCGTCAGGTTGGGGGTGAAACCCAGCCCGTGTTGAGCCCTGTCGAGGTCCGAGTCGAGGGATCTGTCGAGGTTCCAGTCGAGGTCCCGGGCGCAGCGTGTGGTCATGACCACCACGAACACCACCACCACCGACGGCACGGACACGAGGTCCTCCAGCCGTGACCGTCTCGTCCTCACGATCGTAGAAGCCGCCGAGGTGCTCGGCGTCTCCCGTGCCTTCGCCTACGAGCTCGCCGCCCGCGGCGAGATCCCGGTCCTGCGTCTCGGGCGCCGCCGCCTCGTGCCCCGAAAGGCGCTCCTCGAGATGCTGGGGGAGGAGGCCGAGGGCGCCTCGTCCGCGCCGCCCGGACCTGCCCCCACCCTCGTCTACCGCCTCGTCGCAGAGGGCGGCTGAGGGTGCTCTCGATCGGCCGGCTCGTGGCCGGCGCCGAGCGCTACTACCTGTCGAGCGTGGCCCGGGGCCGGGAGGAGTACTACACCGGCTCGGGGGAGGCGCCCGGGGTGTGGCTCGGCGGTGGCGCGGCGCGCCTCGGGCTCGACGGCCCCGTCGACGCCGCCACCCTCTCGATGCTCCTCGCCGGCATGTCCCCGGACGGCGAGGCGCTCCTTGCCCGGCGCGTCGATCCTCTGAAGCGCGTCGCAGGGCTCGACCTCACCTTCTCTGCGCCCAAGTCGGTCTCCCTCCTCTACGGGCTCGGCGACGCACGGGTCGCAGCGGCCGTGCGCGACCTGCACGCAGAGGCGGTCGCCGACGCCCTCGGCTACCTGGAACGTCGGGCCCTCCGGGTGCGCAGGGGGGCGGGGGGCGCCGAGCTGCTCGGTGCCGAGGGGTTCGTCGCCGCCGCGTTCGTCCACCGGACCTCCCGTGCGGGCGACCCCCAGCTCCACACCCACGTCCTCGTCGCCAACCTCGCCTACGGCAGTGACGGCAAGTGGTCGGCCACCTGGCCACGCCTTCTCTACCACCACGCCCGCACCGCGGGCTTCCTCTACCAGGCGTCGCTGCGCGCCCGGCTCACCGACGCCCTCGGGGTCCGCTTCGGCCCGGTCAAAAGCGGCGCGGCCGAGCTCGAGGGGATCCCTAAGGCGGTGCTCCGGGGGTTCTCCGCCAGACGCCAGGCGATCGAGGCGCACCTCGCCAACCTCGGCGCAGACTCGCCCGCGGCCGCAGAGATCGCCGCCCTCGTCACTCGCACGCCCAAGC
Source organism: Actinomycetes bacterium (assembly GCA_021845725.1). Classification (GTDB taxonomy): domain Bacteria; phylum Actinomycetota; class Acidimicrobiia; order Acidimicrobiales; family RAAP-2; genus JAJYVT01. Next base: position 16,523 of record JAJZVL010000012.1, on the reverse strand, counting down.
TCCCCGCCGCGGCTTGCGGCTCGGACGAGGAGCTGCGGGCCCGGTGGCGGTCGAGAGCGCACGAGCTCGGCCTCGACCCGGCCTCGATCGCCCGGCTCCTCGGAGCCCACGAGCGCGAGGCGCTCACCGAAGCGCGCCGCCACGCGCTCGTCGCGCGCCTCGTGGGCGACCACGGCCTCACGTCAAGCGACTCGGTCTTCGAGCGGCGCGACGTCGTGCGGGGGGTCGCAGAGCTCATGGCAGACGGCGCGAGCGCAGAGGAGATCGAGGCGGTCGCAGACCTGGTGCTGGGCGCGCACGGCGTCGTGGCGCTGACCTCGGTCGACCGGGGCGCAGAGCGGCGGCACACGACCGAAGAACTCCTCGCCGTCGAGTCCCGGGCGATCGGGGGTGCACTCGAGCGCCGGAGCGAGCGCGTGGGGGTCGTCGAGCCCCGACTGCTCGCCCACGCGCTCGCCGGCGCGCCGCGGCTCGCGCCCGAGCAGCAGGCCATGGTCGCCCGCCTCATCACCTCGGGCGCCGGCGTCGACGTCGTCGTGGGCAAGGCCGGCAGCGGTAAGACCGCCGCGCTCACAGCCGCCCGACACGCCTGGGAGCTCGCCGGGCACCGGGTGCTCGGGACCTCGCTGTCCGCACGCGCGGCCAAGGGGCTCCACGACGGCGCCGGCATCGAGTCGACGACGCTCGCCGGGTTGCTCTCTTCACTCGACACAGGCGCAGAGGTGCTCGGTGCGGGCGACGTCGTCGTCGTCGACGAGGCGGGCATGGTCGGCACCCGCCAGCTCGCGCGCCTCTTGGACGCGGCCAGCCGGGCCAGGGCGAAGGTGGTGCTCGTCGGCGACCCGCGCCAGCTCCCCGAGATCGAGGCGGGCGGGGTCTTCGGCGCGCTCGCACGCCGCCTCGGCGCGCTCGAGCTCTGCGAGAACCGCCGCCAGCACGAGCCCTGGGAGCGCGAGGCCCTCGACGAGCTGCGGAGCGGCGATCCGCTCCGGGGACTGGGGGCCTTCGCCGCGGCGGGGCGCGTCGTGACCGCTCCGGGAATGGCCGAGACGATGCACGCCCTCGTCGCGCGCTGGCAGGAGTCCCAGGATCGGGGCGAGGACGCCCTCATGCTGGCCGCCACCCGCCGTGAGGTCGACGCCTTGAACGTCGCGGCGCGCCGGGTGCTCAAGCAACAGGGTCTCCTCGGTGAAGACGTCGCGACGTTCGGGGACCTGGCGCTCGCCGTGGGCGACGCCGTCGTCGCCACGAGGAACGACCGGAGACTCGGCGTGCGAAACGGCACCCGGGGAGTCGTGGAACACCTCGACCGAGCGGGCGTCGTCGTCTCGACCCCCGAGGGCCGCCTGCGCCTCCCCGCCCCCTACGCCTCGGCCCACTTGGCCCACGGCTACGCGCTCACGGTCCACAAGGCCCAGGGCGCGACGGTCGACAGCGCGTTCGTCCTCGTGACCGACGCCCTCACCCGGGAGGCCGGCTACGTCGCGATGAGCCGGGCACGCAAGGGGAGCGAGCTGTTCGTCCCCTCGGTCGGGGTCGACGAGGACCTGGACTGCGTCGACGGCCCAACTCAGCCCGACGATCCCCTCGTGCGCGTGGGCCAGCGCCTGTCGGTCTCGAGGGCGAAGCGCCTCGCCCTCGAGGAGCACCAACCCCAACTCTTCGACGTCCGAGGCCACGAGGAAGGGCGCTCCGGCGACGTCCCGCCGACGACGGCGCGATCGGCCAGGCGCCCGGAAAGCGCCGCCGCTGGCGACTTCGGCCCGGTTCCCGCCTACCAGGCCGAGGCGATCGGGTACCCGCCGGCCTTCGCAGACGAGCGGAGGGAGTACGAGCGCGTGGCGCGCGTCCTCGCCGAGTACCGCGACCGTTACCAAGTGGTGGGAAGGGAACCGCTCGGTCCGGTGCCGGTGGAGGCGCTCCGGCGCACGCGCTACGAGGAGGCGTGCAGGGAGCTGCGCCGTTACGAGCGCCGCCTCGGGCGCGCACGGGAGCTTGGCGACCCCGACCTCGGGTTGGGCCGATGAGGCTCCCCGCGCGCTTCGGCGGCCGACGCGAGGCCCAGGGGTCCTGGGCGCCGCCTCCTCCCTACCCCCTGAACACCCCGGGCCGCCCCTGGTTCGGCCTCTACTGCGGCGATGACCGCTTCGGGGGCACCTGGTGCGGACCCGAGGGCAGCCTCCTCGTCCTCGGACCGCCCCGGTCGGGGAAGACCACTTCGATCGTCGTCCCCTGCGTCCTCGACGCCCCCGCGGCCGTCGTCTCCACCTCGACCAAACCCGACGTCATGGCCCAGAGCGTGTTCTGGCGCTGGATGAAAGGGAGGGTCTTCCTCTTCGACCCCTCGGGGGAGACCGATGTCCCAGAGGGGGTCACGGCGCTTCGCTGGTCGCCCGTCGAGGGTTGCGACAGCTTCGAGCGCGCCGTGGCGGCCGCGCACGCGCTCGCCTCGGCCGCACGCCCGGCCGCGCAGCTCTCGGAGGCCGCCCACTGGGTCGAGCGCGCAGAAGCCCTGCTCGCACCGCTGCTGTTCGCCGCTTCCTCCAGGGACTGCGACATGGCGACGGTCTGCCGCTGGGTGCTCGCCCGGGACCTCCGCGAACCGCAAGCCGTCCTCGATGCACTCGGCCACGAGATGGCCCGCGTCGTGCTCGCCGGCGTCTGCGCCTCCGAAGACCGTGAGCGCTCGGGGATCTTCTCCACGGCCTCGGGCCTCCTCGCCGCCTACCGCTCCGAAGCAGCCCTCCGCTCGGCGAAGGAGCCCAACTTCTCGCCCGAGGCGTTCGCCGCGTCGGCAGACACGATCTACGTCTGCGCCCCTGCCCAGGCCCAGGAGCAGCTCGCACCGCTGGTCGTCTGTCTCCTCGAAGCCGTCCGGCGCGCGGTCTTCGCGAGGTCCACCGACGCTGCCCCCGTCGTCTTCGCCCTCGACGAGGTGGCCAACATCGCCCCCCTCCCGTCCCTGCCCTCCCTCGCCGCCGAAGGCGGCGGCCAGGGGCTGGTCACGCTCGCGTGCCTCCAGGACCTCTCCCAGGCGCGCGGCAGGTGGGGGGAGCAGGCGGAGGGCTTCTTCAGCCTCTTCAACCACAAGCTCGTCTTCCCCGGCATCGGGGACCACCGCACGCTCGAGCTCGTCTCGTCCTTGGCCGGCGAGATCCGGGTCCCGGTCGTGACGACCACCCGTGGGTCGACGACCGCATGGAAGCAGCGGTCGTCTTCGACGAGCTGGTCGCGGTCGTTCACCTGGCGCCCGCGCCTCCCGGTCGACGCGATCGCCGGGGCGCCGTCGGGCTCCGCGCTCCACGTGGGCGCCGGAGGGGTCTCCTGGGCCTTCGTCCGCCCGTGGTGGGCGCACGCGGGCTGGTCGCAGTTCGCGGGGAGCCGCACCGTTCCGGTGTGGACCGAGGAGCTCCGCCCGTTCCCCCCGGCGCACCTTGCCCAACCCGAGGCACCGGCGTAGTGACGGATCGCAGCGAGCACGCGCACGCCGAGGAGCCGGACGAGCTCCGTGCGCTCCTATCCCGTGTCGACGAGCTCCGTCGCGCGGGCAAGGCGGAGGAGGCGGTCGTCGTCCTCGAGGGCGCCGTCGCCGAGTACGTCGCGTTCGCCGGACCTCGCACGCCCGTCTCGCTGGCGCTCCGAAACGCCCTGGCTGCGCTGTGGGTGGAGGGGGTGTGCGACCCCTCCCGCGTCGAGGCGGCGACGGCGCTCGTCGCCGAGTGCGAAGCGGTCCTCGGTGGAGACCACCCGACGACGATTTCTGCACGCGATCACCTGGCATGCCTGCTCGCCATGGCGGGGGAGCACGACCGGGCGCTCGATCTCCACCGGCGCGCCGCAGGAGACGCTGCCCGGGTCCTCGGCACGGAGGCTGCGGCCACCCGGCACATCCGGACCAACCTCGCGGCGACGCTCCTTTCGATGGGGCGTCCAGCCGACGCGACGGAAGCGCTCGAGGTCCTGCTCGCCGGGTCGGATCCTGCGTCCGACCTCGATCACGAGCGCGTGGGCCAGTCGCTGCGCATCCGGCGGCTTCTCGCCCGCTGCTGTTAGCGGCGTGATTGGCGGACCGACGAAGCCCGAGCGCTCCTCGAGCAGCTCGTGCCGGACGCCGCACGCGTGCTCGGGGCGGAGGCGCCGATCACCGTCGAGGTCTCGGACCTCCTCGCTCGCCTGTCCTCCTTCAGGGGCCCGGTCGTCACCGCTCGGGGCGACGTCCCACGACGCTGGGTCTTCGTCGCAGACGCCCGGGCGTCGCTCGCAGAGCGCTTCGCCGCACCAAAGGGGCGCTCGCGCCGCGTGGTCTCGGCCGATGTACCCCCCGGCGCTGCGCCTTCGTCCTGCGACGGCGAGCCGTGTACGGACGTCGCGCCGACAGAGACGGCCGAAGCCGTGGCGGGCGTCGAGCCGGTTGTGGAGACCGTGCGCGTGCGGACCGACGGTGCGAGCCAGCCGGACCTCTTCGACCGGGACCCGGTAGACGAGCCGAGGGTGGAGGTGCGGGTCATGGGCCCCTTCGCGGTCGTCGGCTGGAGTGACCCCGGCGCGCGTGCGACGCAGCTCGCCGAGATCCTCGCCTATCTCGTCTTCCACCGGGACCGACCCGTGCGCGGGCCGGCGCTCCGTCTGGCGCTGCGCCCGGAGGTCGACGACGAGATCACCGAGGAGACCCTCCACACCTACGTCTCGATGCTGCGGCGAGCGGTGGGGCGAGACCTCTTTCCTCCCGCCACGCGCGAGGGCTACCGCATCTCCGAGGGGGTCACGAGCGACTGGGCGCGCTTTGCGGCCCTGAGCGGGCCCGACGCTTCGTCGGGCGACCTCGAGCGGGCGCTCGGCCTCGTGCGGGGGCGCCCCTTCTCGGGGGTCCCGGAGGGTTCGTTCCGCTGGGTCGACGCCGAGCTCCTAGTCTCGGTGATCGACGCCGCGGTGGCCGACGTCGCGCGGCGCGCGTGCAGCGCCTTTCGGGGCGCAGGGGACACCGAGCGCGCGTCGTGGTCGGTCCGCCAGGGGCTCTGTTGCTCCCCCTACGACGTCTCGCTCTGGCATCTCCATCTCTCCTTGGCCGAAGTCCGCGGACCGGCCGCGCTCGCCCGCGCGCGGAGGGAAGCCGAGGCCGCGCTCGGCGAGCCGGTCCCCACCCAGAGGTGACGGCTCGCACCCACCCAGCAACCCGACAAGGAAGCACGATGACACGAGACGATCCGCACGCACTCACGAACGGCACGGGCCGTGGCGGGACCCCGCCCGGCTTCGGCGTGCCGCCGGGCGCAACCGTCCCGTCGGGCCCGAGCGGCACCTGGATGCAGGCGTGCCCGGGCTGCGGGTCACCGATCGCGCCCCGGGCGATCGCGTGTGCGTGGTGCATGCCGGCGTTCTGCGCCCCGCGCTCGAAGCGCCGGGCAGTGGTCCTCGCGGTGTTCCTCTCGTTCTGGACGTGGGCCTACACCTACCGGCAAGACCGCAAGAAGTTCTGGGCGGGCCTCCTGATCGCGATCGCGGGGCTCTGCGTCCCGGTCACGTATCTCGGGACCATGGCGATGCTCGCCGTGTGGTGCTGGGCGATCGCCGACACGGTGGTGAAGCCGAGCGCGTGGTACAGGTCGTATCCGGGCGGGAAGTGAGGGCCGTTCAGAGGGTCCGACGCGGCCGCGGAACCGTCGGGTCGCACTCGTCACCGTTTGGAGCACCGCCTGGGACCCATTACTTACAGCATCGCTAACGCCGCATCGGCAAGGATGTCCACCTCTACGCTGGACAGTTCGAGGCCAGCTTGCTGACCCACGGTACGGATGACCCATCGCACGAACTCGGCAGCGAGTTCCTTCGAGACGAAGCGCAGCGCCAGGAGCAGGGGGTTCTTCGGGAATCGGTACTGGCCGGCGACCATGCGCAGGTCGGCATGAAACTGTCTGCGCTGGCGATCGACGACCGTCTGCACCCACGTGCGCACCTGGTTCATCCAGGTAGCGCGATCTTGGACCGAGGCTGCCACCAGGCACCTCCTTTGCACTTCCGGGACTTCCCGGCGATCGCCCCCTCGGGCGACTTGGGGGAACAGTAGGCGGGGCCAGTATCACCACTCCTGTACGGTTTCGCATCGGGCTCCAGGCACAAATTGCAGATCAGAGGACGTGTCACGATCCTTCGGTATCGTTGGCCCGTGACGTGGCAGGACGAGGCCGACGAGCTCTGGGAGGACGCCAACGACATCGTCGCGCTCGCAATCGGCCTCGGCTACGCCGGGGCCAGCCGGGCGCGCCTGAGAGCGTGGCACCGGCACCGCGTGGTTCCTGCACCAAGGCAAGTAGGTCGTGGGGTGCACGGGACGGCAACCTTGTACCCACCGGGGACGGCCACGGTCTTTCTCCGGGCATGTGAACTCCACCTCACCCAGCGCAAACTGAAGGAAGTCGCGTGGGCCCTGTGGTGGAACGGTTTCACTGACGCCTCCCTTTCTGCTAGAAGCCAGCTCGTCGCTTTCGCCGAGCGCCTCGCTCAGCTCCTCGACAAGTTCGTGGGGCCAAACGGCGAACTCACGGAGCATGCTCACGACGAGCTTGACAAATCGACGGCAGCACGCCTGCCGGCTCCCTTCGCTCGCGTCCGCCGCCGAGCCGGCGCGGCGGACTTCGACTTTGTCGTCCAGAGCCTCCTTTACATTGCTTCCGGCCATGTGGACGCCCTCGGCGACACAGCGTTGAAGGAGCTCGAACACGCGCTCGGCCATGATCGCGCTCGTACGGACATCGTCGGATCCATTGGCGGTCCTTGGCTCGAAGGGGACGTGCGCGAGGATATGGAGAACATCAGCTCACTTGCCTCTCCCAGGCGCTTCATCGAAGTGATCCGCACTTGTTCCGACGACGAGCTCGATGAGGCGCGGGACGAGGTTGGGCGCTTCGCCGCTGGATTGGCTGATCTCGGCTACGCCATGCGCAAGTCCATGGACAACTGGGCATACGGGATGGCTGCCTGGGGTGGGCAGATCGAGTATCTCATCGGGACGCCTGATGGTCAGCGCTACATGGTGCTCGCGTGGCTGAGCTGCAAGAAGCGACCGGACCTCACCCCGAACCTGGGGACGATCCTCGCGTCCTTCGACAAGAGCCCTCACCTGCGTCACGACATGGATCTGCTATTCGAGGTCCGAGAGAAGATCCCCGGCCTCGCCGAAAGGCTGCCTCTGAGCCTGCTTCGCAGGATTCTCAAGGACCCGGCCAGTCAAAAGCGAATTGCCGGCGTACTCACCGAAGCCCGTAAGGAGCACGCAGCACAGATTGACGAGATCATCTATCGTCACCGGACGGTGGACGGTTCGGACCCAGTGTAGACTTCGCCACCTGAAAGACGGGCTCAGCCCGACCTCAGCTGAAGCGGAACCGGGAACCCATCCCCGCGTATCGCACGGAGCAACGCCGCCAGAAGCCGTCGAGTGGGCGATGTCGCACCGCTCAGAGAGCAACTGTTCGGCGGCCGTGCGAAGCCGCCCCCGGAACTCCGCAGTTGGGTACTGCGGCTGACCAGCGAGTGGCGAAATCGTGACCGTCCTCCATGCAGCTGAGGTCGCCCCGAGAATGCCGGTCAGCGTCACGGCGACGTTGACAGCGGCGTGATAGCTACCTTCGGCGTAGGAGCGGCCCGCGAGCCACATGAAGTCCGCAGCGATCTGGGCGACGGCCGTGTCCTTGAGAGCTGGTGGGCGTCCAGGCCCCTCCGGCAAGGGCAAAGCAGCGTGGAAGTAGCGCACGGTCCCCGTGTCCATGACTTCGAGCCTGGACACCAGCCAGTCGACCGTTCCGCCATTCGGTCGTGTGAACCCTGGATTCACGATGGCCGTCCCTTCGACAGTCTTTTCTCTCCGACCAGCGCCTTACCCCAAGATGTCGCTGAAACTGGGATCCCAAGGTTGACGAACACGTTGGCGTTTTGCGCCTGTAAAACGGCGTTGTGCAGTGCGACCTGGTCGCGGTCGGGAAACACGCGCTCGCGGATTCCGAGATCACCCAGAAGCGGGTGAGCAGAGAGAAGTGTAGATCTCCGCGCTCAGCAGCCGGCGGTATCGGCGCAAGAGCGATCGCTTTATCAAGCTCCGTATGCACCTCACGCTCGCTGCGCTCGTATAGGGCCGCCACTTGGCTCTCGGTCAAGATCGTGTTCCCACCAGGGACTCGGCCGTAGTAGCGGTACTCGCCTTTGACCTCCACCATGTGCGGAGCCCGCGGAGAAGCTGGTACGTCGACGACGGCGAAGCCGTGTTCAGCATCTGTCGGTAGCGGCAGCAACTTCACGTCGAAGTACGGCGGCTCACGCAGCTCCCCGGTCACAACATCGCTGATCCAGTCCTTTGCACCAGCGGCATCGCAGAGAACGTCACGCTGTCGGTCTTCGTCGATGCCATAGATGATGATCCCGCCCTCCGTCGACATCGCGGCAACGTCGATCCCGATGTCTTTGTTGTTGACTTGGGCAGGAAGGGCTCGTTCGTACTCGTAGGACGCTGACTCATGCGGCAACCTGCTCTCGGCGATCGCCCGATCGAGCTCTTCTGCAGATTGCGGAACCCACATGGCCCTGTTAATTTTGAGAGTATCAGGCGAGTGACTACCGGTGAAGGCACGCCCTCTCTGTCGGTCGCTGGCCAACCGGTCAGCTGCGTCCGAAACCAGCTGCGCCAGGCGGCGTCGTCTCCCGGCGGCAGCTCGGCTGACATAGCGGATCCCGAGCCGGTCGGTGAGCGTGACTCCAGCAGCCTCCGCGAGGACGCGCACGACCGCTTCGAAGCGGTCGGAGAACTCGCTGAACTCTCCGTACTGCGGGCAGGTGACAATGTCAACCCGATTTGGCCCCACCGCGGAGCCTGTTGCGTGAACGACCGGTGGCAATGACGGGAGGCGGGGCGTCGACGGAGCTCGCTGGGCGAGCTACCGGACGGCTGGCGTTGCACGCCCGGGGTGACGACGCCAGTGGACCCTCTGCTCGTCCGATCAGCGGTTCAGGGCACCCGCCACCCGGCTGTAGGGCGCTGTCCCGGCGTCGCTGAGCACGCGCCGGTAGAGCTTCAAGAGGTTGTGGGTGCCGCAGATGAGCTTCCACTCCGAGTCCGCTGCGGACTTGCCTCTCCGCATGAACGAGCGGATCCCGCGGGCGTCCTTGATCTGGCCGAAGACCGGCTCGATGATCGCCTGGCGCCGCTTGTAGAGGTCCCGCCCCAGCTTGTTCGACACCTTCCGGTCCATCCTGTCGAGGAAGGTCGCGTCCTTCCGGAGCGGGCCGCGCCGGCCGGTGCGCCGGGTCGGGTTCTTCTTCATGTTGCGAACTGCCACGTAGCTGTCGGGGTCGTCTGGCCCAAGGGCGGCGAAGTTCTCCTCCGACGCGTAGCCGGCATCCGCGAGGAGCTTTCCGGGCCGCTCATCGATGCCTGCCTTGTCGAGCGACTCGGTGGTCGCGTCGATCATCGGGTGGAGCTGGGCCTTGTCGTTCTGCTCGTCGGTGACCGAGGCTGCGACGACGACCTGGTCTTCGTTGGCGACCGCCTGCGCGTTGTAGCCCTGGAGGAAGCCGTTCTTCGTCGACATGACCTTGGACTGCGGGTCGGTCGTGTTGACCTTCTTCTCCTTGTGGGCGGCCTTGTCCTGCGGCGCCTTGGGCTTGCGGCCGCGGAGCTTCTTGCCCCGTCGTTCCTCCTCGGCCGCCCGCTCGGCCAGATGAGCCTCATGGGCCGTGCGCTCGGCTGCCAGTTCCTGGTCGAGGACCTCCTTGGCCGCCTTGAAGCGTCGGCGCCGGTCCCGGCGTCCACGGAGGACGGCAGGAGGCTCGTCGCCGCGGGTCTCGCCGAAGGTGGCGTCTTCGGCTTCGTCGATCTCCTTCGCTTCGGCGAACATCTTCTCGACGGACTCGTCGATCGTGTCCTTGGTCACGTTGCGCTGCAGGGATGCGGGAGCGGCCATCTTCGTCCCATCCAGCGCCACGAGGCCGACCCCGGCCATCCCTGCCTTCGCGCACAGCCGGAGCGAGGCGGTGAAGATCGTCTTCAAGGCCTCTTCGTGACGCTGACGGAACCGGGCGATCGTCGTGTGGTCGGGGAAGAGCCCCGCGCAGATCACCCGGAAGGCGATGTCGACGTGGCACGCACGCTCGATCTGGCGCGACGAGCGGACCCCGACGCAGTAGGCGTAGAGCAACAGCGCCACCATCGTCGCCGGGTCGTGCGCTGCGCCGCCCCAGCCATCGGCTCGGTAGTCGGCGTAGAAGGCGGAGAGGTCCATCTCCTCCAGGGCGTCCAGCACGAACCACGCCAGATGGTCCTCGGGCAGCCAGTCCGCCATCGACGGCGGCAGCAGGTGGAGCTGGTCGCGCTCTGGGGTGAGGAAGTTGTAGGCCACGGGCCCAATCCTCGCCATCGCGCCTGTTCAGCATGGTGGATCTCACGCGCGCGCTACCAGGGAGTTTGCAGATCGCCGCGGAGGTTCGTGCAACAGGCTCCGCGATCATCAGATTTGGCCCCACCCGCGTCCAGCAGGTGGACCCTCCCATGTCCCAGGCTCGGCGGTGGGGCCAGATCAAGTGGTCACGGTGGGGCCATGCCATGTGAGCACATCCAGGTCGACGGTGAGCATGGCCGTATCCGGCGAGAGATCGGCAGCCCAGCCCTGTCCGTCTTCTCTTTGTGGTCGACCTCTGCCTGGGCGACGACGACCCGGTCTGTGTGGGTGAGGGCTGCGAGCAGGTGGACGGGCCAGCCGTCGTCTTGGACCGCACCTCGCAGGCTCTTGCCGTCGACCGCGATCGCCCGCAAAGACGGCGCCGGCGGATCGTCGTCGTCGGGATCCTCTTCGCCTGGGTTCTCCTCGGGCACCTCGGCCGCTGCCTCGATCCTTCCCCGCCCGGCATCGAGCTGGCGAACGAAGCCTTCGTGGACGGGAGGCTCCTGGTCCTCAGTCACGGGAGGCTGCCCGGTTGCGACGTCGCCCCATCATCGGGCCACGGCGACGACGAGCAGACGGGAGCAGAGCCGTCGTGAGCTGGTCGGATGGTGCGCCACCGTGATCGATGCCGCGCACGGGCACACCGTCATGGGATGATGGACGGCATGCCGACCCGATCGAAGCACCAGGTCAGGGGGTGGAGAAGAGCGCCCAGCGACCCGTCAGACCAACCGGCCTGGGTGTCGCTTCCGGACCCCGGCCTATGGGCGCCTGAGGGAGAATGACAGGATGGCCCGCTCCGATCTCCTCGTTTCGCTGGTCCGCTCCGGTTCTACCGGGGACCAGGCAACTTTCCGCCGAACGGTCGACGCGCTCATTGCCGAAGAGCAGGCGAAGAAGCACATCGTCCTCGCCGCCGAGCTAGCGGAAGCTGTTGCTCATGCTCCTGCGACGCTCCCCGCCCCGCGCAACGGCAACGGCAACGGAACGTCTCGCTCGGTGACGGCGTTCGAGCAGCTCGTCTATGAGGTGGTGCCGGAACGACGACTTGCCGACCTGATCCTTCCCCCAACCGTGATCTCTGCGACCGAGGAGCTTGTCGAAGAGCACCACCGCTCTGACCTCCTCCGCTCGTATGGGCTTGAGCCCCGCCATCGCGTGCTCCTCGTCGGCCCCCCAGGAAGCGGCAAGACGTCCCTTGCGGAGGCAATCGCAGCCGAGGTCATGGTCCCACTTGTAATCGTGCGGTACGAGACCCTCATCGGAAGCTATCTGGGTGAGACGGCGGCACGGCTCCAAGCCGTCTTCGACATGGTGCGGCAGAGACGATGCGTCTTGTTCCTTGATGAGTTCGACACGCTCGGAAAGGAGCGTGGTGACGAACACGAGACGGGAGAGGTCAAACGAGTTGTCAGTTCCCTTCTGCTCCAGATCGACCAGCTCCCTAGCTACGTGATCGTTGTGACCGCGACGAATCATCCTGAGTTGCTGGACCGCGCCGTGTGGCGGAGGTTTGAGCTTCGACTGTCACTCCCACAGGCGAGCCGCGCAGGTATCGAGCGGCTACTGGAGCGATGGGTCCGGCGGACGGGTCGCCCCTTGGGGCTTGCCCCGCGGACGCTGGCCGACAAGTTGATGGGTGCCAGTTACGCCGAAGTGGACGATTTTGCCCGCGACGTTGACCGACGCGCCGTCCTGGCGATGCCTGAACCTGACTTGCCAGCGATCGTCAAGGCACGTCTTGCACAATGGAAGGAGCGGGCGGTTCCGGGCTCATGACGGATGTCTCGGTCGTCGCACGCCCCATCCTTCTCACGGGGCCTACCAATAGACGAGAGTCGCCTGCCCCTCAGCCCCCACGGGGCGACTCCGCTCGTCTCCCGTCACGGGCACGGCAGGTGGAGCGGCTTACTCCGCGGTTCGACGCGCTTATTCGCTCCCTGGAACAAGAGCGAGCGACGGCCCAAACGAGTCTTCCTGCTGCTGACCCTGAGCTTGTCCTCGTGTTCGAGACGAGGGGAAGCGTGGTCGACGTCATTGAGGTCATGCAGCGGGTAGGCCTACAGGTTCTCATCGAGGTCGAAGACGAGTTCGACCCAGATGAGGATTTTGAAAAGAACGCGACGCGACCGGCGCCCATCCCTGGCCTGTTGCATGTTGCCTTCGGCGGTTTGCAAGCGATGCAGCAGCTTCGTGATGCGTGGGAGACCTGGTCGCGTGGTGAACCGCTGTCTGGGCTGGGCGGGCGAAGCAGCGGGCTTGCGTCCCTGTTTGCTCATCTGAAGGACATCCGCCCCTGGAGCCCTGCGGATCGCATCCGATCTACCGGACTGGAGGAAGCTGTCCGCGATTGGCTTGACGCAGGCGTTGACGAGGTCCCCATCGAGGCGGAGTTGTGGTTCTCAGATTCAGTGGCGCAGCGTTCAGCGCGCCAAACGTCAGTATCCTCGTTGATTGCAACAGTTGGTGGCAGGGTCCTCCACACTGCGATTCACGAGGCTTTCGGTTACCACGCGCTCGCCGCAATGGTGCCCGTGAACGCTCTGCGCGACGTTGTCGGCCAGGGACCCGATGCCCTTCAACTTCTGCGCAGCCACGACATCTTCTTCGTGCGTCCCGGTGGTCAATCGGTAACTCCGTCCGAGGATGCGCAACCTGGCGAGGTGACCCCAGAGGAGTCAGCGTCGCCGAGCGGCGACCCGAGGGTGCTGTTGCTCGACGGCCTGCCTGCTGCCAACCACGTACGGCTTGCCGATCGCTTGCTCATTTACGATCCTGATGGTCTCGACGACGGGACCTATGAAGCTTGGCTCCGTCGGCATGGTACGGAGATGGCCTCGCTCATCGTGTGGGGCGACCTCGGCGCAGAGGCGAGTCCGCTACGGCACCCTGTGATCGTGCGACCCATCCTCAAGCCCGATCCCAAAACGATGGCGCGGGTCGAAGCGGTACCGGAGAGCACGCTTCTTCCTGACCTGATGGTGCGGGCTTTTCGGGAGATCACGACAGCAAGCCCGACCGTGCGGATCGTCAACCTGTCGGTTTGTGATCCCCATGCCCCGTTCGACACGATTCCAAGTGCATGGGCTCGCGCGCTCGATTGGCTGATGGTGGAACACAACGTGTTAGTTATAATATCGGCGGGAAACTATCCGGTCGTAGAGCTTCCCGTTGCGCGCTCTGCATTCGAGGCAGCAGAGGAGGCAGAGCGGCGAGAATGGACGCTCAAAGTGCTTGGGAGCGAGGCGAACGGAAGACGCCTTCTTACTCCGGCGGAGTCCATCAACGCCCTGACTGTTGGCGCACTCCACGCCGATGCGTCGGGTGCTTACGTCAGCGGGAACCGGGTTGATCTATTGGGGGGTGCGGTGCTTCCAAGCCCCGTGAGTGCGATGGGAAGAGGTTTTCGCCGAAGCGTCAAGCCCGACATCCATACTCCCGGCGGTCGTCAGCTCTTTACCGTCGATCTGTCCTCGTCGGGGTCCACGAGACTGACTGCGTCAGCCTCGACGCTCGCACCGGGCCTACGAGCTGCGTCACCTACGAGGGCCGATCCCACCCAAGGTGAGCTTCATGTCCGAGGTACCAGTGCTGCCACGGCATTGGCGACGCGCCAGGCAGCACGACTGCTCGACGTCATCGAGGACCTACGTGTTGGTGCTCCGGAGTTCAGCGACCGTCATGTTCCAGCAGCCCTCAAGGCCCTCCTCGTCCATGGGGTCGAATGGCCGGACAAGCGTCTGGTGACGGGTCTCGACTGGGTGTTGCCTCTCGACCGATATTTCACTTACGGGCACCTGCATACGGACCATACTCTGGAATGTCCCGACAATCGGGTCACGGTTCTTGCTGTTGGCGATCTTGGATCGCGCGAGGAGGAGGACATCCTCGTGCCATTGCCTGAAGGGTTGACGGGTATCCGTGGGAAGCGCCGTGTCACCGCGACTCTTGCGTGGCTTTCGCCGATCAACTGGCGTCATCGTCAGTACCGGCGGGCGAAGATGAGCTTCAGCGCGCCAGGGGGCGCGTTGCAGCCGGTGATTTCGTCAAAGCAGGTCGGCGCTCAACGAGCGCAACGAGGCACTGTCCAACACCAGATTTTCGAGGGATCGGGCGCCGTCCCGATTGGTACCGATGACGAGCTGCGGCTGACTATCAAGTGCCTTGGGCAGGCTGGAGGACTGGATGGGGGGACGGTCCCGTACGCAGTTGCTATCAGCTTGGAAGTGGCGGAGGAGTTGGGTGTTGACGTCTACGACGAGGTGGCAGCTCGGTTGCGCGAGCGGGTACGAGTGGCGCCGCGACCGTAGGTCGATGGGGCAGGAGCGTTAAACTCGTCAGATGCTCGGCGGGATCGTATTGCTTGCACTGACTCGCTACCGAACGGGGTCACACGGGCCAGAGTTGGCGCGACGGGCAAGACTGCTAACCCCACCTGAGCTGCCCATATGGACGAGGGCACACGGGCTGGACGGACGGGATGCGACTACGCATCAGTGGAGGCGCTGGTCGGTGTCGACCCTCGCGTAGGTGCACAGATCTGCAGTTATGTAACGACTTCACCAGCCTGCGTCAGCACCTCCAGAGGCGGAAAGTCAAGTTCGGCGAGAGCGACTGTCATCGCCCCGGGTTCCGAATCGTAGAGGCTGCACCACGTCTCGGCCTCCAAGAGGGTGCCCTCCAGGACGGGTACGACGACAGTTTCCCGTCCGCGGTAGACGTCGACGCGTCGGCGGAGCCCAAAGGTGTACCCGTTGCGAGTGCTCTGCTCATTCAGTAGGCCGTGGCACGGCAGTGCTCCGCTGGACACCACCACTCCCCGCACATGTGATGCGTGGCTGAAGGTGTCCGCGACGAACGCGGCGATCGCTGCGACGCGTGTTGGGAATCGCAGCTGTGACCACGTGCTGAAACCAAAGGTCCCGTCCAGCAGGTCGATTCGGAGCCAACCCGCACCACTCTTCCTCATCTGCGCCGCCTTTTCCCGGAGAATGTGCTCCGTACGGTCGAGACCCCTTCCCGTCCCGGCCGGCATCTCGTAGCCCATCCCCGACTCCGCTGTAGGCATTGGCAGACAACGGAGGTCGACCAAGGGGTGCTCTACCGATGCAGGGCGATGCTCTTCCTTCGCCAGGGCGGCGGCCGCCTCGATCGATACGAGAATTCCGTCAACATCTTCCGCGGTCATCGCGTCGCTGATGGAGCCCATCGGCTTCTCGCGGCCAGTGAACTGGACGTCATACGCGAAGGCGAGACTGTGCATCGCACCACTCAGGCGGTCAGAGAGCTCTCGACCGAAGCGCATGGCCTGGTCGGTAAAGACCACGCGCGTCTCGACCACGAGCTCTGCGGCATCCGTATGTACGACGACGTCGACCGGTGCACCAGACGGCCGGCGCCGCTCCTCGAGGGCCACGGAGCCCTCTCCGGCCAGCCCGAGGTTCGCGACCTCAAGCTGCAGAAGCCCGTGGGAGCGCACGTCGTCACGGAGGTCGTTGGAGATCGCATCTCGGACCTTGGCATACCCCGGCACGCCACGGCACCGCGCCAATGCGAGTGCCATGGCGACGAGATCGACGAACGCCGGGCCGTGGAACCAGGCCATCTTGATCTCTGGGATTATGTCGTGCTCCACCCTCAGCATCCGAGAGAGCCAGTCCGAGCCGAACTCCGCTTCCAGTACCTCCAGCGCCCACACGCCGACCCGGCGTCCTTCGGGACACCTGCTCGAGTGGCGCATCAGATCGCGCCAGTGGCTCCAATCGGCTGGATCGCCATCGAATCGCGTGCTCACCGACAAAAGCTTTGTCTCCCGCCGGGCGTCTCGGCTCGCGGGGTTGCCGCCCGGCGCCCGTTGAGTTGCCAATCATTTGCCAATCAACGGATTGCCAGAGCGGGGACTCCGTCGCACTCAGTGGACCATCGTCCCTGCTCAAAGGGACTGAGCAGAGCTACGACAACTCCAGAGACGGACCCGGTGGGCCTCCGGAGCCGGGAGCGCAGGTTCGAGTCCTGCCGGGGGCGCCGATCGCGCCAGGGCGCGAACCTTCGGGTTCGCGCCGCCTGGCACGCGGAACCACGGTACAACGCGGTCGC
>JAJZVL010000011.1 GCA_021845725.1 Actinomycetes bacterium | reverse complement strand
GCACCGGTCCGGCCATCACGTTCAGGTAGTAGAGGTCGTAGCCCGGGGGGGCCATGGCAGGGCCGTGGTAGCCGTGGGGGACGGCGACGACATGGCCGCTCTGCAGCGCACCGAGGAACTCGATGGGACGCGCGTCGGTGCCGTAGAGGCGAAGGTACGCCGCTCCGGGGTCGTGGCCGTCGCCATCGAGCTCGAAGTAGTAGATCTCCTCGAGCTCGGTCTCACCCGGACGCGCCTCGTCGTGCTTGTGCGGGGGGTACGAGGACCAGTTGCCCGAGGGGGTGATCACCTCGCACACGAGCAGCCGATCGGCCTCGAACGTGTCCGACATGCAGTAGTTGACCACCCTGCGCGAGCTGTCCCCGGCCCCGCGGAGCTCCACGGCGACCTCCGAGGCCGTGCGGCGACGGAACGGCAGCCGCCTGCCGGCCTCTGCCCCGCAGAGCGCGAAGCGTCCGCCGGCACCGCTCGTCACGACCACCTCGGCGTCGCGGGGCACGTAGGCGAAATCGCTCGGTGACGAGAAGACGTCGCGGCGGCCTTCGAGCTCCAGCTCCTCGCCGTCGCACGAGACCGTGCAGGAACCTTCGAGCGGCAGGACCAGCATCTCTTCTGGGCCGGTCGCGAATCCCTGCGACGCTCCGGCATCCAGCGCGAGCACGCGCAACGACGTCCAGCGCCAACCGGCGTTCTTCGGCGTGAGCTCGAGCGCCCAGGGCCCGGCGGCCAGCTCGCCGGCGGCCCAGTGGACCCTGCGGGTCGTGCCGCCTCCGGCGCTCACCTCGGACCCCCCGAAGCTGGCGCCGGGCCGGACGCGCCGAACCCGATCTCCCCGAGGAACGTGCGGGACGCGATCGCGTCGTCGAGGGGCACGGAGTCGCCGGTCGGGCTCGCATCCTGCTCCACGGTCAGCCATCCGTCGTAGCGGAGGTCCTCCAGGCACTCGCGCAGCCCCACGAAGTCGACACTGCCTCGACCGAGCACGCAGAACACCCCCCGCCGGTAGGCCTCCCAGAACCCGGCCTTGTCGAGCCGGGCCTTCTCCAGGACCGGCACGCTCACGTCCTTCAGGTGCACGTACGACAGGCGGTCCGCGTGGGCCCTGCACAGCTCGACGGGGTCGATCCCCGCGTAGGTCGAGTGCCCGGTGTCCACGCACAGGTGCACCAGTGACGGGTCGGTGTCGTCGAGGAGGCGCTCGACCTCGTCGCGGAACTCCACGCGCGTCCCTGCGTGCGGATGGAAGGCGGCGACCAGCCCGTGGGAGGCGGCGATCTCGGCGAGACGGCCCACCGTGTCGGTGAGCGTGCGCCACGCGGCGCCGTCCAGCCGCACTGCGTCCGAGCTGCGGCCCGCGGTGTGCTCGCGCTCAGGCGTGATCCCATCGATGATCACGTAGTACGAAGCGCCGAGCGCGCCGGCGAGGTCGCACGTCAGCTCCGCTTCGCGCACCAGCTGATCGGTGGTCGCCGGGTTCGCCAACGGCGTCATGATGTTGGCAGCGCTCAGCGCGAGGTGCCGCTTGGACAGCTCGGCGGAGAGCTCCTCCGGCCGGTCGGGGAAGTAGCCCCGAGGGCCCAGCTCCAGCCCGTCGTATCCTGCTTCGGCGACCTGGTCGAGCACGCTCTGCCAGAGCGGGTACGCCGGGTCGGCGGGCTTCTCGATGCCCCACGAGGTGGGGGCGTTGCCGAATCGGATCATGACGCTCCTTCCGCTGTCGCGCCCCACACCATTTCGGGCGCTCTCCTCGCTGCGCTCACACGACCTCCTCGGGTTCGCGTGCATGGGGGTCCAGCACCACCTGCATCGCCTCGTCACGCTGAGCGAGCCGGATCGCTCCTTCGACTGTGCCCAGGGGGATCTTGTGGGAGACGATCTTCTCGAGCGGGTATCGGCCCATCTGCTCGGCCATGAGGATGAGCGAGGGCTCGTAGGAGACGGTGGTCTCGCCGCCGACGCCGATGATCGAGATGTTCGGCGCGCAGACGTCGGCGCTCGGGTTGACCTCGACGGTTCCGAGGTCGACGAACGCCCCCACCTCGACGACCACGCCGCCGGGAGCCACCAGCCGGAGGCTCTCTTCGAACGTCTCAGGGACGCCGCTGCAGTCGACGACCATGTCCGCTCCCCGCCCATGCGTCGCCCGCAGAAGGGCGTCGACGCGCTCGTCGGCCGACGTCGCCGACGCGTTCCACACCGTGTCCGCGCCCAGTTGCTCGGCGAGAGCCAGGCGGCCCGGGAACCGGTCCGTCGCGAAGATCCTCCCTGCACCGCGAAGGCGCGCCTTCACCACGTGGCACAGCCCGAGAGGTCCGACGCCGAGCACCGCCGCGCTGTAGCCGAACGAGGGCCTGCCGTAGAGAGAAAGCAGCGCTTGCGCAGTATCGATGCCATGCGTGACGGCCATGACCTCGGTGAGCACGGCGAGCTCGTCGGGAAGCTCTGGGGGAACCCGGAAGATCGGCGTGCGGGGCAGCAGGTAGAGGTACTCCGACCACCCCCCGAGGAGATGGGGCTCGCGAGCGCAGCTGAGGCTGTTGCCGTAATTCTCGAGATGGCTGCACATGTAGTACGGGTACCCGTTCAAGCAGTAGTAGCAGCGCCCGCACGCGACGTTCGCAGCGGGGACGACACGATCTCCCACCCGAAGCGGGGTCCCGTCGCTGGCGACCACCTCGCCGCCCACGTCTGCGACGATCCCGACGTTCTCGTGCCCGCAGATGACGGGGAACGCCGTGTCCCTCTCGTGCGGCGTCCCTGCGTACTGCTTGGTCTCCCCCCTGTAGCTGTGCTTGTCCGTGCCGCAGATGCCCGCGAGCGACATCTCCAGAACGACCGCCCCTTCCTGCGCCTCAGGCACCGCGAAGCGCTCGATCGCGATGTCTCCTGGGCCCCTCATGACTGCGGCACGCGCGTGCATCCTCGGCGATCCTCCTCATCGGCTCATGGACTCGACCTGCTCGGCACCTGGCCGTCACCTGGGTCCCTTGGCCCTGCTCCACAGCTCGATCAGCGCAGAGAACGTCGATCGCACGCGCTCCACCACCTCCGCGTCGTCGATCTCCCCGGCGAACCACCGGCGGGCGGGATCGGCGAAGATCCTCCGACCGACGGCGAAGCCCACGCAGGCCGGCTCGGTGGCGCCTGCTTCGAACGCGGCGGCCAGCTCGTCAGAAGAGCTCTCGTGCCCGAGGACGAGCAGGCCACGGCAGTCGGGATCGCTCGCGCGCACGACACTGCCGACCTCCTGCCATGTCGCGGCGTCCCGCATCGGTGGCAGCTTCCACCAGTCGGGACGCAATCCAGCGCCGTACAGGCGAGCGATCGTCGCGGCGACGTCGCCCGGCGCGAACCGCATACCGCGCGGTGCCTGCAGCTCGACGAGGAGCTCGTGGCCGCTCGACTCGCACGCGTGCTGAAGTCGTAGAAGCGAGTGGCACTGCCTGTCCACGAGGTCCGCGGGATCCTCGCGGTGCCAGTAGGCGATGACCTTCACGACCTCGTCGGCCGGCCAGCGCCCGAGGGTGGCCGCCAGCTCGGGTTCGCCCTCCAGCTCCACTGGCCGCGTCCCGGCGATCTCGATCGCCCTCGCCAGCCATCGCCCCGAACCGGACTCGGCTTCGAGGACGGAGCTGGCGTAGTGGCCGTCGGCCAGGAGCCCGGTGTCGCTGCGGTGACGGGCGACCTCGAGGTAGCCGGCATGGACGAGCTGCTTCAGCCCCTTGATCCGATCAGTGCCGACGCCCACGTCGGCAGCCAGCTCCTCGAGCTGCCAGCGATGGTCGATGGCCAGCACGTGGAGCCGTGGCCACTCGCCACGACGCGTGCCCACGCGGTGCAGCCGGACCAGCTCGCGGTCGTCCTGGGGACGGGAGATCTGCTCGGATCGAGCAAGGAACGACGCAAGCTCGGCAGCCGTCGGCATGGCAGGCGAGCATCCGTGACGGGAGACGACGATGGCACCGGCGCCGTTCCCGGCCTCTGCACAACGCGAGGCGGGCTCCTTCTTCAGCCAGCGGCTCATGAACCCTGCCATGAAGCCGTCCCCGGCCCCGACGGTGTTCAGCACCTCGACATGGAACCCTGGACACCATGTCCCGTCTTCCCAGTGATCGGCCGGGGCACCTTCGATGACCGTGCAGCCCTTCACGCCCGCCTTCACCACGATCACAGCGTCGGTCTTGTCGCGCAGGTCCCCCAGCGCCTCGTCGACGTCCGGAATGCCAGCCGCGGCCATGACCTCCTCGCGCGTGCCGACCACGAGATCGCAGTCACCGAGCACACCCTTGAACGCGTCGGCAACCTTCCGACTGATGACGCTCGTCGCATTGCCGGCGGCCAAGGGTGCCAGTCCCCACAGTCCCGGGCGAACGTCGAGGTCCAGGGCGATGCGTGCCCCGTTCTCCTTCGCCAACCCCACCACGCGCGTCATCGCCGCACGGAGCCGGTCCGAAGACAGGTACGAACCGGTGAGCAGCACGGCTCCGGCACGCGAGACCAGTGACGGGTCGACGTCCTCTGGCCCCAACGCCATGTCAGCGCTGTCGGCGTAGTAGAAGATGCGCGGGAAATCGTCCGACTCGCGCACTGCGAGCATCACTGCTCCCGACAGGCGTGCGGGGTCCAGCTTCACGCCCGCCACGTCGACACCTTCGCGTGCAAGCTCCGAGCGCAGGAAGTGCCCCATCGGCTCGTCCCCGACCCGCGTGAGCATGGCGGTACGGAGCCCGAGGCGCTGCGTGCCCACGCAGATATTGGCTGCGCTGCCGCCCAGGTACTTGGCGAAGGAGGAGGTCCCCTCCAAGGTCGCACCAACCTGCTCGCCATAGAGGTCGACACAGATCCGGCCAGCGCACAGAAGGTCGATCGGCTCCCCCTTCGTCCTCATCGGACAGGTGGGCGTGGCAGCCGCGCCCGTCGCCTCCGGGCCAGGCCAGTCGGCCCCGGCATCGTCATCGTCGTCCCCCGTGGGTAGTTTGTCATGACCTCTTGTCGACACCACAATATGCCACGCGACGCCTCAGGGCAAGGAAGGAATCCCGCGAGGATGCGGTGGCCGGGCAAGAGTTCTCACGCGCTGCTCCGGCATGGTGCTGCCGAGCCGCCCCCCTCTCTGCTGCGCTGCTGGGGGAGGTCGCTCGTGCTACTTGAGCGACAGGCTGATCTGGAAGCTGTAGCGGCTGGCCAGGTATGAGTGCGAGCCGTATTCGATGGTCTTTCCCGACGGATCCCAGGCCGTGCGGAGCATCACGAGCATGGTCGCCGAGCGCGGGCACTCGAGAAGCGACGCCTCCAGCTTCGTGGCGGTGCGGGCGCCGACGATCTGGTTGGCAGTGTGGAAACGAACTCCCTGGGCACGAAGCAGCCGGTAGAGCCCGTCGGACTCGAGCGCCTCGCGCGTGAGGGGCTCGACCAGCACTTCGAGCGGAATGGTGTTGTGCATGAGCGCAAGCGGCCGTCCTTCGGCGAAGCGCAGCCGCTCGAGCCAGAGCACGGGTTCGCCGGCGTGGATCCCGAGCTTCTCGGCCATGTCGAAGTCGGCGATCCGCTCCTCGATCTCGAGGACCTTGGTCGTCGGCTGGCGCTCGGCTGCCCAGAGGTCGTCGTAGAGGCTCGTGAGCGCGACCGGCCGATTGATCCTTCGGTTCGCCACGATCGTCCCGACGCCGCGCTGGCGCACGACGAGGCCCTTCTGCACGAGGGCCTGGATGGCCTGGCGCACCGTGGGCCGGCTCACACCGAAACGGTCGGAGAGATCGATCTCGTTGTCCAGGCGCTCGCCGGGCTTGAGCTGCTCGGTCTCGATGGCTGTCCGGAGGCGCTCGGCGATCTGGAACCACAGTGGTACCGGGCTCTCTCGGTCCAGCACGTTGACCTCGAGGCGCGCCGGGACCCTCTCGCTGCGGATCCACTCGGCGTTCACCACGGCGCTAGCTTACGGGGCTTCTCGTGGCTCGAGGGTGAACGGTCGCGCCGTCAGCCTGAAGACGCGCCATGCCACCGCCCTTTCTGCCACGCGCGACCGCCACGCGGGCCCACCACGCGCTCCGGCATCCGCTGCAGGGCTGCACCGGATGCCGTCACGCGGCACCACGAGTTACGCGTGCTCCAGCTCGGCGAGGTCGGCGAGCACCATCGCGGCGAACCCATCGACGTCGGTCACGTCGTAGGAGCGCCGGATCACCCCCGAAGGGTCGATGAGGTAGGCGATCCGCTTCGCGTAGTCGGCGTACTCCTCGCCCGGTTCCCGGACCACCTCGTAGCGCCGACCCACCTCGCGGTCGGTGTCCGAGAGCAGCCGGAAGGGGAAGCCCTCCGCGTCGCAGAAGGCCTTGTTCTCCTCGGGCGTGTCGAATGACGCGCCCAGCACCACTGCGCCGGCTTCCCGGAGCTCTTCGGACCTGTCACGCAGGCCCCTGCCCTGGATCGTTCAGCCAGGCGTCGCTGCCTTCGGGTACCACCACAGCACGACCCAGTGACCGCGCTCGTCGGCGAGGCACACCTCAGTGCCGTCTTGGTCGGGGAGGGTGAGCTCTGGAGCGGCCGTTCCAGGTGCGAGCATGGCCGCCATCCTACGGCCCCCCCGGCCCGGCGGCCAGGACTCCCCGAGGCCGTCAGCCCGCGTCGAGCGCAGCCCCAGCCGTCAGCCCGCGTCGAGCGCAGCCCGGAGCTGGCCGACGAACTCCCCCGCCGCGTCCGGTCCGCCACCCTCGAGCAGTCGCCGGACCAGCGCGGAGCCGACGACGACGCCGTCGGCGACCTCGCACACCGCTCGCGCCTGGGCGGGCGTCGACACGCCGACGCCGACGCACACCGGAGCGTCGGTCACCTCGCGGATCCGACGCACGACGTCGGTGGTCTCGTTGCCGAGCGACTCGCGCTCTCCCGTGACGCCCATTCGAGCGACGGCGTAGACGAACCCGCGCGAGCGCGCGCAGATCTGCGCGACCCGCGGCTCGGGAGTCGACGGCGCCACCAGGAGCACCGTGGCGACCTCGGCGGCGTCGGCCTCCGCGGCCCACGGCCCGAGCTCTTCGAGAGGGAGATCCGGAACGATCGCGGCGCCGATCCCCGCGGCCCGCAGGGACTGGGCCATCCGCCGGTGCCCGGTGCGGAAGACGATGTTGTAGTAGGTCATCACCGCGACAGGGATGCCGAGCTCTTCTGAAGCGAGAGCGTCGACGATCCTCGTCGGCGTCGCACCGCGATCGAGCGCGTGCACGCCAGCCTGCTGGATCACCGGCCCGTCCATCATCGGGTCGGAGAAGGGGATCCCGACCTCGACGGCGTCGGCCCCTGCGTCGGCCACCGCCTGCAGCGCCTCGACCCAGTCCTCGCCCAGCCCTCCCATGAGGTAGGGCACGAGAAGCTTGCGCCCCGCGCTGCGCCGCTCTCGCAACCAGGGCTCGAGCGCGATCACCGCTCGGCCCTCTCCGCGGCGAGCAGCTCGCGCACCTGCGCGACGTCCTTGTCCCCGCGTCCAGACAGCGTGACGAGCACGGTGGACCCCCTCGGGACCGACCGTCCCGCCTCGCGCACGACCCAGGCCAGCGCGTGTGCCGGCTCGAGCGCGGGAAGGATCCCCTCGGTGCGGGCCAGGAGGCGGAACGCGGCGAGCACCTCCTCGTCGGTGGCCTTGGCGTACTGCGCCCTGCCCGAGGCCGCCAACCACGCGTGCTCGGGGCCGATGCCGGGGTAGTCGAGACCCGCAGAGATGGACTCGGCCTCCAGGATCTGGCCCTCCTCGTCCTGGAGGAGCAGCGACTTCATCCCGTGCAGCACGCCGGGGATCCCGTCGCTCACTGCTGCGCCGCCTGCAGCCTCCACGCCGACGAGACGCGCGCCACCGTCCGCGAACCCCGCGAACGTTCCTGCGGCATTGGACCCCCCGCCCACACAGGCCACCACGACGTCGGGGTCCGCCCCGCCGAGCAGCGCCTGGCACTGCGCGCGGGCCTCCTCCCCGACGACGCGCTGCAGCTCACGCACCATGTAGGGGAACGGGTGGGGACCCATGACCGACCCGAGGCAGTAGTGCGTACGGTCGACGCTGGCGACCCAGTCCCTCAGGGCCTCGTTCACGGCGTCCTTCAGCGTGCGGCTGCCCGAGCGCACCGGCCGCACCTCCGCGCCGAGGAGCTCCATACGGAACACGTTCAGCTCCTGGCGCTCGGTGTCGAGCTCGCCCATGTACACGGTGCACTCGAGCCCGAGGAGCGCTGCTGCGGTCGCGGTCGCCACGCCGTGCTGGCCTGCGCCGGTCTCGGCCACGAGGCGCTCCTTCCCCATGCGCAGGGTGAGGAGCGCCTGTCCGAGCACGTTGTTCAGCTTGTGCGAGCCCCCGTGGACCAGATCTTCGCGCTTCAAGAGCAGCCGGACGCCGAGCTCCTCGGAGAGGCGCGCGCACTCGGTGACCGGCGTGGGACGCCCGCCGTAGTCGCGCAGGATGGACGACAGCTCCGTGCGGAACGAGGCGTCGGCCCATGCGGCGGCGAACGCCGCCTCGAGCTCCATGCACGCCGGGACCAGCGACTCGGGGACGAAGCGCCCTCCGTACTCGCCGAACCGCCCGTCGGGGCCAGGCGTGCCCATCACACGAGGCGTGCCATGGCCCGCGGAACGAGAGCCCGCGTCGGCAGGCGGCCCGCCGGGCGCGCTCACCGCTCCATCCAGTCGTACGGAGCGTCGCCGTGCTCTTCGCTGCGCGCAGGATCACCACGCTCGTCACGCCGGCCGCGCCTGGTGGTCTCGTGCCACGTGCTCCTCGACCCGCCACTACCGCCGACGTCGCCCGCGTCCATGTCCTGTGCTGCGGTGCTCGACGCGACCTCCACGCCCTGGGACGCCATCCTGGCAGCCCGAGCGGCGGCACGCGCCGAGCGGATGAACGCCCGCAGCTTCTGGGGGTCCTTCTTCCCAGGCGCGGCCTCGACCCCGCTCGACACGTCGACCCCGCGCGGACGAAGCGCCATGATCGCGTCGCCCACGTTCTCCGGCGTGAGGCCCCCGGAGACGAACATCCGCCCCGCGTCGACCACCCCTTCGGCGAGCCTCCAGTCGAACACCTGCCCGGAGCCCGGGCTCTGGCCGTCAACGAGCAGGTAATCGGCGCCGAAGTCCGCGAGCCGCGCGATCAAGGGGTCCCCCGCCGCGAAGGCCCTGATCGTGCACGCGACACGCTCGCGGATCCAGCGGGACTGCCCTGCGGTCTCGTGCCCGTGCAGCTGGACTGCCCCGAACCCGACGGTGTTGGCGATCTCGACGACGCGCTGGGGGGACTCATCCCTGAAGACGCCGACGGTGAGGACGTCGTGGGGAAGCCGCTTCACGATGTCGGCCGCCGTGGACACGGCGATCTGGCGGGGTGACGGGGCGAGGATGAAGCCGATCGCGTCCGCTCCGAGCCCGACGGCCAGGAGCGCGTCGGGCTCGTTCGTCACGCCGCAGATCTTCACGAGGAAGTCCTCGTGCACCAGGTGTCCCGCTACCCGCTACGCCGTGACACGGCGCGCATCGGCCGCGGCGGAGGCCGAGGTGCCGCGGCGACCCACCGGGTGACCGAGCAGCGCACGGACCGCCGCCGAGGGATCCTCGGAGGTGACGACCGACTCCCCGACCAAGATCGCGTCGTAGCCCGCTCCGGCAAGGCGTCGCGCGTCGTCAGGGCCGCGAATGCCGGACTCGGCCACCGCGGCCACGCCGGGCGGGATCGCGGAGACGAGCCGCAGGGCCCGCAGCGGATCGAGCTCGAAGGTCGCCAGGTCCCGCTGGTTCACCCCCACGAGCCGAGGGTCCAACGCCAGAGCGCGCTCGAGCTCCGGTTCGTCGTGCACCTCGACGAGCGCGTCGAGCCCCAGGCGACCAGCGAGCTCGTAGAGGGAGGCGAGCTCGTCGTCCGAGAGCACCGCAACAATGAGCAGCACCGCGTCGGCGCCCATGAGGCGCGCGTCGCACACATCAGCCGCAGCAACGGTGAAGTCCTTTCTCAGGACCGGGAGCCCGCTCGCCGAGCGAGCCGCCGCGAGGTCGGCGGCGCTCCCGCCGAAGAACGCCTCGTCGGTCAGCACTGACAGGCACGCTGCGCCGCCGGCGGCATAGGCACCCGCGACCTCGGCTGGGTCGAGCTCCGCGGCGAGCGCTCCTTTCGACGGCGACCGGCGCTTCACCTCCGCGATCACCGAGAGCCCGCCAGCGTCCGACCGGAGCGCCCGCGCGAACGACCTGGTCGCCGGCGCCTCCAGAGCCCGGGCGACGAGGTCGCCGAGGTCGCGCCGGTCGGCCGCAGCCATGCGCCGGTGCGCGGCGACGATCTCAGACAGGTAGGCGGGCATCGTGCCCAAGCGTAGTGCCGGCACAGCCCTGCCCTGAGGCTCTGGCTGCCCGCGCCCAGCGACCTCCCTGAGGCTCGGGCGGCGGCGCCCGTCGCCCTCAATCGACGAGGGGCAGCGATCGGGCCTTGGCAGGACGGCGGCGTGCCGCCGGGACGTCCTCGGTGCGTCCCCATACGACGACGCTGGGGAGGTCCACCGAACGGTGCAGGTACGCAAGGGCGCCAACGTGCCCCAGGCCCGGGCACCACGACGCAGAGGTGCAGCGCCCGACGGCCTTGTCTCCGCCCGGGGTCCACAATGCGGCTCCGACGAGCTCCTCCGCCTCGCCCGGCCCGGCGTCTCCGGCGATGATGCCGCACAGCCGCCTCGGCACGCGGCTGCCCCGCGCGTCGAGCCGCGCGACGAGCTCCTGTCCCGTGTAGCAGCCCTTCGTGAAGCTCACCGTGCGCTCCACGAGGTGCGCCTCGGCGGCGATCGTGCGGGAGTCGAGCTCGGCTCCCATCTTCGGGATCCCTGCCTCGACGCGCAGCGCCTCCCACGCGGCCGCGTCGCACCACGATGCGTCGGCCGGCACGAGCGCGTCCGCGCCGGGACCGAGGAGATCGACGCCGCGCACGCCGTTCCAGTCGACCGGGAGCACGAAGGGCGGGCCTGCCCCATGAGAGGCGCCGCCCGCCGGCCCGCCGCCTACCCGCTCGCCGCGCAGCGCGATGCACGGCCAGTCGAGCCCCTCGATGGCGACCTTGGTCCGCAGCTTGAACCGCTGCAGCCGTGCCACCACGGCGTCGCCGAAGCCCGCGTCGGTGTCGAGGACGTAGGCGTCGTCCGAGGTGCGCGTCACGCGCACGAACGCGCTGAGCTTGCCGTCGGGCTCCAAGAGCAGCGCGGGCGCGCAGCCGCCGATCTCGAGCGGCGAGATGTCCTGGCTCAGCTGGCCCTGGAGGTAGGCCGTCGCGTCACGGCCGGCGACGGACACCGTGTCGACCGCCACGCGATAGGCGCCGACCCCGTGGCGCAGCGCCTCGTAGCCCTCGGGCTCCGGCGCCCGGGCGGTCACTGGCTCGCCGTCTCCCCGATCGCATGCACCCGCCCGGCGCAGGCCTGGAGCTGCTCGGCCGCGCTCACCGCGGCGAGCAGCGCGGCGGCCTTGTGGCGGCACTCCGCCTCCTCGGTGGCCGGGTCGCTGTCCGCCACGATCCCGGCGCCCGCCTGCACCGACGCACGCCCCCCAGGACCCACCACCATCGTGCGGATCGCGATCGCGGTGTCGAGGTTCCCCGAGAAGTCGAGGTAGCCGACGACGCCGCCGTAGACGCCGCGCTTGGTCGGCTCGAGGTCGTCGATGATCTCCATCGCCCGCACCTTCGGCGCGCCCGACAACGTTCCCGCCGGCAGCGTCGCGCGCAGCACGTCGATCGGACCGAGCTCGGGGCGAAGGCGTCCCGACACCTGCGAGGTGAGGTGCATGATGTGGCTGTAGCGCTCGACCGTCATGAGCTCGTCGACGTGCTCGGTGCCGTACTCGACGACACGCCCGACGTCGTTGCGCGCGAGGTCGACCAGCATGACGTGCTCGGCGAGCTCCTTGGGGTCCTCGACGAGCTCGGCGCCGAGGTGCCGGTCCTCCTCATCGCTCGCGCCCCGGGGTCGGGAGCCCGCGATCGGACGCGAGGTGACCACCCCGTCGCGCAGGCGCACCATCGGTTCGGGCGACGAACCGACCACGGTGACCGCATCGAAACGCAAGAAGTAGAGGTACGGGCTCGGATTGAGCAGGCGGAGCGCGCGGTAGACGTCGAAGGGGTCCACCTCGAGATCGAGGTCGAAGCGTTGGGACAGCACGACCTGGAAGGCGTCCCCCGCGTCGATGTGCGCCTTGGCGGCGCCGACCGCGTCGCGGTACGCGTCCGGGGTCATCGTCCGGCGCGCCGCGGCGGGGACTGGCCCCTCGGGCATGGCGACCGGGGAGGGCGAGACGCCCGAGAAGCAGTCTCTCGCCAGCTCGGCAAGCCTGCGCCCGGCGGCCGCGTACGCCTCGTCGAGCTCCGCCGGCGACCACGCGGCGTCGGCCACCACGTTGTCGATCAGCACCACGCGCTGGAGCCAGTGGTCGAAGGCGGCGAGCTGCCCGATGACCGCGAGCGCCGCGTCGGGGTGGCCCAGATCGTCGTGCGGGACGCTCGGCAACCGCTCGATCTCCCGCACGACGTCGTACCCGAGGTAGCCGACCACGCCCGACTGCAGTGGCGGCAGCCCGGGAAGCACAGGAGCCTTGCACGCTGCGAGCACGCGCTCGAGCGTCGCGAGGACGCCCGGGCGGTCCGCGACCGGGACGCATAGCTCACCCTCCGAGACCACCGTCGTGCCGTGCGCGGTGAGGGTCGCGAGCGGCCGCCGCCCGACGAAGGAGTACCGGCCCCAGCGCTCGCCGCCCTCCACCGACTCGAGGAGGAAGCCGGGCGCGTCCCCGACGACCGCGCGGAACGTCCCCACCGGGGTGAGCTGGTCGCCGACGACCGCAGCCCACACCGGGACGATCCGCTGGCCGGAGCGCACGAGGGCGCCGAAGCCCTGGCGATCCGGGCGCACGGCGAGGGTGACGCCTGCGCCGTCGTCGGCCGTGCCCACCTGGGCCCTCGGCATCAGCTGCCGGCGCCCTCGGCCTCCCGGCCCGGCGCGGGCACCCCGGGGCCGCTGGCGAGGGAGCGGAAGAAGCAGGACCACGACTTCGTGTGGCACGCGCCGTCGCCGTGCTGGTCCACGAGCAGGAGCAGCGCGTCGCCGTCGCAGTCGACCCGCACCTCGCGCACGTACTGGCGGTCGCCGGAGGTCTCGCCCTTGCACCACAGCTCCTGGCGGCTTCTCGAGAAGAACCACGAGCGCCCGGTGCTGATCGTGCGCTCGAGCGCCTCCCGGTCCATGTACGCGACCATGAGCACGTCCTTGGACGTCGCGTCCACGACGACGGCGGTCACCAGCCCCTTGGCGTCGAACTCGACCAGCCCGAGAAGCTCGTCGTCGAGGTTGCCGAGCGGCACGCCCGGAGCCGTGGCGGGAGTCAGAGGGGTCACAGGTAGAGCCCGGTGCTCCCGTCGAGGCGGGCAGACGCGACGGCGTGCACGTCGCGCTCGCGCAAGATGACGTACTCCTCGCCCTGGACCTCCACCTCATAGCGGTCCTCGGGATTGAAAAGGACCTTGTCGCCGGGCTTGACCGCCCGGACGTTCGGCCCCACCGCGACCGCCTCGGCCCAGGTGAGGCGGCGCGAGACCTGCGCGGTGGCCGGGATGAGGATCCCCGCGCGCGATCGCCGCTCGCCCTCGATCGGCGTGACCTGCACCAGCACCCGGTCGAAGAGCACCGTGATGGGCTCCTTCGGGTCGCTCGGCTTCGTCGGCGCGGAAGGCCTGGCCGCAGTCCCGGGCACGGACGGCTCCGCCGCACGCAGTCCTGCGGCGGGGGTCTCGGTGTCGGGCGTTCCGCTCGTGGGCACACTCGCACGGTACCGCATGCGCAGACGGACGTGACCGGCCACCGGGCGAGCTCCGGGCTCGGCGGCTCCTCGCAGCGCGGTGCTATCTTGCGCGCCGGGCGCGCCGCGTGCGCGGCGCCAGGAGGTGCCCGATGAGCGAGGTCCAATTCCGCTCGGGCGATGCAGAGGTGCCCGCCTACGTCGCCGAGCCTTCCGGGCAGGGCCCGTGGCCCGGCGTCGTCGTCCTGCACGACGTTTTCGGCATGACCGACGACGTGCGGCACCAGGCCGACTGGCTCGCGAGCGCAGGCTTCCTCGCCCTCGCGCCCGATCTGTTCTCCCGCTCCAACAAGGCGGCGTGCATCTGGTCGGTCTTCAAGGACCTGCGCGCGCAGCACGGGCACACCTTCGACGACGCCGACGCAGCCAGGGCCTGGCTCGAGGCCGACCCGAGGTGCACGGGAAAGATCGGAGTGGTGGGCTTCTGCATGACTGGCGGGTTCGCGCTCCTGCTCGCGCACGGGCACGGGTTCGCCGTCTCGTCCGACAACTACGGGAACCTCCCGGCCAACCTCGACGAGGTGGTCGACGGCGCGTGCCCGGTCGTCGCCAGCTACGGGGGACGCGACCGGTCGCTGCGCGGGGCCGCCACGCGGCTGGAGCACGCGCTCGAGAAGGCCGGCGTCCCCCATGACGTGAAGGAGTACCCCGACGCCGGGCACGGCTTCATGAACCGCCACGGCAACGCCCTGTGGCGGATGATGGAGCGCACCGGCACCCTCGGGTACGCGCCGGCACCGGCCGAGGACGCCCGGCGGCGCATCGTGGAGCTCTTCACCGAGCACCTGGCCGGACCCGGGTCCTGAACCGCGGCTCAGGCGCCCGGAGACGGGTCCCGACCGGGGCGCCTGCGCCCACCGAGGGTTCAGACCGGCCGCACCGTCACCCCGTTGGCCGCCATGAACCGCTTCGCCTCGGCGATGGTGTGCTCTCGGCGGTGGAAGATCGACGCGGCCAGCACCCCGTCCGCGCCCGCTGCCGCCCCGTCGACCAGGTGCTGGAGCGTGCCGACCCCCCCGGACGCCACCACCGGCACGCCCACGGCGTCGACGACCCGGCGGGTGAGCTCGAGGTCGTAGCCGTCACGCGTTCCGTCACGGTCCATGGAGGTGAGCAGGATCTCCCCCGCCCCGAGCCCGGCGGCACGTGCCGACCACTCCAGGGCGTCGATGCCGGTCGTCCGGCGGCCTCCGTGGGTGCACACCTCCCAGGCATGCCCCGGGGCGTCCGTGCGGCGACGCGCGTCGACGGCGACCACCACGCACTGCGCCCCGAGCTCGCCGGCGATCTCGGCGATCAGCTCGGGGCGCTCGAGCGCCGCCGTGTTGAGCGCCACCTTGTCCGCGCCGGCCCTGAGCAGCCGGCTGGCGTCGCCGATGGTGCGGACGCCCCCGCCGACCGTGAAGGGGATGAAGACCTGCTCCGCGGTCCGGGCCACCACCGACAGCATCGTCTCGCGGCCCTCGACGGACGCGGTGATGTCGAGGAAGGTGAGCTCGTCGGCCCCCTCGGCGTCGTAGCGCGCCGCCAGCTCCACGGGGTCGCCCGCGTCCACCAGGTCGACGAAGCGCACCCCCTTCACGACGCGGCCCGCCGTCACGTCGAGGCACGGGATCACCCGGACGCTGCGCACGCGGCGACCGCCTCCTCCACCTCGATCGAGCCGTCGACGAGCGCCCTGCCGACGACAGCGCCGGCGAGCGAGCGGCCCGAGCCCGAGCGCAGACGCGTGAGCGCCGTGAGATCGTCAGCGCTGCCCACGCCGCCCGACGCGATCACCGGCAGGGCGGTCGCGTCGAGCATCCAGGACAGGCCATCGGTGTCCGGGCCCTGGCGCGTGCCGTCCCGATCGATCGCCGTCACCACGACCGCCGCGAGCGGCACACCCGCCCAACCGGCCAGCAGCTGCGCGGGATCGGCATCGGCGCGCTGCGTCCAGCCGCGCAGCGCGAGCTCGAGCCCTCCCCCCGGCGTGCGCCGGTAGTCCAGGCCGACCGCCACCTTTCCGGGGTGGCGCGACGCGTGGCACGCTGCGGCACCGGGCTCCTCGATCGCCACGGTGCCCAGCACCACACGGTCCACGCCCGCCACGAGAAGCTCGTCGACGTCGCGACTCTCGCGCACGCCTCCCCCGACCTCCACGCGCGCACCCGCGCGGTGCGCCTCTTCCACGAGCGACAGCACGACCGCCCGGTTCACCGGGGCTCCGGAGCGCGCGGCGTCGAGGTCCACCACGTGGAGCCAGGGCGCGCCCGCGGCGAGGAACCGGCGAGCGACGTCGAGGGGGTCTCCGAAGCTCCGGGGCGCGTCCAGCTCCCCCTTCACCAGGCGGACGGCACCCCCGCCCATCACGTCGACCGCGGCGAACAGCTCCATCACCGTCCCTCCCTCGGCGCGCAGCGCGCGACGAAGTTCGACAGGATCGCGAGGCCCGGCACTCCCGACTTCTCGGGGTGGAACTGGGTGCCCCACACGGTGCCCGCCTCGGCTGCAGCCGCGATCGTCTCCCCGTACTCGCAGGTTGCAACCGTCTCGGGTCCGACGTCGGGCGCGTAGGAATGGACGAAGTACACCCAGGGCGCGTCACCGACCCCTGCGAGCAGGCCAGAGGGCCGGACGGAGCGCAGCGCGTTCCACTGCATCTGGGGGACCTTGACCGACGAGGGCAGCCGGCGCACCCTGCCCGCGAGCACGCCCAGACCGGCTTCCCCGGGCGCCTCCTCGGACCCCTCGTAGAGCAGCTGGAAGCCCACGCAGATCCCGAGGAACGGCACGCCCGCCTCGATCGCGCCGAGCGCGGCCTCGTGGAGCCCCGAGCGCCTGAGGGCGGCCGCGCACGGCCCGAACGCGCCCACTCCGGGCAGCACCACCCCTGCCGCTCCGGCGACGTCTGCGGGATCGGTGACGAGCCGGGCCGCCGCGCCGACGTGGAGCAGGGCGCGCTCGGCCGAACGCAGGTTGCCGATCCCGTAGTCGAGGACGGCGATGGTGGAGGGGGCCTGCGGCTCGGACGCTCTCAGAGCGTCCCCTTGGTCGAGGGCACACCGCCGCCTTCCCTTCGCACCGCATCGCGCAGCGAGCGCGCGACCCCCTTGAAGACGGCCTCCACCACGTGGTGCGTGTTGCGGCCCTCCCGCCGGCGGACGTGGAGGGTGATCCCTGCCGCGGTCACGAACGCGCGCCAGAACTCCTCGGCGAGCTGCGGGTCGAACGGCGGCGACCCCAGGCCGGGAGTGTCGGGCGCGAAGGGCACGTCGTACGCGAGGTACGGGCGGCCCGACAGGTCGAGCGCCACCTCCACGAGCGCCTCGTCGAGCGGCAGGAGGAACGAGGCGAACCTCCGCACTCCCGCCCGGTCGCCGAGCGCCTCGGCGAGGCACCCGCCGAGCACGATCCCGACGTCCTCGACGGTGTGGTGCGCGTCGACCTCGAGGTCCCCCTGTGCGTGCACCACGAGGTCGAAGCCTCCGTGGGCGGCAAGCTGGGAGATCATGTGGTCGAAGAACGGGAGCCCCGTGGCGATCTCCGCGCGGCCCGACCCGTCGACGTCGAGCACGACCTCGACCACGGTCTCCTTCGTGGCACGCCTGCGCTCGGCGTGCCGGGACTGCTGCGCAGCGCTCACCGGGACGCTCACCGCAGCGCTCCGTCGAGCGCGTCGAGGAACCGCGCGTTCTCCTCGGGCGTCCCGACCGTCACGCGCAGGCACCCCTCGAGGCCCGGGCGCGAGGAGAAGTCGCGCACGAGCACGCCGTCCTCCAGGAGGCTCGACCACACCTGGGCTGCATCCTTGCCGAGCGGTCTGAACAAGATGAAGTTCGCGTCCGATGGCCACGTCTCGACCGGGCGCTCGGCGAGGCCGCTCGCCAGCTGCTCGCGGGCGCTGGCGACCTTGCGCACGCGCTCGGCCATCTCCTCCTTGTAGCCCAGCGCGAGCACGCCGGCGAGCTGGGTCTGGGTCGACAGGTGGTACGGCAGGGCAGCCGCGGCACAGCCGGCCACCACCTCGGGGTGCGCGACGAGGTACCCCAGCCGCGCGCCCGCCATCGCCCAGGTCTTGGAGAAGGTGCGCACGACCACGAGCCCCTCCCGCCCGCGTGCCCCGTCGCGCAGCGACAGCGCCGACCAGCTCGAGAACTGGCCGTAGGCCTCGTCGACCACCACCAGCCCCGGCGCGGCGTCGACGACGGCGGAGATCACCTCGGGCTCCTCGAGCCGGCCCGTCGGGTTGTTCGGCGAGCAGAGGAACACCACGTCGGGCCCGATGCGCTCGAGCGCCGCAAGCGCGGTGTCGATGCCGACACGCAGGTCGGGCCCACGCCCTTCGGTGACCACCTCGAGGCCCGCCAGCGCTGCGATGTGCGTGTGGAGCGCATAGGTCGGCTCGAAGACGAGCGCCCGCCGCCCGGGCCCGCCGAACGCGAGGAGCAGCGACTGGAGGACCTCGTTGGAGCCGTTGGCGCAGAACACCTCCTCGGCACCGACTCCGTCCAGCTCGCCGATCGCCTCCCTGAGCACCGTCGCCTCCCGGTCGGGATAGCGGCGGAAGTCCACAGCGCGCAGCGCCTCTGCGAGCGCGCGCTGCCACGCGTCCGGCGGCGGGTAGGGCGACTCGTTCGTGTTGAGCCGGACGTCGGCAGCCACCTGCGGCGAGTGGTACCTGCCGAGCGCGGCCAGCTGGTCGCGCAGCGCGACGCGTGCGCTCACCTGGCGCCCTCCTCGCGCAGCCGGGCTCGGCGGAGCGCGATCGACGCCGCGTGCGCGGGCAGCCCCTCGGTCTCGGCCAGCGTCTCCACCGCAGGGCCGAGTGTCTCCATCGCGCTCGGCTGCGCGCTCACCGCGTGCAGGTGTCGCCGGAAGTCGTCGGCACGCAGCGCGGAGGCGAAGCGCGCCGTGCGATCGGTCGGCAGCACATGGTTCGGCCCTGCCACGTAGTCACCGAGGCTCGCCGGGGACCACGGGCCACAGAACACCGCACCGGCCGCGCGCACGCTGCCGAGCAGCGTCTCGGCCCCCTCGAACAGCAGCTCGAGGTGCTCGGGCGCCACCACGTTCGACACGGCGAGCGCATGCTCGGCGTCGTCCACGATGCAGCTGTAGCCGCCCCTTGCGAGCGTCGACGCGAGGTCGTCGCGCCGCGGGGACTCGGCGACGATGCGCTCGAGCGCGGCCTCCACCTCGCTCGCCTTCTCCTCCGACCAGGTGACCAGCCACGCAAGCCCGTCGGGGCCATGCTCGGCCTGGACGGCGAGGTCGATCGCGGCGAAGCTCGCCGGCGTGTCGGGCGCAGCCACGACGACCACCTCCGAGGGACCCGCGAACGCCGAGGCGACCCCCACTGCGCCGGCGACCTGCCGTTTCGCCTCTGCCACGTATCGGTTGCCCGGCCCCACCACCACGTCGACCGGGCGTACGGACTCGGTCCCGTAGGCCATCGCGGCGATGGCCTGCGCACCACCGATCGCGTACACCTCGTCCACCCCGGCGAGAGCGGCCGCGGCAAGCGTCGCGTCGTCCACCGTACCGTCGCGGCCCGGCGGCACGCAGAGCACCACCTCTTGGACGCCTGCCACCCTTGCGGGTACCGCGCACATGAGCACCGTCGATGGGTACCGGGCACGGCCCCCCGGCGCGTAGCACCCGACTCGGTCGACCGGGCGCACGAGGTGCCGGATCCGAAGCCCGTGCGCCACGAAGTCCGGAACCGTCGCCATCTCGTAGGCGTGGTACGCGGCGATGTTCCGGTGAGCGACGAGAAGCGCCTGGCGGAGCTCCTCGGGGATACGGGCGAGCGCGTCGTGGAGCTCGGCGTCGGCGACCCTGATCCGCTCGAGCGCGACCCCGTCGAGCTTCTCGGTCAGCTCGAGCAGCGTGCGGTCGCCGCCTTGGCGCACCGCATCGATGATCGACGCGACCGTCTCGCGCTCGGCTCGCCCGGGCTCCTCGGGGCGCGGCAACGCCGCGGAGAGCTCCGCGTCCCTCCGGCCGCGAACGTCGATCCTGGTCAGCACCGCTCCTCCATCACGAGGACCCGATGCTACCGGGATGCCGAACCTGGCCCCGAAGGGCGCGTGCAACCCGCACGGGCCACCCGGCAGGTGGAGCGCCCGCTGGGTGGCCCGGCAGGTGGAGCCCGCCCAGGGCATGATGCCTGCGTGGCCACAACGCGCGCCGAGCTCTCGTCCATCACCTCGACGCTGACCGACCTGGCCAGCCGGGTGACGTCCCTCGCGGAGCATTCACGAGACGGGGCGGACGCCGATCTCGCGGCAGAGCTGTTCGCGGTCGAGCGAGACCTGAGGGGGGCGCTGCGCCGCTTGCAGCGGGCATCGTCCGAAGGGCGCTCCCCGACGTCGTGACCGGCGCGGTGACCGGCGCGGTGACCGGCGCTCGTCGAGCCACCTGAACGCGCCCGCGCCCGCCAAGCCCGCGTCAGACCGCGTACTGGACCAGGTCGTGGCCGAGCAACGACGTGGCGGCGCGCAAGGCAGCCTGCCTCGTGCTCACGATCGCCAGGTTCCGACGTGCCGCGAGCTCCGCCGTCGACACCGCGACGAGGTCCGCGGTGCCGGCTCGCGAGGCGAGCTCGCCGATGCGCTGGGCCCCCTCTCGCCCGAGGGGCTCCACCTCGGCGCCGGAGAGCAGCGCGTCCAGTCGGTCCTTGCGCACCCCGGTGCGGTATGCCTCGGCAACCGCGCCGACCGCCACGACCGGGACGACGCCGTAGGAGAGCGCCGCGCGGTGCAGCGCCCACACCATCCGGTCTCCATGGGCCGCGGCGCGCAGCGCCCCCACGCCGTAGGCGAGGCCGTCGCGCGCCGTCATGGCCGCCGACGGACTCGCGATGCCATTCCCGACACCCCAGACAGGAGGCGGCTCAGCAGCGCCTCGCCTGCTGCGATCTCCTCCGCGGTGAGCGGGCCGGCCTCCGACTCCCACGCCCCCACCCCCCGCAGCCCTTGACGGACCCGGAGCTGGCGCTCGGCGGCCGCCGACAGCCACGCGCTGAACGAGACGCCGTCCTCCTTGGCCGCCACCTCCACCGCCTTCGCCACGTCCTCCGACATCGACACCGAGCGCTTGGTGACCATCACCGAATGGTAGCACCGCAGGTACCACCGATGGAGCGAGCGACCCCGCCGGACGGAGACCAGGGCACTCCACGCGACGACGGCGCCCGTGAAGGGCGCCGTCGTGCGAGCGGGCCAGGCGGCGGATCCCGGCGCTTCGCTCTGGAACCAGGTGGCGGGAACCGGTTCCGTGGCGATCATATAACGACGCCCCCATCCCGCAATTGCACCTGCCACTCTTTCCCTCAACGAATCAAAGGGGCGCGGGGTCGAACAGGTGCGCCGAGGGGCACACGTCGGCGAGCACGCATGTCCCACAGCGCGGCTTGCGCGCCATGCACACCGCCCGTCCGTGCAGGATGAGCCGGAGGCTCAAGGCACCCCACTCCTCGGGAGGCACGAGCGCCTCCACGTCGCGCTCGACCACCTCGGGATCCGAGGAGGCCGTGAAGCCGAGCCGGCGCGACAGCCGTCCCACGTGCGTGTCGACGGCGAACCCGGGCTCGCCGAACGCGACGCTGAGCACGACGTTCGCCGTCTTCCTCCCTACGCCAGGGAGCGTCACCAGGTCCTCCATCGACGAGGGCACCTCGCCGCCGAAGCGTTCGACGAGCGCCTGAGAGGCTCCGATCAGGCTCTTCGTCTTCGATCGAAAGAACCCGGTCGAGCGGATGAGCCCTTCGAGCCGTGTCGGGTCCGCGTGGGCGAGCGCTTCGGCGTCCGGGTATGCCGAGAACAGGTCGGGCGTCACCAGGTTCACCCGCTCGTCGGTGGTCTGGGCGGAGAGGATCGTCGCCACGAGCAGCTGGAACGCGTTGTCGTGGTGCAGCGCGCACAGCTGCTTCGGCGTGCCGGGGTACTGCGCTGCGAGCCGCTCGACGACCACCTTCGCCCGGGTCCTGAGGCTCCGCGAGACCGCCACGAGGGGCGAGGATAGCGATGCGCCGCCTCTCGGGCGCAGAAGCCCGCCGACGGGCACGCCAAGCGACCGGGGAGCTGGGGCCGTCAACGGCCCCGGTAGCCTGCTCACGATGCCGGCATCGCCAGATCCCCTCGTGCGCGTCGCCGCGGGCGCGCAGCTGGGCAATGAGGCGCGCGCCGAGGTCCAGACCCTGCTGGACGAGGCGCGGAGGGCCGACGGGTTCCCCGGCCTGAGCGACCAGGCTTCCCTCGCATTCGGCGACGGCGCCACGGGTGAGACGGTTTCCCTGCTCGCACGCGTCTCGGGCACCGACGCCCTCGCCGGGTACGGAGCGCTCACGAGACGCGAGGGCACGTGGGACCTCGAGACCGTGGTCCACCCGGGCCTGCGCGACACCCCCTCGGACGCCCACGGCGCGCTCGTGGACGCCGCACTCGGCGAGGTGGCTGCCCGGGGCGGCGGCACCGTCAGGGTGTGGCTGCGGACCGGCCACGCGCACGGTGCGGACCGCCTGGCCGCACGCGGGCTGCACCCGATCCGAGAGCTCCTGCAGCTACGCGCTCCGCTGTCCAGCGCAGCGCTCGGGGACGCCGCGTCGCCACCCGTCCCGGTGCGCCCGTTCCGAACCGGCCGTGACGAGCAGTCGTGGCTCGAGGTCAACGCTCGTGCGTTCGCCGGCCACCCCGAGCAGGGCTCCTGGACGCTCGCCGACCTCCAGCACCGCGAACGTGAGCCGTGGTTCGACCCCGCCGGCTTCCTGCTCCACGAGGAGGGCACC
The DNA here is from genome assembly GCA_021845725.1 of Actinomycetes bacterium. Classification (GTDB taxonomy): domain Bacteria; phylum Actinomycetota; class Acidimicrobiia; order Acidimicrobiales; family RAAP-2; genus JAJYVT01. Next base: position 35,317 of record JAJZVL010000011.1, on the reverse strand, counting down.
CGCCTCGCGGCGTTCTGCTGGACCAAGGTGCACCTGAACCCCGTCCTCGGCGAGATCTACGTGATCGGTGTCGACCCCGACTACCAGGGACGGGGCCTCGGCCGAGCGCTCACGAGGGTCGGGCTCGGCCACCTCGCCACCCGAGGGGTGCCGACCGCGATGCTCTACGTGGAGAGCGCCAACACCCCCGCGCTCGTCCTCTACCGGTCCCTCGGCTTCACCGAGCACCATCGCGAAGTGCAGTTCACCGGCGAGGTGGAGCCAGGCGCTCAGGTCGACACGCCGACGACACGGCCGATCCCGTAGGTGACCGCGGCGGCGACGGCCGCCACGAGGAGCTGACGCGCCGCCGCCTTCAGCACCGAGCGCCCGGTGAGCACGCCGAGCACCACGCCCACGCCGATCGCTGCGACCCCGCCGACCAAGACCGAGGCGATGAGCGCACCGTTGCCACGGCCGACGAGCCAAGGGATGAGCGGGAGCAGCGCACCGAGCGCGAAGGCCGCGAAAGAGCTCACCGCGGCCAGGACGGGAGAGCCGAGCGCTGTGGGGTCGATGCCGAGCTCCTCTCGGGCATGCGTCTGGAGGGCCGTCTGCGGGTCGCGCATCATCAGCTCTGCGAGCTCGCTCGCGAACGCCAGTGTGAGGCCCCTGCGCTGGTAGATCGCCACGAGCTCCCTGCGCTCGGCGTCAGGGTTGCGCTCGAGCGCCTCCCGCTCGATCTCGAGCTCGCGCTCGAAGAGGTCCCGCTGTGCCTGCATCGACACGAGCTCACCCGCCGCCATCGAGAACGCACCCGCGACGAGACCCGCAAGCCCCGACAGCCTCACGACCGTTCCCGCCGGGTGGGCGCCGGCCACGCCCAGGATGAGCGAGACGTTCGTGACGAGCCCGTCGCTGACCCCGAAGACGGCGGCCCTCGCGCCACCGGACTTGACGTTGCGGTGCTGGCGCTCGCCGTGGGCGTTGGTCGCCGACGTGCGCCTCAGCCGGCGCGGACGGGTGCTCGTCACGCGGGCAAGCGTACCGACGCCACGAGCGGGGCCGCAGCTGGCACAATGGTCTGGTGCCAGGCCGTTGGATCGATCACAGCCAGCCCCAGACCCTCCAGGGCGCGGTCCTCTTCTCCTACCTGAACGCGGCGATGGCGCTCCTCTTCACCCTGATCCTGGGTCAGTCGCCGTTTCTCTTCATCTTCATCCTCCTCGCCGTCGCCGCGTTCGGCGTCGCCAACGAGCGGCGCGTGGCGTACTGGGCGGCGGTTGTCCTCGCCTGCGCCTACGTGCTCGGGGTCCTCTTCATCATGGTCACCGGAGGCGGCTTCGGCGGCATCTTGAACCTTTTGTTCGCCGGCATCCTCGTCGCGCTGCTGCTCCATCCCGAGAGCCGGCACTACGAGCGGATCTGGTTCAAGTAGCCACTCGCCCCATCGGGTGACGACGCGCGACGAATGCCTGTGCCCACCATCGGCATCGACGACCTCGGGGGCATGGTGGGCCGGCATCTCGGCTACAGCGACTACCTCGTCGTGGACCAAGAGAGGATCGATCGCTTCGCCGACGCCACCGGGGACCACCAGTGGATCCACGTCGACCCCGAGCGCGCCGCTGAAGGACCCTTCGGCACGACGATCGCCCACGGGTACCTGACGCTCTCGCTCGTGCCGCTCCTGCTCCCCCAGGTGCTGAGCGTCGAGGGAGTCGCGTTCGGGTTGAACTACGGCTGCAACAGGGTCCGGTTCCCGGCGCCGGTGCCGTCCGGCTCCGCGGTCCGCCTCGGTGCCGTTCTCGCCTCCGCCGACGAGGTCGCCGGAGGCGTCCAGGTGATCCTCGACGTCGAGATCGCGGTCCAAGACGCGGCGAAGCCCTCCTGCGCGGCCGAGGTCGTGCTCCGCTACTACCGCCCGTGACGACCCCGAACCTGCCCTCAGGGAAGGACAAGACCGTGCGAGTGCGGGCGATGTTCGACGCGATCGCGCCCCGCTACGACCTGGTCAACCGGTTCATCAGCCTCGGCCTCGACCAGCACTGGCGCCAGCGCACCGTCCGCGCCCTCGCGCTCGCGCCAGGCTCGCTGGTCCTCGACCTCGCCTGTGGGACGGGCGCGCTCGGCGCGATCGCGAGGCGCCATGGGTACCGGGTCGTCGGAGCGGACATGAGCGAGGGCATGCTGGCCAGCCGTGTCGAGCCCTTCCCTGCCGTGCAGGCCGACGCCGCCTCGCTCCCCTTCACCACGTGCGCGTTCGACGGCGTGCTGTGCGCGTACGCGCTCAGGAACTTCACGGACCTCGAGGCCTCGTTCGCCGAGGCGGCTCGAGTCGTTCGACCCGGGGGCCGTATCTCGATCCTCGAAGTGGCGACGCCACCGAACCCGCTCGTACGCGCCGGGCACCGGGTGTGGTTCCGTCACGTCGTCCCCACGATCGGTGCGGCGCTGTCGGATCCCGGCGCCTACCGGTACCTGCCCGACTCCGTCGCGTACCTGCCCGAGGATCCCGGGCTGCGGGTCATGCTCCGCGAAGCAGGCTTCGCCGCGGTCGGCCGCCAGCTCCTCCAGGGCGGGCTGAGCCAGCTCCTCACGGCGACGCGCGCTGGCGCCCCCACCGGTCGGTGAGCGGCCGCACCATGCGACCCTCGAGCGCGGCGCTTCCTCACGCGCCCGACCCCGGCGCCTTCGTCGCAACCACGACGCCCGTTGCTCCGTCGTCTCTTTCGGCATGGACGAGCTCGATCGGCGCTCAGGCAGCGGACAACGGGGTGCTCGTCGGAGGCAGAGAGCGAGTCCTCGCGGGTCTGGGGATCGCAGCAACCCTTTTCCTCCCCCACGGCCTCGAGGACGAGGGATCGCTCCTCGCGGTGCGCGCATGGCTCGCCGCGGTCGAGCCCGTCGGCGGTGCCGGTGCGGACGCAGGCGGGAGAGCCGGCGCAACGACCGGCGTCCCCCGCCTGGCTGCGCTCGGGGCGTTCGCCTTCGACCCGGGCGCGCCCGCCACGCTCATCGTGCCTTCGGTCACCTGGTGCCGGGACGCGGACGGCCAGACCTGGCGCGTGGACGTCCGCAGGCGCGACGGCTTGCCGGGGCGCGACGGTTTGCCGGGGCGCGACGGTTTGCCGGGGCGCGACGCGGCTGCGGCGGCCTTCGACCCCTCGACACTCCTAGAGGTCCCGCCTCCCGCCGCCTACGCCAGCGCCGTCGCCCGCGCCGTCGCCGACATCCGCGCGGGGAAGCTCTCCAAGGTCGTCCTCGCCCGGATGCTCGACGTGCGACTCCCCTCCCCCGCTGTCGCGTCCCTGATCCTGCAGGCGCTGTGGGATCCCGGTGGGCTCTTCTCGCCGTTCTCGATCCCCATTCCCTCGGGCAGGCTCGTGGGCGCGTCGCCCGAGCTCCTGGTCCGCCGCCGCGGATCGACTGTCACGTCCCATCCGCTCGCCGGAACCGTGCCGCTCACCGGGTCCGAAGATGACGACCAGGTCCAGCGGCTCTTGGACTCTCCGAAGGATCGGGCAGAGCACCGTCTGGTCGTCGACGCGGTCGCCGACGCCCTCGAGCAACGCTGCAGCGTGCTGTCGGTGCCGAAGACGCCGACGGTCGTCCGGCTCGGTTCCGACGCCCGACTCGGGACCCTCGTGCGAGGGACCCTGCGCGACGTCGCTGCGCCGGCCACGACATCGCTCGCCCTCCTGGCGCTCCTGCATCCCACGCCCGCAGTGGCCGGCGTACCTCGTCAAGCGGCGTTGGAGCGGATCGCCGAGCTCGAGCCGGCCGCACGCGGCTACTGGGCCGGTGCGGCCGGCTGGGCCGACGCCACGGGCGACGGCGAGTGGGTCCTCGCCATACGTTCGGTCGAGCTCGACAGGAGGCGCGCCCTCGTCCGGGCCGGCGCCGGAGTCGTGGAGGGGTCGGACCCTCGCCTCGAGCTCGCCGAGACGACGGTCAAGCTCCGTCCGGTCCTCGACGCGCTGTGGCCCGGTGCCTCGGCGCTCCTCTGACCGCGAGCTCTGGCTCCTGCCCTGACGCCTCCATGTGCGGGGCGGGCGGCGCCAGGTTCGTCGAGACGAGCGGCACCTCGACGACGAAGACGTTCCCTTCCTTGTCGGTCCGGGGCTGCACCCAGGCCCGCCCGCCCAGCGCCTCGACGATGGCGCGCACGATCGACAGCCCGAGACCCGTGCCTTCGCCCGTGCGCGCCCGATCGCCGCGGTAGAAGCGGTCGAACACCCGCGCGCGCTGGAGCGGTGTGAGGACTGGCCCCTCGTCCACCACCCGAAGGACGCCCATGCCACCCTCCGCGCTGACCTCGACACGCACCGCCGATCCGGGGGCCGTGTGCGCGACCGCATTCTGCACGAGATTGTGCGCGACCTGCGCGAGCCGGTCCCGGTCGCCCGCCACGGTCACCGCGGACCCGGCGACGTGCTCGATCGGACGACCCGGGTCCGTCAGCTGAGCGTCGTCCACCGCGTCCTTCGAGACCCGATGCAGCTCAACGGGGACGCGTTCGAGCGGCCGCCCCTGATCGAGGCGCGCCAGCAGGAGGAGGTCGTCGACGAGCCCGCTCATGCGTCCCGCCTCCCGCTCGACCCGCCGCAGCGCCTTGGCACGCTCGTCCGCGTCGACGAAGGCCCCCTTACGCAGCAGCTCGACGTACCCGCGGATCGAGGTGAGTGGAGTTCTCAGCTCGTGCGACGCATCCGCCACGAACTGGCGCAGCCGCGCCTCGGACTCGGACTTCTCCGCGAACGCGTCCTCGATACGTCCGAGCATCGTATTGAGCGCCGCGCCCAGTCGCCCGACCTCGGTCTCTTCGTCGGCCGGCTCGACACGCCGTCCGAGGTCCTCCCCCGAGGCGATCTCGCCGGCCGTCTTCGCCATGTCGTCGAGCGGGCGCAGGCCGCGCCGAACCGTCCACAGCGCAAGTGCGCACACGGCCAGCAGCACCGCCGCGGAGACGCCACCTTCGATGCGGACGAGCGAGGCCATCGTTGCGTCGGTCTGCGCGAGCGACACCGCCACGATGACGGTGCCCTGAGGAACTCGTGCCGCGTCCGCTCGATAGCCGGCCCCGTGCCGGGAGGGCAATGTGAAGTTGTATGGGTTCGGGCGGTACGGACCACGGGCCGTACCGATCTCGGGCGACAATCGCACCGATCTCGGCACGGCGGGAGGGGGATCCGGCCGCAGTGTGGGACCTGAGGGGCGCGAGGCGATCACCGCACCGCTGTGGCCGAGGAGCACGACGTAGACGTCGGGGTTCAGCCGGTCGCCGATCGCCTCGGACCGCACTGTGCGGCCACGCCGGTGGACGAAGACGAGGTACCGGACGGCCGCGCGCTGAGCGAATGCGAGCTGTGAGTCGAGACGCCCGTAGAGGAACGAGCGCAGCGACGTGTACGTCACGAGGTCGGCGACGCCGAGGCCGATCACCAGCAGCACCGCCATCGCGAGCATCAGCCGGCGGCGCAGGCGCACCTCGCCGCCTCAGCTCTTCGGCAGGCGCAGGCTGTAGCCGACGCCGCGCACCGTGTGGATCAGCGAGGGGCCGCTCTCGTCCAGCTTCTTGCGGAGGTAGCTGATGTAGGTCTCCACGATGTTCGGGTCGCCGTCGAAGGAGTAGTCCCAGACGTGGTCCAAGATCTCGAGCTTGGGCACGACGCGCCGAGGGTGCTCGAGCAGGTACTGGAGCAATCGGAACTCCGTCGCGGTGAGATCGATCGACCGGCCGGCGCGCCATACCTCGTGCGTCTCGACGTTCATCACGAGGTCCGCATAGCGCATCTCGGATTCCTCGGAACCGTCATGACCGACCCGGCGAAGCACGGCGCGCACGCGCGCCACCAGCTCTTCGAGGCTGAAGGGCTTCGTGACGTAGTCGTCGGCCATCCCGAGGCCGAGCACCTTGTCCTCCGTGCTGTCGCGCGCGGTGAGAAAGACCACCGGAACCCCTACGCCGCTCTCGCGCAGCCGACGGCAGACCTCGGTTCCTTCGAGATCCGGCATCATCACGTCGAGCATGACGAGGTCGTAGCGGCCAGGCTGCGCGAGCTGCAGCGCCTCCCTCCCCGAGCCCGCCACCTCGACGTCGAATCCCTCGAAGCGCAGCGCTGCGGACAGGAGGTCCCTGATGAACGGCTCGTCGTCGACGACGAGGACCCTCTCGCCCTCCGAGCTCACCGCTCCATCATCGTAGACGTCCGGCGGGGCGCGCGGACGGCACCGCCCCGTCCTCCACCCACACGTCCGGCCAGACGAGCCAGCCCCCACCACGCCACGAGGAGCAAGGCTTCGACCACGATGGCGGAGGACATCTTCGACTCGCCCGAGACGCGGTCGACGAAGCTGATGGGCACTTCGGTGATCGGCGCGCCGGCCTGCTTGGCGCGATAGGTCATCTCGATCTGGAAGCCATAGCCGTCGGCCTTGATCCGGTCGAGGTCCAGCCGACGCAGGACCGACGCCGCGTAGACCCGGAAGCCTGCCGTCGAGTCCTTCACGCCGAGCCCGAGCACTGCGTCGGCATAGCGGTTGCCGCCCCACGACAGCAGGTGGCGGTGCCACGACCAGTTCGGGATGGACCCCCCCGGGACGTAGCGCGAGCCCACCACCAGCTCGTAGCCGTCTTCCAGAGGAGCCACGAGCGCCGGGAGCGCGGCAGGGTCGTGAGAGAAGTCGGCGTCCATCTCGACGCACGCGTCGTAGCCCGCCTCGAGGCCCCAGCGGAAGCCCGCTCGGTACGCACTCCCGAGGCCGGACTTCTCGGTGCGCCGGAGCACGTGCACGTCGCCCAGCTCGAGCGCGACCTTTTCGACGAGGTCCGCCGTCCCGTCAGGGCTCCCGTCGTCGACCACGAGGATCCCCGCGTCGGGGAGCACCGCGTGCACCCGGCGCAAGAGCGCCTCGATGTTCGATGCCTCGTTGTAGGTCGGCACCACGACCAGGACCCGCACGGCGTCGCAGCTTAGGCCCCAGGCCGTTGCCCAGGAACGACGCGCGTCGCGGTCGCCGTCTTGGACGCGGCGCCGAGCGGGATGCCACGTCGAGACCAGGTGGCATGGAAGCATGTGGCCCGTGGAGGAGCCGCTTCAGCAACCGGCCACATCCGCGACCGGCTCCTCGCCCGCCGACCCCGCCAAGCCAGCGGCACCAGAGCCGCCTGCTCCAGAGCAGCCCCGCCGCGGTGCGCGTCTGCGCCGGTGGTGGCGCTCACCACCGTTCCGATGGGCCGTCGCGATCGTCGTCCTCTTCTTCGTCCTCGAGTACGTCCTCCTTCCCGACCTCGCCAATGCACGCCACTCGCTTGCCCTGCTCGGACGGGTCAACATCGTCGGGCTCCTCGTCGGCGCCGGGCTCGAGGTCATCGCACTCCTTGCGTATGCCGAGCTCAGCCACACGGTGCTGTCGCCCGGCGCCCCCCGGCGCACCGTGCTGTTCCGCGTGAACATGTCGAGCCTGGCGGTGAGCCACGTGGTGCCGGGCGGCACCGCGCCGGGCACCGCCGTGGGCTACCGGCTCCTCACCGAGCTGGGCGTGCCGAGCGGCACCGCGGCGTTCGGGCTCGCGACCCAGGGCATCGGATCGGCCGTCGTCCTCAACGTGATCTTCTTCCTCGCGCTGCTCATCTCCATCCCGCTCACCGGGTACAACCCCCTCTACGGCTTCGCAGCGATCTTCGGCGTGATCCTCATCGGGTTGTTCGCAGGGATGGTCCTGCTCCTCACCCGCGGGCAGCGCGCGGCCCTCGAACGCCTTCACGGCTGGGCGAACAAGGTGCCGCTCCTCAACGCCGACAAGCTGACCACCCTCGTCCAGACGATCGCGGACCGGCTGCAGATCCTCCTGCGCAACCGAGCGCTCCTCGTCCACGCATTGGAGTGGGCCGCGGCCAACTGGCTCTTCGATGCGGCGTCGCTGTGGGTCTTCGTCCTCGCCTTCGGCCACGTCGTCTCTCCGATCGACCTCCTCGTGGCGTACGGGCTGGCGAACATCCTCGCCGTCATCCCGATCACGCCGAGCGGCCTCGGGGTGGTCGAGGGGGTCCTCATCCCGTCGCTCGTCGGGTTCCACGTGCCCAAGACCGTCGCGATCCTCGGCGTCCTCTCCTGGCGCCTGGTGAACTTCTGGCTGCCCATCCCAGGCGGCGGCATCGCCTACCTGTCTCTCAGGTTCGCGCGTGAGGACAACGCCCGCAGCGAGGCGTCCGACGAGCTCCCGAGCCATGACGAGAGAGCCCGGCACCGGATCCTCCGGCGCCACACCCGGAACTCATGACTCTGGGCGCTGGCCTATCCGTCGTGACGGGGGTCCACGTCCCTCCGGCGCCGTGCACGCTCGACGGCGAGCTCCTTCAGCCTCTGCTGGGAGTCGATGCCCTTCACCGGAGCAAGGCGCTCCCATGCCCCGTCGGCGTGGAGCACCCAGGCGTTCACGTCGTCGGCGAAGACGAGGTCGAGGATCTCGAGGAGACGGCCCTGCAGCTCGACATCGTGCACGGGGACCAGGACCTCGATACGGCGGTCGAGGTTGCGCTCCATGAGATCGGCGGAGCCGATGTAGAGCTCCAGGGGCAGCGCCATGGCGCAGCCGCCGGGCTCTCGGTGGGGGGCGTCGTCCCGAGAGCCGCCGAAGCGGTAGATCCGAGAGTGCTCGAGGAACTGGGCGACGATGGAGCGGACCGTGATCGTCTCGGAGAGCCCCGGAACCCCGGGACGGAGGCTGCACATCCCTCGCACCGCGAGGTCGATGGGCACGCCCGCCCGTGACGCGGCGTAGAGCGCATCGATCATCTCGGGGTCGGTGAGCCCGTTCACCTTGAGCACGATCCGCCCTGCCGGCCCGGCCTCCGCCTGGCGGGCGATGAGCTCGAGGACCCGCTCTCGCAGCGTCACCGGCGCCACGAAGATCTGCCGGTACTCGGACTGGCGGCTGTAGCCGGTCAGGTAGTTGAAGAGGTCGCCCACGTCCGCGCCGATGTCCAGATCCGAGGTGAGCAGGCCCAAGTCTTCGTACACGGCAGCGGTGCTCGAGTTGTAGTTCCCGGTGCCGACGTGGCAGTAGCGGCGGATGCCGTCGTCTTCGCGCCGCAGGACCAGCACCGTCTTCGAATGGGTCTTCAGCCCCACGAGCCCGTAGACGACGTGCACGCCCGCCTCCTCGAGCGCCTTGGCCCACGCGATGTTCGCCTGCTCGTCGAAGCGGGCCTTCAGCTCGACGATCACCGCCACCTGCTTGCCGCACTCCGCGGCCTTGATCAGCGATGCCACGATCGGACTGTCTCCGGAGGTCCGGTACAACGTCTGCTTGATCCCGAGCACCGCGGGATCGTCGGCCGCCTGGGTCACGAAGGCCTCGACCGACGTCGCGAACGAGTCGTAGGGGTGGTGCACGAGCACGTCCCGCTCGCGCAGCACCCCGAAGAGGTCCGTCGGCTCGTTCCCTGCGGTCGCGAGGAACGGCGGGGTCATCGGGGTCCACGTCTCGGCGTGCAGGTCCGGACGGTCGAGGCCGTAGACGGCCCACAGACCCGAGAGGTCGATCGGGGCGTCCAGCGTGTAGACGCCGTCGGGGGGGACATCCAGCTCTTCCCGGAGCCGCTCGACCAGGGCGGGGTCGGCGGCCGAGCTGATCTCGAGGCGGACCGCGCTCGCGAACCGCCGCCTCCGCAGCTCCATCTCGACCGCCACGAGGAGATCGTCCGCCTCGTCCTCCTCGAGGGCGAGGTCGGCGTTCCTCGTCACCCGAAAGGTGTCGTGCTCGCCGATGGCCATCCCCGGGAACAGCGTGTGCAGGTGCGCGGCGATCACCTGCTCGAGGGGAACGAACCGCTCGCCGTCGGGCATCACGACGAAGCGCGGGAGCACCGACGGCACCTTGACGCGCGCGATGCGTTCCTCGCCGGTCGCCGGGTCGCCGACCTCGACCAGCAGGTTCAAGGAGAGGTTGGAGATGTAGGGGAAGGGGTGGCCGGGATCGACCGCGAGCGGCGTCAGCACCGGATAGATCTGGCGGCGGAACACGTCCACGAGGTAGCTGCGGTCGTCGTCGTCGAGCGAGGTCCAATCCGACAGGCGGATCCCCGCGTCGGCGAGCGCCGGCACGAGGACGTCGAGGAAGATCGCGTCCTGGCGCGCCACGAGCTGCTCCACCCGCGCGCGGATCGCCGCGAGCTCCTCCCCGGGACGCAGCCCGTCGACCGACCGGGAGCGCACGCCCGCGACAAGCTTGTCCTGGAGCCCGGCGACACGCACCTGGAAGAACTCGTCGAGCGCTTCGGCATGGATCGCCATGAACTTCACCTGCTCCAACAGCGGCAGTCTCGTGTCCTCGGCGAGGTCGAGCAGCCGCGAGAGGAAGTCGAGGCGGGACAGCTCCTTGTTCGTGAAGCGCCGGTGGCCGTACGCCGCGATCGCCTGGGGGACGGCGACGGTGCGACGCTCACCCGCAAGCGGCTCGACGCGCGCCGGCTGAGCCGCCATATCGGCCTCGGATGGCGGCGCTGTCACAGAGCCGCCGCCGGAGGCTGGACCCGCCGAAGCGCTCGGACCCGCCGTCACGCCCACCGCTACCGGCGTTCCCTCACCTTGCTCGGGGTGCGTGCGCTGAAGGGCCATGAAACCACTCCAGCCTACACGCACCGCTACGCTTCGGGCCGTGGCGACCACCACCACAGTGCTCCCGCCTCGCGTCCGGCCCGCCAGGCAGATCCCCGCATGGCGAAGGGGCCCCAAGCCCAGACGCCGGACCGAGCTCGGCTTGCTCGTCTTCGCCGCTGTCATCACGGTCGCCCTGTACGTGATCGCCGAGATCGGTGCGAAGGGAAAGGTCCCGCCCCACATCGGGCCCATCCTCGCCGTGATCCTCGGGATGGCGCTGGTGGCGCATGTCGCGAACCGGTGGCTGGTCCCCAATGCGAACGCCGTGGTGCTCCCGCTGGTCGCACTGCTCAACGGCATCGGCTACGTGATCATCGTCCGCTTCACACCACCGGCGGCGAAAGCACAGGCGACCTGGGCGGTGGTGGGGATCGCCTGCTACATCGGGGTCCTGCTCGCGGTGCGCCACACCCGCGACATGGACCGCTACCGGTACCTCCTCCTCGCGGTCGCGATCGCCCTGCTCATCTCTCCGCTCGTCCCGCACCTCGGCAGGCCGATCACAACAACGCGGCTGTGGGTCGGGCTCGGACCGATCACCTTCCAGCCCATCGAATTCGCCAAGCTCCTTCTCGTCGTCTTCTTCGCCTCGTACTTCGCCGAGCGCAAGGAGCTCTTGTCGATCCCGACTGCCCGGGTCGGGAACCGCCTCGTCTTGGACCCACGCCCGCTCGTGCCGATCCTGCTGTTCTGGGGGCTCTCGATGGGCGTCATCGCCTTGGAGGACGATATCGGCTTCGCGATGCTCATCTTCACCGTGTTCGTGGTGCTGCTGTGGATCACGACGGGCCGGTGGGCGTACATCGTCCTCTCGGCCATCCTGTTCGCGGCCGGTGCGTTCGCGGCATCGCGGTTGTTCAGCCAGGTGCACGTTCGCATCGACCTGTGGCTCCACGCCGCGCAGAACACGCAGCTCGGCTACGGGTTCTTCGACTTCGCCCACGGCGGCATCGGCGGCTCCGGCCTCGGCACCGATCCATTGGCAGGCGCGTACTCCTGGATGCACATCACGACCGACATGGTCTTCGCCGCGGTCGGTGACCAGCTTGGGTTCATCGGAGCCGCGGCCGTCGTGATCGCGTTCGTCCTCCTCGTCGGAGCGGGTCTCAGGATCGCCCAGGCAGCACGCTCCGACTTCTCCCGGCTCGTCGCGGTCGGTCTCACGGCCGTGCTCGGGTTCCAGGCGTTCTTCATCATGGCGGGTGTGACCCGGCTCCTGCCGTTCACCGGCATCACCCTGCCGTTCGTCGCCTACGGCGGGTCCTCGCTGGTCGCGAACTACGTCCTCGTCGGTTTGCTCATGCGCGTCTCGGAGGAAGGCTCCACCACGCGTGCAGAACGCGCGAAGGGGATCAGCTTGCCCAGCGAGACAGAGCTCCTCGTCGCCCCCTGATCTCGAGCAACCTCGCCTACCCGGCGAGCAGGTTGCCGGCGGGGTCGTTGCCGGCAGGGTCGTCGGGGACGGGGTCGTTGCCGGCAGGGTCGTCGGGGACGGGGTCGTTGCCGGCAGGGTCGTCGGGGACGGGGTCGTTGCCGGCGGGGTCGTCGGGGACGGGGTCGTCGGGTGGCACGTCGACCCCGGCGGTGAACAGTCGCTCGTCGCAGAGCACCGGCGCCGGCACCCGTTGGCGAAGGGCCAGGCAGATGCCGTCACTCGGGCGGCATGAGAGGACCGAACGCCCGATCGGGCCGACGAGCACGAGCTCCGCGAGATAGGTCGCGCCGATGCGACCGGTCAGGCGGACGGCCACCACGTCGATGCCGTTGCGCTCGAGGGTCTCGGCGAACAGGTCGTGAGTGAGCGGGCGCGGCGCAGCGGTGCCGCCCATCGCGTGCGCCAGCGCCACACCCTCGGAGGTACCGATCCGGAATGCCAGCCGATCGTGGCTGGCCTCCGTGTCCTCGAGCGTCACGACAGGAAACTGGTCGGGCAGGGCGACGTCCACCGACACGACGCGCACGATGCGCCAGGTGCGCGCTGTTGGCGGGGGCAGGACGGCACGCGCCCCGGCCTCGACTGGCGCCCCGGCCTCGGTCGAGCCCTCCACTTTCGCTAGCCCCCTCGGCGGGCGTACACGCTCAACCCGAGGCCGATCGCCGTGAAGAACGCGATGACCGCCGTCCCCCCGTAGCTGATGAACGGCAGCGGGATCCCGGTGATCGGCATGATGCCCACCGTCATCCCGGCGTTCTGGAAGGTGCTGAACGCGATGAAGGCGAACACCCCGGCGCAGATGAGGCGCCCGAAGTCGTCGCGGGCGATCTGCCCGATGCGCAGCACCCTCCAGGCGAGGAAGAACAGGAGGCCGACCACGCCGACCGCCCCGACGAACCCGAGCTGCTCGCCGACGGCGGTGAAGATGAAGTCGGTCTGCTGCTCGGGCACGTACCCGAGGTTCGTCGCCGCGCCGTGACCGATGCCGGTGCCGAACAGGCCCCCTGCGCCGATCGCGTCCTTCGCCTGCTGGAGGTTGTAGATGGCCCCCGCGAGTGTGCCGGTGGGGTGCGCTGTCGACTGATGCAAGAAGCTCGTGATGCGAAGGACCTGGTAGTGGTGCAGCAGCCCCCCGCCGAGCACGAGCGCGACCACCCCTACGGCCCCGATGAGCAGCATCACCATGACACGCGTGGGGAGCCCCGCGACCACGAGCATCACGAGCAGGACGACCGACATCACGATGCCGGTGCCGAGGTCGGGCTGGAGCATGACGAGGCCGATCGGCACCCCGCCGAGGACGAGAATTTTCACGACGTCGCGCCAGGTCAGGCCTTCTGGGCGCCGGGAGCAGTACGTGGCGACCGCCACGATGAGGCCGAGCACCGCGAACTCCGACGGCTGGATCTGGATCGGCCCCAGGTTGAACCAGCGTGCCGAGCCCAGTGGCGAGTGAGTGCCGACGTGCGGCACCATCACCGCGAGCAACGCGAACAGCGACAAGGCGTAGATCGCCATGCCGAGCGCTTCCAGCTTGCGGTAGTCGAAGAGGCCCACGACCCCCATGACGACGATCCCGAGGACGACGAAGATCGCCTGGCGCTTCAGGTAGTAGGTCGGGCTGGTCCCTGCGAGGAGCAGCGGACCCCGGGTCGCCGTGTAGACCATCACGACGCCGATCACCGCCGCGACGATCGAGCCGATGATGAGGAACGGGTCCACCACCAGCGTCGGGCGGCGCGCCATGAGCGGGCGTCGTGCCGACGCCGCCGGGCGGGGGGGCTGAGCCCCGATGCGGTACTGCGTCTGCACAGGGGTCAAGGCTACCGGGCAACACTCGGAGGGAACGGGCGCACGGTGACGGCATGCCACATGGCCTCCACCGGCGCGTGGCACCCCGACCACAGCTCGACCTGGAGCGCCGCCTGGTGGACGAGCATGCCCAGACCGTCGAGCACCTCCGCGCCCCGTCGCTGGGCGAGCTCGAGCCAGCGGGTCGGGCGCGGCGCGTACACGAGGTCCATGACGAGCTGGCCAGGGCCGAGAAGGACAGGATCGATCGGCGGGAGCGCACCGGCCTCCGTCGTGCCGGCCATGCCGAGGGGCGTCGCGTTCACGACGAGCTCGGCGTCCGCCGCCTCCGACGGCACGCCCGCCCGCCCGACCCTTCCGGCAAGGCTCGCGGCGTCGGCGACCCGGACCGGGGACCGGCCGACGACGACGACTTCGGACGCTCCTGCCTCTGCCAGCGCGAGCACCACCGCCCTTGCCGCGCCGCCGGCACCCGCCACCAGGCACCTGCGTCCGGAGGGGTCGAACCCCGCCCCTCGGTGCAGCGCGGCAACGAAGCCCTGGCCGTCGGTGTTCTCGCCAACCAGGCCGTCGGGCTCGATGACGACGCAGTTGACCGCGCCCAGCCGCGCAGCGGTTGGGCTCGTGCGGTCGACCTTCGCGGCCACGGCTTCCTTGTGCGGCATCGTGACCGACAGGCCGCGCACGCCGAGCGCGCGGGCGCCGGCGAGCGCCGCGTCCAGCGAGGCTGGAGGCACCGAGAACGCGACCGACACCCAATCGAGACCCAGGGCCGCGAACGCCGCGTTGTGCAGCACCGGCGAGAGCGAATGGCGCACCGGGTCGCCGATCACGCCGACAACGACGGACGTGCCCGCCGGCCAACCCGGCTCGCCTGCCGCAACGGACCCGCTCATGTGGCCGACCCCGGTGGATGCGCGCCCGCCGAGCCGCTCGAGGCATGCCGCTGGGCGTTCGCTGCGGCCTCCTGGACGAGTGCCAGCTGCTGTGTGTAGGTCGAGGCGAACTTCATGATCCCCTCTCGATCTGTCACCAGGTCGAAGTAGAGCCACGGACCCGCCGGCGGGTGCAGCGCCGCACCCAGTGCCTGGACGGAGGGCGTGCAGATCGGGGTGGGCGTGAGCCCCGCATGCAGGTACGTGTTGTACGGCGTTGTGACCAGCTCGTCCGCCGGCGTCACCTTCCCGCCGTCCTTGCCGAGGGAGTAGAGGACCGTCGATGTCATGTCCAGGTTCATGCCGTCGGCGAGGCGGTTGTAGACCACGCGGGCGACATCTCCCATGTAGCGAGTGAAGTAACCCTCCTTCTGGACGATCGACGCGAGCGTGACGAGCTGGTAGGCATCCAGTCCGGCGAACGTCGTCGACGGCGTGAGCCCCACGGAGCGGGCTCGAGCGACGAAGCGGGCGACCATGCTGGCCAGGAGCGCATGACCGCTCTCTCCGGGCAGGATCTCGTAGGTGCCGCTGCCGATGAGCCCTTCGAGCGAGCCCCCGGAGGCGGGTTGGAAGGGTGAACGGACCCGGCCCGCCCGGCCCGCGTCGGAGAACGCGTGCGCGAGGGTCCCCGGCATCGACGACAGCTCGGCGGCGATCTCCGAGATGGTCATGCCCGGCACGACGGTCAGCTCCGCCACGTTCGGCCCTGCCCCGAGAAGGGCGCTCAGCGCGGAGAACGAGAGGTTGCGGTGCAGCTGGTAGGTGCCGGGGCGCACGGTCGGCGTGCCGTGCACCAATGACCAGACGTGGAAGGCGAAGGATGTCCCGATCACCTGGCTCTTCGCGAGCGCGCTCGCGATCGCCTCGAACGGCTCACCGCGGTGCACGTCGACGAGCACGGGGGGCCCGGGCCGGCCGAAGGGGTGCGACTCCGACTCGTACCACCCGACCGCGCCGGCCAGCACGACGAGCCCGACGATCGCCGCCACGACGATCCTCCCGCGGCGCGTGAATCGCCCGCGGCGTCCGGTCCCGGTACCCCGCGACGCAGGCTCCGATCGAGCGTGGCGGCCTCGGTGCGCGCTCATCTCGAGTCGAGCCACGATTGCAACAGCACCGTCGCCGCCGCGCTGTCCACCCGCGGCCGGCGCTGCCGACCCCCGACGCCCGCGGAGGCAAGGGCGCTCTCTGCGGTGACCGTCGTGAACCGCTCGTCATAGGTCTCGACCCGCACCCCGCGTGCGCCGAGCAGCGTCGTGAGGGCAGCAGCCTCCTCCTCGACCGAGCGCGCAGCGGGCCCGCGGCTGCCGTCGAGGGACAGGGGAAGCCCCACCACGACCACCTCTGCTCCCAGCTCTGCCGCCACCTCGGCGATCGCACGGTGGTCGAGCCCGCGCTCCGCGTGCCGCGCGATCGGGGGACGAGGGAAGGCCATCGACCCCGTAGCGTCGCTGACCGCGACGCCGATGCGCCGCGCGCCGAGGTCGACACCGACGGACCTCGTCATGGCGTCTCTCCCACGAGCCCCTCTTCCGACGCCGTAAGCGCGCCGCTGCACGCAGCCCGCTGCTCGTCGACGTCCATGGCGCCGCAGACTACCGGCGGCGCCTCGTGGTCCCGCGTGCCTGTGCCCCCCCTGCCCGTCTGTCCCTTGCCCGTGCCTTCTGCGGCACTGGCTCGGACTCGGCGCCAACCAGGTGCACAGCCTCCAGCTCACCCCTCGGCTCGCCGATCCGTCGCCACAGCTCCGCCTCGCGGCGGCGCCGCTCGGCCCGCGCGACGTCGAGTGCGTCGCGCATCGTGCTGCCCATCTCTCGGGCTGCCTGAACCACCTCGCTCCCGGCGACGACGGGCGACAGCAGCGAGGCCGCGCGCCGCACCTGGCGCCGCACGCGCCGCTCGGCCCACAAGGTGCCCCCTACCCCGAGGGCGATCCCCGCACCGAGCCACAGCGGGCGCCGCACCATCAGCGCGGACCCGTGAGCGTCCGGCGGGACGCCGGCAGTGCCGCGGCCTCGATCGCGACGTTCGTGCCGTGCCGACCGCGCCCATGGGTGCCGACGGTCGAGGCGCTCTGGGGATCCTGTGCGCCACGAAGCCGCCGGAGCCCCCCGACGGCCCCTGCACGCCACGCGAGGACCTTCACGACCGGATTGGCGAACGCGCGCCTCGCGATGCGCGCCGCGTGGTCGACGGTGGCCGTGACCACCTCGGTATCGGCGAGGACGGCGTCCACGCGGGCGATCTCCGTCGCGGCGTGCCCGGCGGCGGCATGCGCCTCCTCCACGAGCAGGAGCGCCTCATGACGCAGAGCCTCGATGCCGCGCTCGAGCCGGCGGACCTGGTTCACCAGGACGAATGCGGCTGCAAGCGAGACGATGGCTCCGAGGGAGCCGATGCCGGCCGCGACCACCACGACGACGTCGGCGGCGTTCACCCCACGAGCGTAGCTGGCAGCCCGCCAGCGGTGCAGGACCGGTCGCGCGCCGAACGCCACGGCGGATCGCGCGAGCCATCGGTCGCCGTGCAGCGACTATCGTCGCCACGTGCAGCAAGTCTCCAGCGCGGAGACGCGACATCATCTCCTCCCGTCGGTCCCGGCCCGTCTCAGTGGTCTGGTCGCTCTCACGAAGCCCCGGATCATCGAGCTGCTCCTCATCACGACGGTCCCGGCGATGTTCGTCGCCTCTCGTTCCGTCCCATCGTTCCGGCTCGTCGCGATGACGGTGATCGGAGGGACGTTCGCCGCCGGAGGCGCCAACGCGTTCAACATGTTCTACGACCGCGACATCGACGCGGTCATGGACCGGACGCGCCGCCGCCCGCTCGTGTCGGGAGCGGTCTCGCCGTCCGACGCGCTCGTGCTCTCCGTCGGTCTCGAGGTCTCGGCCTTCCTGCTGCTCTGGCTCACCGTGAACCTGCTCTCGGCGCTCCTCGCACTGGCAGCCGCGCTCTTCTACGTCGGGGTCTACACGGTGTGGATGAAGCGCCGATACCGGAGCAACATCGTGATCGGCGGTGCCGCCGGCGCCGTCCCCGCCCTCGTCGGCTGGAGCGCGGTCACCGGACATCTGGGCGCGCCCGCGTGGGTGATGTTCGGCGTCGTCTTCGCCTGGACTCCCCCACACTTCTGGGCGCTCGCCATTCGCCATCGAGACGACTACTCGAGGGCATCGGTTCCGATGCTGCCTTCCGTCGTCGACACCGCGCGTGTGGTCCGCGAGATCCTCGCGTACAGCGCGCTCGTCACGGCCCTGTCGGTGCTGCTGGCTTTCGTCTCGCATCTGGGCTGGGTGTTCGTCGGGATCACCGTCGCACTGGACGCGGGGCTCTTCTCGTACGCGCTCGCGCTTCGATCCGACCAGAGCCCGAAACGGGCGATGAGGCTGTTCGCCTACTCGATCACGTACCTCACGGCACTCTTCTTGGCCATGGGAGCAATCGCGATCGTGCGGCACCCCTGACCCGCCGGATCGTCGTTACGACGTCTCGACCAGCCGTGTGCTCGCCGGGCATCATGTCGAAGACCCGTACTCGACCGGCACGTGCAGCCTCTGGGCGCTGGGTCCCCAGCGACCCGTGGGTGCCCGATGCCAGACGGTCACCTCGCTGCCCGCCACGACGAGCGCGCTGAGGGGGCCAGGACCCGCAGCCGGCGCCGCACCCGCAGGCGCGAGCGAAGCGAGACCGGGAGCGGGAACGACCACCTGAGTCCCGGCGGGAGGCGGGCCGAGGGACCGCCAGTGGGTCCCCGGCCCCCCGGTCCAAAGGAGATCCTGCGTTCGGAACCCGCTGCCGGTGGCGATCAGCAGCGAGCGGCCCCCGAGCGCGGCCGTCGAGAGGACCGAGCCGTGGAGCCGTACCTGCGGCGACGCTCGCCAGCGCGCCGCGGGCCCCGCACGCCACAGCGCGACGAGCGACGCGGAGCGTGGTCCCCGTCCCTCGGCAAGCGCCCATGTCCCGACCGGACCGGACGCGAGCCTGAGGACCGTGAAGGTCGAACGCGCGCCGGCGGGCACCCGGACGTGTGTCGCCACCCAGCCGCTCGAGGAGAGGTGGAACAGGCCCACGACGCCGGGCACGCCGCACGCCGCGCCCAGCTCCGGAGAGGAGGAGCCCGACGCCACCACCGCGCTCAGCGCGAGGACGCCGCACGCGCGCCCGGCACGGGTCTCATCGAGCGCCCGCCGGCTGACCAGGGTCTTCCACGCTGTGAGGGAGCCCGCGGAGCGCAAGAGGGCGCCTCCCTTCGCCCGCACCAGCGCGAGCACCGCGCCGTCGGGCTCCGCTGCGACCGCGTCGGCGACCGGGAGCAAGCCGGAAGCCAGGGTGCCGGCCGTCCACGTCTTTCCGCCATCGTTGCTCGAGGCGATCGGCGAGTACGTGAGGTACTGGCTCGGCTGGAACCCGGCGGTCACCACGCCCGGCCCGCCGCTTCCTCCTGGCGTCCCGGCGGCCGAGAACCCACCGTTCGACGCGACCCCTGGAGGCGTCACCACGCTCCATCGCGGCGTACCCGCAGGGCGGACCACGATCTCCCAGAAGGTGTCGAGCTTCCGGCCCAGGTCGCCGAGCGCGACGACCGCCCACGCCGATGCGCCGCTCGTCCAGCTCTGCTCGAGCCCCGCGTCCGCGGGACCTGCGTACGCCGCATGCCCCGATCGGGGTGACCGGGCGGTGGTGCCAGCCGACACGCCTGCCGGAACGGCCATCCAGGCGCCCATCCCGCACACGAGCGTGGCGCCCGCGACCGCAAGACGCGACAGGCGGCCGGCGGGACGCACACGTCCTTCGTGGTCGACCGCGGCCGTGCGCGCGCGCCTCACCGCTCCATGACGGCTCGCAGCTCGTCGGAGACCAAGGTCGCCATCGACAGGCGCGCGCTCGATGTCGCACCAGGGTCCGAGTTGAGCACGGCTCGCATCCGTCCTCGCGGACCGATCACGAACACGATCTCGCTGTGGTTCACCATCGCTCCTGCCGGCGCCAGCTCGACCTCGATGCCGTAGGCCTTCCACACCTGCGCGAGCTGCCTCTTGGATCCGGTGAGGTACAGCCAGTTGCCAACGCCGTTCAGCCCCTCCTGGCGGTCGAACGCATCGACGGTCGCCACCGATCGGTAGACGGGGTTGGCCACGATCGCCACGAGCTCGACCTTCGCCGCCCGGGCGCCGAGGAGCACGTCCGCCCGGCGCAACGTCTGCGCGATCAGCGGGCATGTCCGCGTGCAGACCGGGTCGAGGAAGGTGAGGGCGACGGCCTTGCCCCGCAAGCCCGCGAGCGAGGCCGTACGCCCGGCTTGATCGACGAGACTGAACGGAGGGGCCGGAGCGTCCACCAGGCTCGGGAGCCCGTTCAGCGCCTCGGTCACGATGGGGGACGCGTTCGGGCTCGCTCCCGCCACCGCCATCGGGACCGCGCCGACGAGCCCCACCACGACGGTCAGCACGAACCCGGCCGTGCGGGCGAGCACGCCGGGGTGCAGGAGCTCCCAGCGGCGCGACGCTGGCGTCTCGGCGAGACTGCGCACGGAGACGAACACGGGCTCTCGCACCTCGACCGGTGGCCACAAGAACGCGAGAACCCCTCCGGCGAGCACGAGGAGCGTCGGCACCATGGAATTCGGGTCGGTGCCAAGGCCGCCGAAGAACCCGAAGTCCTGCACGAGCGCCCAGTCGGCAAGCAGGAGCACCACCGCGCCCCCGGCTCCCACGAGCACGGCCCGCCGCCGGCCGGTGAGCAGCGCCACGCCGATCAGGGCGAGCACCACCACGAGGAACAGGTTCACGGCCCATCCGTGGGCAGCGTCGAAGGAACCGAACGCGGCGACCCACTGCGACAGGATGCGTGGCTGGGGCGTCTTCGCCATCGCCGCAGCCATCTGCGCGATCGGCCCCGAACGGCCGCCGCGCCACGTGGCACGGCCGGGCCACGCCTGGAGCAGCCCCATCACGAGGAAGAACATCCCGAGAGCGCCGGTCACGACCCGGCCGAGGCGCGGGCCGCGCCACCAGCGCTCGGGCAACGCGACCAGAACGCCCGCCGCGACATACACCAGCGCAGCCCCCGGGAAGCCGAACGCCCACTGCTGGCCGGGGGCGACCGGGGCGAAGAGGCCGCCGAAGGCCTCGCCGAAGGCCCACACGACCAGACCCCACCCGACGCTCACCACGCCGGCGGTTCGTGACCAGCGACCCCGCGGAGCGACCAGGAGCGCGACCCCGATGGCGACCTGGATCCAGACCACGGACGCCGCCACCTGGACAGGGTGGTTGCTCCAGACCGTCGTGCCGGTGCTCACCAGGTGGACGACCCAGCCGGGCGACCCCGCCTCCGCCGGCCGCACGACGCCCGTGGGCAACCCGAGCGGCATCGCGCTCTGCGCCTGCAACAGGCCGTCGAGGATCCACAGCAGGCCGAACGCGCGGCGCACGAACCGGCGTCCAGGCGGCTCGACGGCCGTGAGCGCGGCTGCGCCCGGCCCTGCACCGAGGCCTGCGCCGAGCCCTGCCTCGTCGTTCGCCACGACGCGGCACATGCTGCGGTGCCGGGCGGCGGACACCGCGCTCCAGAGCAGCGAGAGCGCCGCCGCGACCGCGAGCACGACCAGGAACCGGTCGACGAGCGCCCGGTGGAACGCGGCGACCACCAAGGGGTTGTGCAACTGCAGTGGGCGGGACATCCCTCCCATTGGTCAGTCCCTCCGAGCACCTGGTAACGGCGGGGTCATCCGGCGCCGATGCTACGCGGCACCAGGAGGCTGTCCGCCGCGCGGGCGGAGCCGCCAGAGGCGACGAGCGACGTCTCGCTCCGCGCCGTGCTCCGACGGTTCGTAGTACACCTGGCCTTCGAGCGCCGCCGGCCGGTACTGCTGGGGCACCCAGCCTTCCGGCGCGTCGTGCGGGTAGCGGTAGCCGGTTCCGTGCCCCATCGTCTCGGCACCTCGGTAGTGGCTGTCACGCAGATGTGCGGGGACCTCTGCGCTCTGCGATCCGCGCACGTCGTCGCGGGCTCGCCCGAGCGCGACGGTCACCCGGTTCGACTTCGGTGCACAGGCGAGGTAGACGACCGCGTGGGCGAGGTTCAGCGCCGCTTCTGGCAGCCCCACCATCTCCACCGCGCGCGCCGCCGCGTCGGCCACCACGAGCCCCTGTGGGTCGGCCATCCCGACGTCCTCGCTTGCCAGGATCACCAGGCGCCGGGCCACGAAGCGCGCGTCCTCGCCTGCGTCGAGCAGTCTCGCCAGCCAGTAGAGCCCCGAATCGGGATCCGAGCCGCGGATGCTCTTGATGAACGCGCTCACCTGGTCGTAGTGCTCGTCGACGCCCTGGTGGTAGAGCCGCCCTGCCCGGGCTCGCCCGACATCGTCGACGGTGACGACGACGGGCTCCGCGACGTCCGCCCCGGCGCGCGCAACAGCCAGTGCCACCGCGACCTCGAGGGTCGTGAGCGCCGCGCGTGCGTCACCCTCGGCTGCCCCGACCACCGCCCGGATCGCGTCGTCGGCTGCCCGGGCGCGCTCGGCGGCCAGCCCCCGGCGCACCAGCTCCTCCATGTCGGCGTCGTCGATGGGCTCGAGCCGCCACAGGGTCGCCCGGCTCATGAGCGGCGGGTTCACCTCGAAGAACGGGTTCTCGGTCGTCGCGCCCACGAAGACCACGACCCCCTCTTCGACGGCCGGCAGGAGCACGTCCTGCTGCGCCTTGTTGAACCGGTGCACTTCGTCGACGAAGAGGATCGTGCCCCGGCCCTGCTCCCCGAGCCGGCGGCGGGCTCCCTCGATCGCCTCACGAACGTCCTTCACGCCGGCGACCACCGCGGAGATGGCCACCATCTCCTTCTTCGTGGTCTCCGCCACGAGCCGCGCGAGGGTGGTCTTCCCGCTCCCCGGCGGCCCCCAGAGCACCACCGAACCCATGCGGTCCCGCTCGACGAGCACCCGCAGCGGCGCACCCGGACCGAGGAGGTGCCGCTGGCCGACCACCTCGTCGAGCGTGCGGGGGCGCAGGCGTGCGGCGAGCGGCGCACGGGACCGCAGCCGCTCCTCGGCCGCCGCCTCGAACAGCCCGGTCACCTCCCGGCGATCCGGATCCCGAGCTCGGCGAGCGACGAGGCCGTGAGCGGCTTGGGAGCCCCGGTGAGCGGGTCCGCCCCCGACTGGGTCTTCGGGAACGCGATCACCTCGCGGATGCTCTCCTCTCCGGCCAGCACCGCGACCAGCCGGTCGATCCCGAACGCGAATCCCGCGTGAGGCGGCGCGCCGTAGCGGAACGCGCCCGTGAGGAACCCGAAGCGCGA
The DNA here is from genome assembly GCA_021845725.1 of Actinomycetes bacterium. GTDB lineage: Bacteria > Actinomycetota > Acidimicrobiia > Acidimicrobiales > RAAP-2 > JAJYVT01. The sequence goes on along the minus strand of JAJZVL010000011.1, from coordinate 12,188 downwards.
CTGCGCGTCCTCGTCCGAGATGCCCAGCGCCCTGAACACCCGCGCCTGGATGTCGGCGCGGTGGATCCGAACGCTCCCCGAGCCCAGCTCCCAGCCGTTGAGCACGAGGTCGTAGGCCTGCGAGCGCACCGACAAGGGATCGCTCTCCATGCGATCGATGTCCTCGGGATGGGGCATGGTGAAGGGATGGTGCGCAGGCACCGGGTGGCCGTCGGCGCCCATCGACTCGAAGAGCGGGAATTCGACGACCCAGACGTAGCGGTGTGGACCCGCTCCGACCGGCTTGGCTCCGAGCTCCAGGCGCAGTTGACCGAGGACCGTGCAGGCGGTGCGCTGATCGTCGGCCAGCGCGAGGACGAGATCACCCGGGACCGCAGCGCTCACGCGGAGCAGAGCGTCTCGCTCGGCATCCGACAGCATCCTGGCGAGCGGAGAGTCGAGCGTCGCCGCGCCCTCGCTCTCGCCGACGCGGAACCACGCGAGACCCTTCGCCCCGAGCGCCCTCGCTCGCTCGGTGAGCGTGTCCAGCCGTGAGCGCGTCGTCGCCGCTCCGCCAGGGACCCGGAGCCCTTTCACGCTCGGTGCAGACAGCGCGCGCACCTGGGTCGAGGCAAAGGCTTCACCGAGGTCGACGAGCTCGGTCTCGATGCGCAGATCCGGCTTGTCGGTGCCGTAGCGGTCCATCGCCTCGGCCCACGTCATCAGCTCGATCGGCGGAGGCCGCTCGCCCGTCGCGCACTGCGCCGCGTCGAGGACGGCCTCCGAGACGAAGCCGAGGACATCGTCCTGGGTGACGAACGACGCCTCCATGTCGAGCTGGGTGAACTCGAATTGGCGGTCCGCGCGCAGGTCCTCGTCGCGCAGGCACCGTGCGACCTGGTAGTAGCGGTCGAACCCCCCGACCATCAGCAGCTGCTTGGCGATCTGCGGGCTCTGGGGAAGGACGTAGAAGTCCCCGCGGTGCAGCCGGCTCGGCACCGCGAACTCGCGGGCCCCCTCGGGGGTCGGCGACCACAGCAGGGGGGTCTCAACCTCGCAGAACCCCTGGCGCTCCATCGCTCCCCGGATCGCCGAGACGACCGCCGCGCGCAGCCGGAGGTTCGCCTGCATCCTCGGACGTCGCAGGTCGACGTAGCGATGGCGAAGCCGCACGGCCTCGTCCACTTCGGTCCTGTCCTCCACGTGGAACGGCGGGGGCTCGGCGGTCGCGAGCACCTCCACCGTGCAGTCGCCGATCTCCACCGCCCCGGTGGAGAGGGACGGGTTCTCCATGCCCGCCGGGCGCAGGCGCACGACCCCCGACACCGCCACGACGTACTCGTTGCGGAGCTCCACCGATCCGTCGACGACGCACTGGACGATCCCGCTGCGATCCCGCAGGTCCACGAACGCGAGGTGCTCGCCGTGCTCGCGCCGCCGTGCCACCCACCCGCACAACCGCACCTTCGTGCCGACGTCGTCGACGCCCAGCTCGCCGCAGAGCCCAGTGCGCATCGACGTCGCGCTCGTCATCTCCCGACCTCCCGCCGGACTGTTTCGTTCTGTGAAGTTCTGTGTCCTGGTCATCGCCACGACCGTCCTGGCGTCGTCCCCACCGCCGTCTCGAGGGCCTTTCGCACCGCGTCGACGACCGACGACACAGGAACCTCCTCCTGGTCGCCGCCGCTTCGCAGCGGCCGCACGACGACCGCGCCGGTCGCGGCCTCCTGCGGACCGACGATGAGCGCAACGATCGCACCCGAGCGATCGGCGAGCTTCATCTGCGCCTTCATCGAACGGCCGTCGAACGCGCGGTCCACCCGCAACCCCACCTCTCGAAGGCGCGCCGTGAGCACGCGAGCGACCGCTCCACCGGCGGTGTCCACGACGAAGGCGTCGAGCGGCGGCGGTGCAGCGGGGAAGACGCCCTCGGCGTCGCACGCGACCAGGGCGCGCTCGATCCCCATGCCGAAGCCAATGCCCGGCGTCGGGTCGCCTCCGAGCATCTCCACCAGCCCGTCGTAGCGGCCGCCACCGCACAGGGCGTTCTGGGCAGCTTCGATCGCCCCGGAAGCGAACTCGAAGAGCGTGCGCGTGTAGTAGTCGAACCCCCGGACGAGCCCCGGATCGAGGTCGAAAGGGATCCCGAGCGCGTGCAGTCCCTCCTCGACGCGTGACAGATGCGCGGCGCAGTCGTCGCAGAGGTGGCCCACGAGCTTCGGCGCGTCAGCCGTCACCGCCCGGCACTCGGAGCGCTTGCAGTCGAGGACGCGCATCGGGTTCGCGCGATAGCGCACGCGGTGCTCGTCGCAGAGCTCCCCTTCGCGCGCGGCCAGGTACCTGACCAGCTGCTCGAGGTAGCCGGGACGGCACTTGCGGTCGCCCATCGACCCGATGCGCAGCGAGTAGTCCGTGAGGCCGAGCCCCGCGAGGAAGACCTGCGCGACCCAGATCACCTCCACGTCGAGGTCAGCATCGCCCACCCCGAGGACCTCGATCCCGAGCTGGTGGTGCTGCCGGTAGCGTGCCGCCTGCGGCCGCTCGTGGCGCAGCAAGGGCGCCGCGTACCACGCCTTCCACGGCAGGACCGGGCGATGCTGGACGTAGGCGCGCACCACCGACGCGGTGCCCTCGGGACGCAGGGCGAGCATCTGACCGTCCCGATCGGCGAACTCGTACATCTCCTTGCCGACAACGTCATTGTGCTCCCCGATCCCGCGGCGGAACACCGAGGCGTACTCGAACACCGGGCTCTGGACCAGGCCGTACCCCGCGGCCTCGACGTGCGCCCGAAAGCGTTCGACCATCGTCTCGAACCTCCACGACTCGGGCCACAAGAGGTCCCTCGTGCCGGTCGGGGCGCGCGGCGCTCCCTGGTCGTCCGTTCCGCCTGGCACGCTCAGCCCTTCTTGCCGGGAAGGACGCGGAAGGCGTCGAACACGCCGTCGAGATGCTTGAGCGACGCGAGCACGGACTGGAGGTGAGTCGGGTCGGCGAGCTCCACCTCGAACGACATCCGGCTGACGCGGTCGGGCGCAGTCACCGTGCGTGCTGCCACGATGTTCAGGTGGTGCTCGGACACCACACGGCTGACGTCGGCGAGCAGCCGCTCGCGATCGAAGGCCAGGACCTCCACCGTCGCGAGGAAGACGCCCTCGACGCCCCGATCCCACTCCACGTCGATCAGGCGCTCGCCCGATCCCCGGGCAAGCGCCATCGCGTTCGAGCAATCCGCTCGGTGCACCGACACGCCACGACCCACGGTGACGAACCCGAGGATCTGGTCGCCGGGGACCGGCGTGCAGCAACGGGCGAGGTGGACCATCACATCGTCGAGACCCTCGACATAGAGGCCTGCGGCGACCCCGCTGCGGCGGGTCCGACCGGCGGCGCGCGTGGCGGTCGTGGGGAGCTGTTCGGGCTCGCCGGGACGCAGCTCGCGGGCCAGCCGCTGCACCACCGACTGAGCGGACGCCTGGTGCTCCCCGATCGCCGCGAACAGGGCATCGGTGTCGGTGAGGTTCATCGCCGCGGCGACCTGGGCCAGTGCGCTCGAGGACAGCACCTTGTGCAGGGGCATCCCCTCTCGCCGGAGCGCCTTCGTCAGCTCCTCTCTACCGGTCTCGATCGCGTCGTCGCGCCGCTCCTTGCTGAACCACTGGCGGATCTTGTTACGCGCACGGGAGGAGGCCACGATGTCCAGCCAGTCCCGCGACGGTGCGGCGCTCGGAGACTTCGAGGTGAAGATCTCCACCGTGTCCGCGGATGCGAGCCTCGTGTCGAGGGGGACCAGTCGTCCATTCACCCTCGCGCCGATGCAGCGGTGGCCGACCTCCGTGTGGATCGCGTACGCGAAGTCGACGGGCGTCGAGCGCGCCGGGAGCGCGATGACCTTCCCCTTCGGGGTGAACACGTAGACCTCGTCCTGCTCGAGGTCGAGCTTCAAGGCCTCGAGGAACTCGAGCGGATCGGTCGTCTCCTGGTTCACGTCGGAGATCCGCTGCATCCAGGCGATCTCGGAGGAGACGTCCTCCTTCTCCTTGTAGCCCCAGTGCGCGGCGATCCCGTACTCCGCGCGGCGGTGCATCTCCTGGGTCCGGATCTGGACCTCGATGGGCTTTCCGTCGAGCCCGATCACCGTCGTGTGCAGCGACTGGTAGAGGTTGAACTTCGGCGTGTTGATGTAGTCCTTGAAGCGTCCCTGCACCGGTGGCCAGATGGCGTGGATCGCGCCCAGCGCCGCCCAGCAGTCCTTCTCGCTGGCGACGATCACACGCATGCCGACCAGATCGTGGATGTCGTCGAACTCCTTGCCCCGCACGACCATCTTCTCGTAGATGCTCCACAGGTGCTTCGGACGCCCGGTCACCTCGGCCTCGATGCCTGCAGCCTCGAGCCGTTCACGCACCGAGACGAGGACACGTGCGACGTACTCCTCGCGCTGAGGGGCGCGGACGGCGACCATCTGCTCGATCTCGGCGTAGCGCCGCGGGTGCAGCGTCGCGAAGGCGAGGTCCTCGAGCTGCCAGCGGACCTGCTGGACACCGAGGCGGTGGGCCAACGGCGCGTACACGTCGATGGTCTCGGTCGCGATGCGCCGCTGCTTCCAGTCCGGCATCACCGCAAGGGTTCGCATGTTATGGAGCCGGTCGGCCAGCTTGATGAGGAGCACGCGCCAGTCGCTCGCCATCGCGAGCAGCATCTTGCGGATCGTGGCGGCCTGCTGCTGCTCCTTCGAGTCGAACTGGAGGCGATCGAGCTTCGTCACCCCGTCGACGATCGCAGCGACGACGGGCCCGAGCTCCGCTTCCAGCACCTCCAGCGTGAGCCCACCGTCTTCGACCGCATCGTGGAGGAGGGCAGCCGCCACCGCAGGGGTGTCGAGACCGAGCTCTGCGACGATCCCGGCGACGGCGATGGGATGCGTGACATAGGGCTCCCCGGATCGGCGGAACTGCCCGTCGTGGGCCTTGGCCGCCAGGCCGGCGGCCAAGAGGACCGGGGTGAGGTCCGCGTCAGGGTGACGGGCGGCGAACGTCCGGAGCACCGGGTCCAGGTCCTCGCCGAGGCACCCGGACTCCACGTGGACAGCATCGTCGCCGCCGACCCTTGCCAGCGTCACCATCCCATCACGCTACCCGGACGAGCGACGGTCGCTGCGCCCCGTGCGCGAGCGGCGCCTTCGAAAGCCACCGGCGAAGGGCCTCAGCGACGGCGCTTGTTCCGGTTCCCCTTGCGCGAGCGCGAGCCTTGGCGCCGCGGCTGGGACGGCCGCTGCTGGGCACGCGGCCCCGAGCGCCCCGCCGCGTCCTGCTTGCCTGCCAGTGTCCCCCGCGTCCCGCCGCCCGTGCCGTCTGGCACCCCGTCGGTGGCCGCTCCCCCGTTGGCCGCTCCCCCGTTGGCCGCCCCCCCGTTGGCCGCAGGTACCACAGCGAGCGGATCGAGCGTCGCGGTGGCCGCCGCCGCGACCGGAGCTGCCGGTCGGCGCGCGCCGCGCGCCTGACCGGGGCGCAGCGCACCACCGGTCCTCGCCTCGCGGGCGGCACGCGCGGCCGCCCCACCAAAGGAGCCGCTCGAGAGCGCAGCTGCGGCCTTCGGCGTGAGAAGGCCAAGACGCTCGCCCTTCGCCTCGATGCGCTGGCGCATGGCCGCATAGCGCGGCTCACGCTCCTTCAGCCATGCGAGGATCGGCGAGGCGATGAAGATCGACGAGTAGGCACCTGAGAGCAGCCCGATGAACAGCGCGAGGCCGTAGTTCTGCAAGGTCGTCGCCCCGAGCAGCTCGGCACCGACGAGCAGCACCGAGAGCACGGGCAGGATCGCCACGAGCGAGGTGTTGATCGAGCGCGCCAGCGTCTGGTTCATCGACAGGTTGACCATCTCCGAGTAGGTCATCCGACCGGTCGCGCCGAGGCCTTTCGCGTTGTCGCGGACACGGTCGAACACGACGACGGTGTCGTAGAGGGAGTACCCGAGGATGGTGAGCACCGCGATCACCGTGTCAGGGGTGACCTGGAACCCCGCGAGCGAGTAGACGCCAGCCGTCACGAGCAAGTCGTGGAGCAACGCGGCGAACGCGGCGACCGCCATCTTCGGCTCGAAGCGAATGCTGATGTAGACCGCCACGAGGACAAGGAAGACGATCAGCGCGATGACGGCCTTCTGGGTGACCTGACCGCCCCAGGTCGGCCCGACGGTTGTCTCCGACACCGCTGTCCTTGTCACCTTCGCCAACTTCGCCAGCGCTCCGCGCACCTTGGCTGTCTCCGCTGTGCGCGCCGACGCGCTCAGCGCGTTCAGGTCGGCGGTGACCCGCACCGTCTCGTTTCCCCCGGTGCCGATGACCTCGACCGTCGGCTGGCTCAGCCCGACCCCTTGGACCGCGTCGAGCGCCTGGGTCTGGGTGACCCCGGGCGCCTTCACCGTCCAGGCCTGGCCGCCCTTGAATGTGATGCCGAGGTTCAACCCCCGCACCCCCAGGGAGAGGATGCCGGCGAGGATGATGACCGACGAGATGGCGATCCACCATCGCCGGCGCCCGACGAAGTCGAAGGAGGTCTCACCGCGATAGAGACGTCGGAACGGCCCCGGGCGCCTGGGCCCACGCGGGGGGCGCGGCGCACGCGCGGCGATTCGCCCGACCTCGTCTGCCACGAGCTCGTCCTCGGTGACCTCGCCGGGCTCGTCACTGCCACCTGCGGCCTCGTCCTCCAGCCGTCCAGCCACGCCGTCGCGCCCCTCGACCTCCGCTGTGCCTGCGTGCCGGCCCGTGCCGTCGCGCCCGATCATGTCGTCGCGTCCGCTCATGCCGCCTCGGCTTCGGTGCTCACCGCGAGGCCCTTCGAGATCCCCATCCGGCGACCGCCGACGAGCCGGTCACTACGACCTAGCAGCACCACGAGAGGCCGCGTGAAGAAGTACGTCATGAAGATGTCCATGATCGTCGAAAGCCCGAGGAAGAAGGCGAAGCCCTTGACCGCCCCCACAGCCACGAAGAACAGCACGACCGCGGCACCGAGGGAGACGGTGTCCGCGGCGAGGACCGTTCGCCACGCGCTGGCGAAGCCGCGGTCCACGCTCGTCCGAACGGTCCGGCCTGCTCTCGCCTCGTCCTTCAGACGCTCGAAGTAGACGATGTAGGAGTCCACCGTGATGCCGATCGACACGATGATGCCCGTCACGCCGGCGAGGTCGAAGCTCGGCGCGACCGAGGTGTGGCCGAGCGCCGAGATGATCGCCCATAGCAGAGCCCCGGTCACCGCCAGGCCGCTGAAGACCACGACACCGAGGAGCCGGTAGTAGACGATTGCGTAGAGCAAGACGAGCAGCAGACCTGCGAGCCCGGCACCGAGACCGGCGACGAGGGCAGAGTGCCCCAGCGTCGGCGAGACGGTCTCCGTCGTCTGGGGGATCAGCCGCACGGGCAACGAGCCGTACTGCATGGCGAGAGCGAGCGTCTTGGCCTGTGTCTCGCTCAGGTGGCCCGAGATCTCTCCCCTTCCGCCGAACGACGAGAACGTCGACTGCGAGGGCTGGATGATCGGAGCTGAGTAGACCCTGCCGTCCAGCTCGATCGCGATGATCTGGTGGAAGTACTTCTGGGCCAGGCTGTCCCATTCCGGCGAGCCCTTCGAGGTGAGCGTGTAGTTCACGACCCACTTGCCCAGCTGTGTCTGCTGGGCCACGGCGGAGGCAACCGCATGCCCGGTGAGGGCAGCGGGACCGAGCAGGTAGCGCGTGTACTGCCCGGCCCCCGGGTTCGCAGGCAAGAGGACGGTCTTTGTCTTCGCGTCCTGTGTCGGCTTCGTGCTCGGGTAGGCGGCCAACGCCCTGTCGACGGGAACGCTGTTCTCGCCGAATGTTGTCCCCGCTGAGGGCCGGACGCCGATGTTGGCCTCGGTCAGCTGGCTCGCCGCTGTGCAGGCCGGCAGCGGGCCGGAGGGGGGCTTCGCAGACTTCGCCGCCTTCGGGTTGTATGCCGGGGCGCCGCACAGGGCAGGGCGGAAGTAGAGCTGGGCGGTCTCCCCGATCGTCTTGAGGACCTGGTGGCCGTTCTTGATGCCGGGAACCTGGACGAGGATGTCACCGCCCTGCGTACCGACCGTCGCCCCGGACACGCCGAGGCCGTTGACGCGGTTCGTCAGGATCGTCACCGTTTGGTTCAGGTCCGACTGGGACACTTTGCGCGCCGGCTTGTAGATCACGGACAAGCCGCCGTCGAGGTCGAGCCCGAGACGCGGTGACCAATGCGCGGCCAACGTCCCGGCGAGCGATCCCACGGCGATCACGATGACGATCGCCAGGCTGACCACCAATGACCGCTGCCGTCGTGCTCGAGCGCGCGACGACGGAGGGCTCACGTGCCCGTGCCCTCGATTTCGCTCTGGGCGCCCTCGCTCGAGGCTCCGTCTTCGAACGTCGTGTCGTGAGCGTCCACCTGACCGTTCATGTGGCCGTTCATGTGACCGTCGAACGCATCCGCTGCGCCGTCGGCGCCCATTGCGGCGTCAACCTCCCCGTCGTCCCCGGAGAGGTCAGCCGCAGCAGCGTCCGGGACCGGAGGCTCGATCCTGCGGGAGATCGCATTGCGCACGAGAACGAGCCTCGTCGGCTCGCTCCCCACGGCCGGGAAGCCCACCGTGTCGCCACCCGAGACGATGGTCACCCGGTCTGCGTCGACCGCTACGACCCTGCCGACGATGCCCCCGACGGTGAGGACCTCCTCACCGACCCCGACGGTCTGCTGCTGCTCGCGCTGGCGCCGCTGCTTCTGCTTCTGGGGCCGGATCAACAGGAAGTAGCCCACGAGCGCGATCAGCACCAGGAAGATGATGAAGGTCGTGCCGCCGCTGCTCGTCGTCTTACCCGACGTCGCGGCCAGAAGTGCGAAGGTCGCACCGGTCATCAGGACCACCCCCTCGGGTAAAGGACATCATGTCGGACTGCCCGCACAGGCCTGTCACGATACAGCCTTGCGACCCTCGACGCGGCGCGCGAGGCATCCGCACCTGACGTTCTTCTCGAGATCTCGGCCGGGGGCTTCGAGAGGAGCCTCAGAAGAGGGCGGCTTCGGGAGGAGCGGCACCAAGGTGCGCCCAGGCCCGTGCCGTGGGCACTCGACCTCGCGGCGTGCGCTGGATGAGCCCCTGCTGCAACAGGTAGGGCTCGTAGGCGTCCTCGATGGTGTCGGGCTCCTCCCCCACGCACTGTGCGAGCGTCGTGAGCCCGACCGGCCGGCCGCCGAAGAGGTCGCACAGCGCGCCGAGGATCGCCCGGTCGACCTTGTCGAGGCCGAGGCCGTCGATCCCGAACAGCGTCAGCCCCTCCTCTGCGGTCTGCGCCGTCACCGTTCCGTCGCCGCGGACCTCCGCGAAGTCGCGCACCCGGCGCAGGAGGCGGTTCGCCACCCGCGGCGTGCCGCGCGCCCGCGTCGCGATCCGCCGCGCGCCCTCGTGCTCGACCTCGGTGCCCAGGATCCGCGCCGAACGCAGCACGATCGCCTCGAGGTCCTCTGGCTCGTAGAGGTCCAGCCGCCCGACGAACCCGAACCGGTCTCGCAGGGGCCCGGCGACCAGGCCCGTCCGCGTCGTCGCGCCGACAAGCGTGAAGTGCGGCAGGTCGAGCCGGATGGAACGCGCGGTAGGTCCCTTGCCGATGAGGATGTCGATCTTGGCGTCCTCCATCGCAGGGTAGAGGACCTCTTCGACCGACCGGTGGAGCCGGTGGATCTCGTCGATGAAGAGCACGTCCCCCTCCTGGAGGCCCGTGAGCAGCGCGGCGAGGTCGCCGGCGCGAGCGAGCACGGGCCCCGAGGTCACCCGAAGACCGACACCCATCTCCGCAGCCACGATGCCCGCAAGAGAGGTCTTCCCGAGGCCCGGGGGTCCCGCGAAGAGAATGTGGTCGACCGGCTGGCGGCGCCCGCGTGCCGCCTGGAGCACGATCCCGAGATGCTCGACGAGATCGGGCTGGCCCACGAACTCCTCGAGACGCCGGGGCCGCAGGTCCGCGTCGTACTCGGCGTCGTCGTCGGCACCCTCCGAAGGATCCACAGCGCGCGGTACGCCAGGCTCGACCCTGTGCGCGCCGTGCCGTGCAGCGCTGTCCTGGTGGGCCGGACCGCGCGGTGCCGGCCCGTCCTGTCCAGGGACGAGGACCTCCCTTCGGGTCATCGGCGGATCATCGTCCGGCCAGGTCCCGCAGGGCGAGCTTCAAGAGCTCCTCCACCCCGACATCCTCGCGCCGTCCCTCGAGCGCACGGCGGATCTCCTCGGGGGCGTAGCCGAGCTCGGCGAGCGCCGCCCGCGCCTCGGCACGGGCGGACCCCGCGCCGGCGTCCGCAGCGGAGCGCTCGGGCACGTCGAGACGGCTCTTCAGATCGATGAGCAGGCGAGCCGCCGTCTTACGGCCGATCCCGGGGACGGCACACAGGGTCTCGGCATCGTCCTCGAGCACGGCCGCCGACAGGGCAGCGGGCGAAAGCGAGGAGAGCACCGACAGGGCGAGCGCCGGGCCGACGCCGTGAGCGCCGAGAAGCGCCTCGAAGCACCGGCGCTCCTCGTCGTGAGCGAACCCGTAGAGCACGATCGCGTCCTCGCGGACATGGGTGTGCACGTGGAGGAAGACGTCGCTGCCCACCGCGCCGAGCGCGACCGCGGTTCGCCCCGGAACGCTCACCCGGTACCCGATGCCGCCGACCTCGACGAGCAGGTCGCCGTCAGCACCGCGCCACGCCAGCTTGCCGCGCAACGAGCCGATCACCGTGCCGCCTTGCCGAGCGTCGCGGCGTCGACCGCGCGTCGCACCGGTTCGGCGAAGAGATGGCACAGAGCGAGCGCGAGCGCGTCGGCGACGTCCGGAGGCCCGGGGATGGTGGCGAGCCCCAGCACCGCCGCGACCATCCCGCGCACCTGCCCCTTGTCGGCGGCACCCCAGCCCGCGAGTGCCTGCTTCACCTCGTTGGACGTGTACTCGACGACCTCGCAGCCCGAGGCCGCGGCCTCGGCGAGCGCAAGGCCGCTCGCCTGCCCGACCGACATCGCGGTGCGTGCATTCACCTGGAAGAAGACACGCTCGACCGCGACGACCTGAGGCCGCTGCTCGGCCATCACGCTTCGCAGCTCCTCTCGGAGCAGCCAGAGCCGCTCTGGCAGCGGTGCCTCCGGGTCGGTCTCGAGGACACCGGCAGCCACGGCGCTGAGGACGCCCGGGCGCGCCGTCACACCGTCGGCTGCGACCACGACGCCGTACCCGCAGCGCGAGAGCCCCGGGTCGATGCCCATCACGAACATGCGTTCGACGCTATCGCAGCCGAACCCCCCGGCGCTGGCTTGCATGGACGCACGAGCGCGGTCGCCTCAGCGCCTGCGCCAGGCGATCCGCCGGCTCAGCCGGCGTAGCCGGCGAGGACCGCCTCGGGGATGTCGTAGTTGGCATGAACGGCCTGGACGTCGTCATGGTCCTCGATGGCGTCGAGGAGCCGGAGGACGCGCTGGGCCTCCTGAGGCTCGGTGATGTCGACCGTGGTCGTGGGCACCAAGGTGAGCTCCGCGCTGAGTGGCGCCATCCCGGCCGCCTCGAGGCTCGCACGCACCGCGCCGAGATCGGTCGCAGCCGACACCACCTGCCAGCGTTCCCCGACGTCGACGACGTCCTCGGCCCCCGCGTCGGCCGCCGCCTCGGTGATCGCGTCCTCGTCGAGCGAGCGGTCGAGCTCGACCACCCCCTTGCGCTCGAACTGCCAGCTCACCGCTCCAGGCTCGGCGAGCGAGCCGCCGTTCCTCGTGAACAGGTTCCGCAGCTCCGCAGCGGTGCGGTTCCGGTTGTCCGTGAGGGTCTCGACGATGACGGCCACCCCGCCTGGCGCGTACCCCTCGTAGGAGACGGCCTCGTAGCGGACGCCCTCCAGCTCACCGGTGCCGCGCTTGATCGCACGATCGATCGTGTCCATCGGCATGGAGTCGGCGCGTGCACGCTCGAATGCGGTGCGCAGCGCCGCGTTGTTGTTCAGGTCGCCACCACCCTCGCGCGCGGCCACCTCCAACGACCGTATGTGCTTCACGAACCGCTTCGATCGCGCGGCATCCTGCGCGCCCTTGCGGTACTTGGTGGTTGCCCACTTGGAGTGACCCGACATCGTGCGAGCGTCCTTCCTGCAACTGTCGATCCCCTGCGGCCCCGCTCGGTGCTCGAGCCCCCGCGCTCGAGCA
>JAJZVL010000070.1 GCA_021845725.1 Actinomycetes bacterium | reverse complement strand
GCGGCCTGCGAAGAGCCCTGTTGGCCGCCTCCGTGACCCTGGCCGGGCTGGCCGTGGCCGGGACCGGCATCGGGCTGCTCGGCACTGCCCGCGTCGAGGCCCATGGCGTGGTGATCCCTTTGCTCGACGGCGGTGCGAGCGACCGTGCGATCTCCTACACGCCCGTCTGCAGTGCCGGGGCCCTCCCTGTCTGCCTCCACCCTGCCTACCGCTCCTACCTTCCCGGCGTCGCGGCGGACCTCGATCCAGTGCTCAGCGAGGTCGACGGCTTGCCTGGCGCACCGCGGCGTGTCGCCCAGGTCGCTGCGAGCTATGGGGGGCCCTCGCAGTCCGCGACCGTCAACGTCACCGCCAGCCTTCCGGCCTTCGACCTCTCATTGGGCAACCTGGATTTCCGGCCCGCGGAGATCGCGGGACTCGAAGACCAGCTGAGGTTCCTGTTCCTCCATGCGTTCGTGGGCGCTGGACTTCGTGGGGGTACTCCCGCCCAGCAGTCGGTCCTTGCGGCTCTGCTGAGCCGGGTCGGTGTCCCCTTCGCTCGCCAGCCCGGGCTGCTCGCGCCCTCGTCGTCCGTGACGATCGGGGGAAATGGCGGGCTCCCAGGGCCACCGCAGAAGGGATCGCCGATCTACGCGGCCGCCGAGCGCTTCGCCTCACAGCCCATCGCGGCGCAACGTGCGTGGCTCACGTCCCATCTCACAGCCCTCCGGTCGGGTGATCTCACCCTGGACCAGCTGCCATGACCATGGCCGGGTCCAGAAACGCCGCCGCAGAAGTGGCGTCGGCGCATCCGACGACCCGGCCCCGACGACCCCGGGGCGTCGGTCGTCTCATGCGGTTGCATCTGGAGAGCCGCCGGGTCCCGGCAGCCCTTGTCCTGATGGCGGCGTGCGGCGCCGTCTTCCAAGGGGTGCTCCGCTGGCCCGGCAGCCACGGCTCACTCCAGATCCCGTTGATCATCGAGGCAGCTGCTGCCGCGATCGTCGCGGTCACGACCCACAGCCCGTTCGGCGAGTCGGAACGGGCCACCGGGAGATGGCTCCCCTACCTGCGCGGTGGGGCCGCCGCAGGGCTGACGACGGCCTCGTTCGCCGCCCTCCTCGCCGGAGCCGTGGGAGCGAACCTGCTCGGCGGAACCGAGGCCCTACTCCGTGACGTCGCGGGTATGGCCGGCGTCGGGCTGCTGTCTGCGGCCGCGCTCGGCGGTTGGCTCTCCTGGATCGGCCCCATGGCCTACCTGGCACTAGCGGAAGAGGCGCTCAGCTCAGGCTGGCACACGCCGTGGACGTGGCCCGCCCGACCGCCGGGCGACCTCGGCGGCGCGCTGTGCGCCGCGCTCGTCTTCTTCGCCGGACTCGCCGTTGTCGCCATCCGCGGAGCGCGAGCCATCGGTCGGGAGTGACGGAGCAAAGCCGGAAATGTCATGACGAAAGGGTGAGCTCGACGCCACGTCGGGCGAAGCGCTGCATGGGCGTGCTGGCACCGGAGCGGGTTCCTCGCTTGTCAGCTGGCGCAGATGAGCGCTGCATGGGTGGACAAGACCGGCAGCCCATGGATTGTAGAGCTTGGTAACCAGCGATATACGGCGTCATGGCCGTCGTCAACTTCGCCGAGTCGCTTGGCGCTCACCCCGGGACTTCCTGGACTTCGAGCCGATCGGCACCCTGGAATAGCTGGCAGATCACCTCTGGCTAGTCGGCGGGGGAGGAGACAGCGCGCAGCGACAGGCCGGTGAGCCAACCGAACCCCGATGCGATCGAGAGGCGCTGGAAGATCCCGCCCCTACTGGCACGGCCAGAATCATCACCGAAGGCGCTGCCGAACAGAGCGAAGGTTCCGATCATGGCGAGACTTGACGCCGCCGAGTAGCACGCCCAGCGGTAGTTCCTACTCCGCAGAGCGGTGGCTGCGCTGGCCATGGCCGCGATGGGGATGCCGGCGAAGATCGGGATGGCAAAGAGGTTGTGCAGCCTCCCGGCCAGCGTCGTCGCCCTGGCGCCCGAGTCGGTGTGATCCAGGCTCGCCCCGCCGGAAGTTGCGGGCGGGAAGCCGCCCACGGGGTTGGTGACGAACATGCCCGAGCCGATCAGGCCCATGCCGACTCCGGCGACGAGCGCGGGGACGGCGCGTGGTCCGACACGTCGGCTGGCGGAGCGACGCAGGCCTCCTGCAGCGCAGGAGTACAGAAGGCCCGCGACGATGAAGTTGAGGCGCTGCAACCATCCGTGACGGCCGATCGCGAGGGAGCTCACTGGCAGGCGTTGCCAGTCGTACCCGGCGCGGGTCGCTCCGATAGCCGTGAAGCCGCTCGCGAACAACGGTCCGGCGATGGCGCCGCACAGCAGCCGGGTGGTGTTGTCCTGCGGTGGACGTGCGGCTTTGGGCACGAGGCGAAGGCTACCGACGTGAACGCGCTCGTCGCCGGTGCCGGCAACCCGCAAGTCCGCGCCGGTGTCGTCCGCCTCCTTGCGACCCTGCCCACGATCGCTGTCACCGACACCGAGACCAATGGGCAGCCGACCCTGACTCTCGCTGCGGGTGCCGCCGAGATGCCGGCCGACTACCAGAAGGCGCTGGTCATCAACGCCAATACTGGTATCCCGATCGAGTTGGTAGGCGGCGCCCGGGGGGGACGCCGGACGTCACCATCACTTACCAGGTGTCGCGCGTCGCGCTCAGCGACATCCAAGCGGGCAAGTTCTGAACCAGCCGGCGGTTCAGGGTGGCGCGAGCGCGTGTGGCCCGTACGCTGCGCTTGCGCGACCGAGACGTCGGCCGGGCAAGCGTTGCATGGGCGTGCCCTGTGCAGCTGCCCTGCTCAGCTTGACCGGAATCCTCCGTGGGCTGATCCAACGAGCCTGTGCTTCGTTCATTGAGCGACGGTGGCGGGAGTTCTGGCTGGATCGTCTGGAGAAGGCGATCATCAATCTTGTCTGAGCTGTGGGAACGAGTGCTCGCGCTGGTAGCTGGCCGTGTCGTCGCTGTGCGCTGATCGGTGGCCCAAGGTGTCGATGGCCGGTCGTGTGATCTCGTCGGTGGTCCGGTTGCGTTCGGAGCCTGCGTGCAGGCGCTGGCGTGCCGCTCCTCTCGGCCGGTTCTTCGCGACAGCGGCCGTTTGGGGATCGGGATGTTCTGGCTCGGGTGTGAGGGCTGGGAAGGTGATCTGGATGTCGAGCCCTCCGCCTGTTCGTGGGTGGGCGTCGAGGGTGGCGTGGTGCGAGTTGGCGATGGCGGCGACGATGGATAGGCCGAGGCCGAGGCCGTCGTGGTGGCTTGCTCTGTTGGTGGTCATGCGTTGGAAGGGTTCGAGGAGGCGGCTGACCTGGTCGGGGGGCACGTGGGGCCCGGTGTTGGTCACCTCGAGTCGCGCCTGGTGAGCCTGGGTGTCGACCAGGACGTGGATGCTCCCGCCGGGGTGGTTGTAGTGCAGGGCGTTGTCGATGAGGTTGGACACGAGGCGCTGCACGAGGTGGGTGTCTCCGGAGAACGGGGCCGAGCGGACCGAGACGTCGAGACGCAGCCCGCTGGCGATCGCAGCCGCTTGGCGGGCGTGGGTCACGTCCGCGGTGATGGTGGCGAGGTCGAGGGGTTGGCGCCGCTCGAGGCCTCGTTGGCTGCGGGCCAGGATGAGCAGCGCTTCGATGAGCCGCTCTTGCTGCGCGGCGGTTTCGAGCACGTCACGGCAGATGGCCCGGAAGGACTCCACGTCGGCGTCGGGGTCGCCGAGGATCATCTCGAGGAGGGTGCGTCCGACCGTGAGGGGGGTGCGTAGTTCGTGGGAGACGTTGGCTGCGAAGCGTCGTTGGGCCTCGAACGCCACGTCGAGGCGAGCCAAGAGCCCATCGATGGTGTCGCTGAGATCCTTCAGCTCGTCGGGGGGTCCCTCCAGGGCAAGGCGCTGGTGGAGGTTGTCCTCGGAGATCTGGCGGGTGGTGGCGGTGATCGTGCGGAGCGGTCGGAGTACTCGTCCGGCGACGACCCAGCCGAGAGCGAGCGAGACCACCACCATGACGGCCAGCGCGACGATCGGTGGGTCGCCGAGCTTGGCCCGCAGCCGGCTGATGGTCATTCTGACGGTGTTGGTGAAGGGGTTGGCCGCCTCGTCCCACACGCCTTCGAGGAGCTGCTCGCTGGAGACGACGGTTCCCTGGGCGCGCAGCAGGTGCTCCAAGACGCCGAACTCCTTGTCGCTCAACGCCACGGGCTGCCCGGATCGGGTGACGGTCCGATGGGCGGGATCGAGTTGCAGCTCACCGCGGACCAACGTCGGTGGCAGGGCCGGCCGGGAGCGGCGAGACAGTGCGCGGACGCGTGCCACCAGCTCGGCAACCTGGAACGGCTTGGCCAGGTAGTCGTCGGCGCCCAACCCGAGCCCCTCGACGAGGTCCTCGACCGCCCCCGACGCGGTCAGCATCAGCACGCGGGTCTCGGATCCCTCGGCGACGACGGCGCGGCACACGTCGTCGCCGTGGACGCCGGGCAGATCGCGGTCCAAGACCACCACCTCATAGGCGGTGGCGGCCAGATGGGCGAGCGCTTCCTCGCCGTCGAAGACGACATCGACGGCCATGCCCTCGCGGCGAAGGACCGTCCCGACCGCCATCGCCAACTTCGGATGGTCCTCCACGACCAGCACTCTCATCGGCTGCGCTCCTCGTCGAATGCTACGCGTCCGGTCTACCTCCCTCCGGGCGGGCGGCTCAGCCATCCCCGCCGCAGCCAGGATGCCCGGCCCCCCATAACAGCGGCGTAACGGCGTTAGGGCGGAGTTACGACCGTTGTCGTACAAGGGCTCCGAGACAGGATCGACAGCCCCAGGAGGCTCCCGACTTGGAAACCACCCGTACGACCCCGACAATCCGAGGTGAACGGCGATGAGCCTCGTCGAGCTCCGCCACGTCTCGAAGTCCTACGGTGAGGGAGCGGGCGCCGTCCATGCGCTGCGTGATGTGAGCGTGTCCTTCGACGCCGGTGCGCTCGTGGCGATCATGGGGCCGAGCGGGTCGGGCAAGAGCACGCTGCTCACGATCGCCGGCAGCCTGGAGGAGCCGACCAGCGGAGAGGTCCTGGTCGACGGGGTCTGCGTGTCGGAGATGTCCCGTGACGCCAAGGCCCGGCTCCGCCGGCGCAGCATCGGCTACGTCTTCCAGGACTACAACCTGCTCCCCGGGCTGACCGCCGTGGAGAACGTGGCGCTGCCACTCGAGCTCGACGGGGTCCCGAGGAAGCGGGCCCGCTCGGCAGCCATGGAGGCCCTGGAAGCGCTGGGCGTTTCCGGGCGGGCAGCCTGCTTCCCCGACGAGCTCTCCGGCGGTGAGCGCCAACGCGTCTCGATCGCCCGGGCCGTCGTCGGCGATCGACGGGTCCTGTTGACCGACGAGCCCACCGGGGCGCTCGACTCGGCCAACGGGGAGGCTGTCATGGGCCTGATCCGTGGCGCGTGCCGGCGAGGCGTGGCCGGGGTCATGGTGACCCACGACCGGCAGCTGGCCTCGTGGGCCGACGACGTGGTGCTCTTGCGCGACGGGCGCATCGTCGGCCCGACCCCGCCCGACGCCCCTCCCGCTCCGGAGCGCGCACGATGAGCGCGGCCCAGGCGAGGCGACCGGTCGCCGGCGAGGCCGGTGGGGGCGGCATGGCGGCCCGCCGGGCCATCATCGGGTGGGCGGTGCGGCTGGTGCGCCGCGATCAGCGCCAACAACTGCTGGCGCTGATCCTGCTCACCGTCGCCGTCGGCGCCACCGTGGTCGGCGCCGCGGTCGCCGTCAACACCCCGTCCAAAGCCGCAACGACCGGGACGTTCGGGACCGCCAACCACATCATCAGCCTCCCGGGCGACGACCCGAGCCTCTCGGCGGACCTCGCGGCCATCAAGCACCGTCTCGGCACGATCGACGTGATCGAGATCCGGAAGATCGCCACGGGGTCGGCCCAGCCGGTCGTCCTGCAGGCTGAGGACCCCCACGGCGCCTATGGAAGGCCGATGCTCGCCCTCGTCGCAGGCCGCTACCCGACCGGGCCCGACCAGGTGGCGGTGACCGGGCAAGTCGCCACGCTCTTCGATCTCCACCTCGGCGGCGCCTGGCGAGCGAGCGGCCGGTCACTACGAGTCGTCGGCCGGGTCGAGAACCCTCAGAACCTCGAGGACGCCTTCGCGCTCGTGGCACCGGGCCAGATCATCTCGCCCAGCCAGGTGCTCGTCCTCGTCCGCGCCACTCGCTCGGCCATCGACGCCATCGACCTGCCCGCCGGTGCCGCGGTCGCGTCCGCTCCGTCACCGGCGGGCGGGCTCAGCCCGACCGCCATCGTCCTCGCCCTCGCGACCTTCGGGATGCTGTTCATCGGCCTGGTCGCCGTCGCGGGCTTCATGGTGATCGCCCAGCGCCGGCTCCGTGCCCTCGGCATGCTCGCCGCGTTCGGCGCCACCGACCGGCACCTCAGGCTGGTCATGATCGCCGACGGGGTCGTCGTGGGCGTCGTGGCCGCGCTGGCCGGTACCGGGGTCGGGCTCGCCGCCTGGGCGTTCGTCGTCCCCGTGCTCCAGCGGAGCTCGGGGCACCGGGTCGTCTGGTCCGATCTGCCTTGGGGCCTCGTCCTCGCCGCTGCCGTCCTGGCCGTGGTGACCGCAGCGGCGGCAGCCTGGTGGCCGGCGCGCACGGTTGCCCGTATCCCGATCATCGCCGCCCTCTCCGGGCATCCGGGATATCACCGACCGACGCGCAGGTTCGCCGTGCCCGGCATCCTCCTCCTCA
The DNA here is from genome assembly GCA_021845725.1 of Actinomycetes bacterium. Classification (GTDB taxonomy): domain Bacteria; phylum Actinomycetota; class Acidimicrobiia; order Acidimicrobiales; family RAAP-2; genus JAJYVT01. The sequence continues at coordinate 6,618 of JAJZVL010000070.1, read as the reverse complement.
CAGCAGGACTCGGCTTCCTCGCCCTGGCCGGTGCGGGCAACGGGAGCCCTCCGTTGCTGGTCGTCGGCATCTTGGGCATCACGTCGGGCACCATGTTCCTCGCCCCCCTGGCGATAACCGGGGCCGCGGCGCTGTGCAGCCGGGCGCCGCTGGCGACGCGGCTCGCCCTGCGTGACCTCGCCCGGTACCGGAGCCGCTCGGGGGCAGCGCTCGCGGCGATCTTCGTCGCCATCGAGATCGCGGCGATCGTCGCCATCGGCTTCACCGCCCGCTACTCCAACCCGGTCGACCTGACCGGACCCAACCTGGCGGCCAACGAACTGGTCCTCTACAACGCTCCCGCCAACCGTGACGGCGGCGTCCCGGACACGACCTCGATCACCGGACAGGACATCCAACGCGCCGTCCGGTCCCTCGGCGCCTCGATCCACGCCGCAGTCGTCCCGCTCGACCTGGCTGTCGCCCCCGCCGCCCCATCCTTTGGCGGTGTCAAACAAACTGCAGGGCTCTATCAGGTCACCGGCAACCGCTACGAGTCGGCCGGACAGGTCTACGTCGCCACGCCCCAGCTCTTGGCCCACTACGGGATCAACCCCCGCGAGATCGGCGCCACGGCTGACGTGATCACGTCGCGCGCCGGCCTCGGCACCGTCTCCAACCTCCAGCTCGACCCCTACGGCGAAGGCTGCCCCACGGCGGCAGACTGCGCCTTCGCCGCCCCGAAGGTCCAGGTTCTCAATCGGCTCCCGGGCTTCGTAGACGAGCCCAACCTCCTCATCACCGAGCACGCCATGCAGGCACTGCACCTCCACGCCGTCCCCGCCGCCTGGCTCATCAAGACGCGAAGGGCCCTCACCCCCGCCCAGATCAACGCAGCCCGCCAGACGGCCATCACCCTCGGCGGCATCATCGACACCAGGGGATCGACCCCCACCCTTTCCCAGCTCCGCAACGAAGCCGCGGCGGCCGGGATCCTGCTGGCGCTCGGCGTGCTCGCCATGACCGTCGGCCTGATCCGAAGCGAGACCGCCGGCGACCTGAGGACCCTCACCGCCACCGGAGCCACCACCACGACCCGGCGAACCCTCACCGGGGTCACGGCAGGCGCGCTCGCGCTGCTCGGCGCGTTGCTCGGCACCGGCGCCGCCTACCTCGTCGCCATCGGCTGGTTCCACAAGACGCTCAGCACCACCATCGATCAAGTACCCGTGACCGACCTGCTACTCATCCTCGTCGGCCTGCCAGCCGTCGCCTTCGCCGGCGGGTACCTCCTCGCAGGGCGCGAGCCAGCCACCGTCTCCCACCAGCCACTCGAATGAGCCAGACGGTAAGAACGCTGCGACACACCCTCCTGGCCGAGCCGGTCAGTTCGGGCTCCCGACCGTCGCGAGCACGGATTGGTCCACGCCTCACGACGCCATCTCTGTTTGAAGGAGCTCGGCCGGGGATAGGTTCGAGGCCCCAGGGTGCGCGTGGCCGTCGGATCGTCTACTTGGACCCCCACCGCCGCTCGTAGTGTCGGGTGCCGGGAGCGGGCCCAGGGAGCGGACCGCTCTGGCTACTGGTGCTGAGGCCATCAATGGCGAGAGCAAGCAGGCGTTCTCTGACGATGCTGTCTTTATCCAAGGGGTCGAAACGACCGAACAGCTCGATCAGCCAGGCGATGTCGAGTGGGGTCACGTCGGTGCGTAGGCGGCCGCCCTCGTGGGCCCGGGCGACGAGCTGGTCAAGGGAGCGCCGGCCTCGCCGGGCCGTCGCCCACATCTGCGGCGTGGTTACGATCGTGCCAGCCAGAGGAGCAAGGGACCCGGTCCTTTGGGTGACGCAGGCTCGTATGTAGCTGACGAGTCCCGTCCAAGGATCATCGGCTTGAAGCCCTTCCTTGGCTGCGTCGATGGTCTGCTCCATGGCGAGGGTGCAGAGCTGTCGAAGGAGATCTTCTTTGCTGCCGTAGCGGCGGTAGAGGCTGCCGATGCCGACCCCGGCACGTTCCGCGATGGCCGAGACCGTCGCGGCCTCGCCACGGGCCGCAAAGACGTCTCGGGCAGCATCGAGCAGCCGGCGGTCGTTGCCGGCGGCCTCTGCCTGGCGGCCTCGGCGAGGCGGGTCGGCCTGCTTCCTCACGCAGCCGATGCTAGTCATCCGGAGTGGATCCCTCCGCTAGGATGCATAACGGAGTAGATTGCTCCGGTACGAGGAGAGGACCAAATGCGCGCTGTGGTGCTTCGGGCCTTCGGACCGCCGGAGCGCCTCGTCATCGAAGAGCGGCCGGATCCACGACCCGGACCGGGCCAAGCGGTGGTGTCTGTCGAGTTCGCGAGCATCACGTTCGTCGAGACCCAGGTGCGGGCCGGGAAGCCACCCAACCCGGCGATGCTCCCGCAGCGACCAGCAGTGCTTGGCAACGGGGTCGGCGGGGTCGTCACCTCTGTCGGAGCGAACGTCGGTCCTGACCTTGTCGGGCGCCGGGTCGTCACGACCACCGGCGGGTCGGGTGGCTATGCCGAGCAGGTTGCCGTGGACGCCTCCGGGTTGCTCGACGTGCCCGCCGGGCTTGGCCTGGCCGACGCGGTCGCTCTCCTGGCGGATGGTCGCACGGCGGTCGGTTTGGTGGATCTCGCAGAGATCAAAAAGGAAGAGACGGTACTCATCGAGGCCGCGGCCGGCGGGGTAGGGAGCCTCCTCGTGCAACTCGCCAGTTCCGCAGGTGCCACCGTGGTGGCAGCTGCTGGTGGGGGGCGGAAGGTGAATCTCGTCCGCGACCTCGGCGCTGCTGTCGCCGTCGACTACACCGAACTGGGATGGGCGGCGCGCGTCCGGGCGGAGGTCGGCGGGCTCAACGTGGTCTTCGATGGTGTGGGCGGCCACATCGGCACCACGTCCTTCGGCCTTCTCGATGAAGGCGGACGGTTCGTCCCCTACGGCATGGCCAGCGGCACCTTCACGCGCATCCCCGAAGCGGAAGCGGCGAACCGCCGCGTGACTGTGCTGCGTTCGGTCCCACGAGATGCCGCCGCGCTGAACGAGCTCACGCGCCGAGCCCTGGATGAGGCATCGGCCGGCCGGCTGCGGCCGATCATCGGGCAAACGTTCGCGCTCGATCGAGCCGCGGACGCACATGCCGCCATCTCCTCCCGAGCCACCATCGGCAAGACCTTGCTCGTCGTGCGGCCCGACCTTGCCTCGACCACTGGTTCGCACATGCCATGACGAAACTGTCCATCAGCCTCATGCTCACCTCCGCTCGGACTCGCCCCGACGAGATGGCCGACTACGCCCGCCACGCCGAGAGCCTCGGCTTCGACGCGCTCTTCGTGGGGGATCACCTGGCGACCGTCGCACCGACGCTTGAGAGCACGCTGATGCTGGCCACCGTGGCCGCCGTTACCGAGCGGCTCCGCGTCGGTTTCGGCGTGATGATCCTCGCCCTGCGCCAGCCGGCATGGGTGGCCAAACAGATCGCCACCCTCCAGCAACTCTCGGGCAGTCGCGTGATTCTCGGCGTCGGAACCGGAGGAGACGTCCACGGCACGGCCGCTTGGGAGGCGCTCGGAATCCCCTGGGCGGAGCGAGGTCGTATGACCGACGCCGCCCTGGACATACTCCCAGGGCTTCTCGCCGGGGTACCAACCGAGGTCGCGCCAGGGAAGCCGCTCACTTTGGCACCAGCTGCCGAACTGCCCCCGATATGGATAGGCGGCGCGTCCCGTGCTGCCATGCGGCGCGCAGTGCAACGAGGCGACGCCTGGTTCCCTTCCATGCTCACGCCTCCCCAACTCGTCGCCGCCGAAGCCAAGTTGAGTGAGCTCGCCCGCCAGGCGGGGCGACTACGTCCGGCTATCGCTCTCGGTGGCAGCGTCCTGCTCGACACCGGACCCACGCCGAGCGTCCCAGCAGAGGTAATGGCCGGCTTGGTCCACTACGGTCTCACTCTCGAAGATGCGGCTACGGTCCCGATCGTAGGCACCCCAGCCCACGCGGCCGAGCAGTTCGCCTTGTACCGGGACGCCGGCGCTGATCACCTCGTGCTCGGGATTGTTGGTGACCATTGGAAGCGCCAATGCGACCTCATCGCTGAGGCTCGCGAGCTCCTCAACCGTTCATGACGGCGAGCCCTCGTCCTTTCCTCAGACAGCAGCCCTGCTCGGGTTGCACGCCAACCCGCACGCTCGGATCGCGAGAAGTTGGAGCGCTTCAGACTGGCACGGCCGATACCGAAAGGCCATCGGGACTAGTTATCCACCTTCTCGGGGCCGATGGACGCTTGCCTTCTCGCTCAGCTCCAAGGATCCCAGGCTGGCGCCTGACCAGCGGTGTCGCGTCCGGGCCGAGGTCGGAGATCGGGGTGTCTCGGGGCGCTTTCCCGGGACTTGCTCACCTTGTCGCACGCTGCCCTGTGCGAGTGGGCGCGGCGCGCGCGGCCCGTGCGCTGCGGTTTCGGGTGCCGAGTCGAGCTCTTGAGCGCCTGCATGGGGTAGCCCTAGGGCAGCCCCATTCAGGCGCCCTACTCAAGGTCTCGTCGTTACCAGCGCGGTAGCCGCTCCATTCCATACCGGGGTTTGAGTCCCCGCGGGTGGAGATGGTGCCGCCGGATGCGAACTGGCGTCCCAGTATCGGCCATTTGCCTGGGACGACGTGCCCCAGCAGCAGCTTGGTGCAGGGACGAGGTGCTGGCCCTCGGGGCGCGTGGCGAGGACCGCGGTCGGCTGACGTTCACCGTCTCAGAGGTCTGCAGAGAGACGGTGACCCGGGGCACGTCGTACGCCGAGCGACCGTCTCCGAGACCATGCAGCGCATGAAGGATTCGCCGGTGCGACCTCCCTACGAGCGCTCAAAGCGAGAGGCGCGAAGGCGATCTTGGTTGACCGAGGCACCCGCCTGACTACCAGCCTTGGACCCTACGGTCGCCCCGCGTCACGCGGTCTCAGCCTGAAGCATCTCGGCAACGGGTCGACGGGTGCCGATTCGGGCCGGGATGCCGGTGAGTGCCGCGACCACGAGCAAGGTCCCCAGAACCGTGACCATCAGCCACCGTGCCGATGGCAGGCTGCTCACGCCCTGGATGCGAGCTTGAAGAGGCCGATGCCGAGCGGGACGCCGAGGATCGCGCCCGGCAATGCGGAGAGCACCTGCGCCATGACCGACGACGGCGCCACTCGGCTCGCCGCGCTCGGTGTGGCGCTCGACCCGCCGACGCGCCGGCCGCTCACCCGCTACTGCATCGACTGGTCCGAGCAGCGCCCGCACCTGGCGGGCTGGCTCGGCGCCGCGCTGCTGGCCCGGCTCGTCGAGCTCGGATGGGTGCTCCGTGCCCCCAAGCGCGTGGTGAAGGTCACCGACGCCGGCTGGGAAGGCTTGGCCGAGCGGCTCGCCGTTGACGTCGATGTCTGCCGCTGAGGCGTGCGCGGCCCCCGCTTCGCCGACACGCGCTGGCCGAGGGAGCGGAGCGGTACCGGAGCCCAGCCATCGGGTGTGCTGAAGGGGTATAGTTTCTATACCATGAGGTCGTGGAATTCGAGTTCGACGCAGGGAAGAGCGCGACGAACCGGGCCAAGCACGGCATCGATTTCCTGCGGGCCCAGGATCTCTGGGAGGACCCGCATCGCGTCGAGGTGCCGGCGCGTACGGTCGGCGAGCCTCGCTGGCTCGTCGTCGCACGCATCGGCGAGGTCCACTGGTCGGCGGTGGTCACCTACCGTGACCTGCGGGTCCGGATCATCTCGGTACGACGCTCACGGAGCGAGGAGGTAAGGATCTATGAGCAAGATGAGCACTGAGGAGTTCGACGAGCGCTTCGATGCCGGCGAGGATGTGACGTCAGCCCTGGACCTTTCAGCTGCGCGGCGACCCGGTCTGGAGCAACGGCGGGTGAACGTGGACTTCCCCTCCTGGATGATCGAGAGGCTCGACCGAGAAGCCAAGCGGCTCGGGGTCACCCGTCAGTCGGTCATCAAGGTTTGGATCGCCGAACGGCTCGAGCATCGAGGTGGGAACGCGGCGTGACCGCGGCTCATCGTCATCTCCCAACGCCGAGGAGATTCGTCGTTTCTCGGGGAAGGTGGTCCCGATCGGCAGTGATCGAGTAGGGCAGCCGCCTGGGCGGCTGCAGAGGGCGGGCGCCGTCACCAGCTACTTCGCCGGGACTGAACCCGATGGTCGTGGGCTGGCCCTGAACCCCAGCCACCATTGAAACGCTGGTCAGCGCGTCTCGTGCTTAGGGCACAGGCGCCTGACCAGCGTTTTCGCGTCCGGCCAGAGGTCGAAGATCGGGGTTTCTCAGGGCTTTTTCTCGGGACCTACTCAGCTTCGCGCACGATGCCCTATGCAGCCGGGCGCGGCGCGGTGCGGCCCGCACGCTGCGGCTTCCCGCCGGTGTCGGGGGCGGATGCGCCGTTGCATAGAGCAGCCCTATGCACCTGCACCGATCAGCCGAAGGGTTGCGCAGCCGATCTCGGTTTCCCCACCCACCAGGTTGACCAGTGGCAGCGGCCCAAGGCGCTGGTGGAGGTTGTCCTCGGAGATCTGGCGGGTGGTGGCGGTGATCGTGCGGAGCGGTCGGAGTACTCGTCCGGCGACGACCCAGCCGAGAGCGAGCGAGACCACCACCATGACGGCCAG
>JAJZVL010000069.1 GCA_021845725.1 Actinomycetes bacterium | reverse complement strand
GCGGCGTGAAGCGCTTCGCCTTCTACGGGAGGGTATCCACCGAGGACCAGCAAGACCCCGACTCGTCCAAGGGCTGGCAGCTCTCCCGGTCCCGTGGGCTCATCGAGCCGGCCGGCGGTGTGGTGGTCACCGAGTACTTCGACATCGGCCGGTCACGCTCCCTGCCGTGGAAGCGCCGGCCAGAGGCAGCCTCGCTTCTCGACGCGCTGGCCCGGCCGGACCGCGGCTTCGAGGCGGTTGTCATCGGCGAGCCCGCCCGCGCCTTCTACGGCAACCAGTTCGGCCTCACCTTCCCCGTCTTCGCCCACTACGGCGTGGAGCTGTGGGTGCCCGAGGTGGGAGGCGCCATCGACCCGGGATCGGACGCGCACGACCTCGTGATGTCGCTCTACGGCGGCATGTCCAAGGGCGAGCGCAACCGCATCAAGATCCGGGTGCGCGCCGCCATGGCCGCGCAGGCCCGCACCGAGGGGCGCTTCCTCGGTGGCCGGCCGCCCTACGGCTACCGCCTCGCCGACGCCGGGCCGCACCCCAACCCAGGCAAGGCGGCAGTGGGCCAGCGCCTCCACCGCCTGGAGCCTGACCCGGACGCGGCCCCGGTGGTGCGCCGCATCTTCGACGAGTACCTCGCCGGCCGGGGCCTTTACGCCGTCGCCGAGGTGCTGACCCGCGACGGCATCGCCTGCCCCTCGGCGCACGACCGGGCCCGTAATCCCCATCGGCAGGGCCTCGCCTGGTCGAAGATGGCGGTGCGCGCCATCCTCGCCAACCCGCGCTACACCGGACGCCAGGTGTGGAACCGCCAGCGTCGCGACGAAGTGCTCCTCAACGTCGAGGACGTCGCGCTCGGCCACGTCAGCAAGATGCGCTGGAACGAGGAGGACGCCTGGATCGTCTCCGAGGTGCTCACCCACGAGCCGCTCGTGTCCGACGAGCAGTTCCGGGCTGTGCGCACTCTCGCCGCCGCCGGCCGACGGCGCCCGGTGGTGCGCAAGGCGCGGCCCACCTCCCAGCCCTTCGCGCTGCACGGCCTCGTCGTCTGCGCCCTCTGCCATCGCAAGATGCAGGGAAGCGCCAACCACGGGCGTGCCCACTACCGCTGCCGCTACCCGAGCGAGTACGCGATGGCCAACGAGCTCGACCACCCGAAGAACGTCTACGTGCGCGAAGACCAGATCCTCGGACCCCTCGACGGCTGGCTGGCCCAAGTCTTCGACCCCGGCCAGCTCGACACCACCCTCGACGCTCTGGAGGCCGCCGCCTCATCGACTGACGACACCGACCAGGCCAAGACCCAGGCGGCGCGGCGCCGAGTGGCCGAGTGCGACACCCGCCTCGCCCGCTACCGCGCCACTCTCGAGGCCGGCACCGACCCTGCGGTCGTCAGCGCCTGGATCGCCGAGGTCCAGGCCGAGCGGCTCGCCGCAGAGGTCGAGCTGGAGCAGGCAACCGGCCAGCGGAACCAGCGCATGACTCGCGAGCAGGTAGCTGCCCTGGTGAGCGGCCTCGGCGACCTCCTCGGCGTGCTCGCCACCGCCGCGCCGGAGGACAAAGCCGAGGTCTACCGCAAGCTGGGACTCCAGCTCACCTACGACCCGGCCCGCCGGGTGGTGACCGTCGAGTCGCACCTCGGGCCAGACGGCAACAGCCCGCTCCCACGCGGCCCACGGCCGAGCGGCGGCCCGACTTCGGGCGCGTCAAGCGCCGAGCCCGTGGGCGAAATTCAGTGTCGGAGGGGGGACTTGAACCCCCACGACCTTGCGGTCACCAGCCCCTCAAGCTGGCGCGTCTGCCTATTCCGCCACTCCGACGTGGGAGGCGATCCTATCGCGGGCTCCTGCACGCGCCGCCAGCGGGGGACGGGCCAGGATCGCTCTCACGACCGCACCTTCGGGCTTGTCGGCGGCACGCGGATGGCCCAGTTCTGCACGGCCCAGAGCAACGACGGCCCGTTGGGGTTCAAAGAGACGCCCGCGGTGCGCCCCGACCATGCGAAGACGACCGGCTGGGTGAACAGCGGCAGGGCGACCATCTGCTGCCAGAGCGCAGCATCGACCTGCGTATAGAGCGGGCCGGCGTCGACGGGGTTCAGCTGCTGGGAGGCTTTCTCCAGCAGTGCGTCGACGGTGGGGTCGTCGAGGTTCGACCAGTCCTGCGATCCACCGGTGCCGGCGGCTCCGAGCAACGGCGTGTACCACGCGATGGCCTGGCTCGGGTAGGGGCTCGAGTGCATCGGCAGGAGAGACATATCCGCCACGCCCCGCGCGAGGTCCAGCCCCGCGGCCTGGGCACTCGGGGCATCCACGACGCTGACCGGGAGCCCCGCAGCGTCGAGCTGGTGGACGAGGACGGGAGCAGCTGCGCTCGCCCACGGGTCGCCGACGTCGACAGCCATGCGCAGGGCAAAGGTCTTGCCTGTGAGCAACGTCCACGGACCCTTTCCAACCCGCAGCATCCCGGACGCAGCGAGGAGACGCGAGGTCGCCGCCAGGTCCGCGCCCGGCGGGAACGGTGTCGCTGTCGGCGACGTCTTGGGCACCGTCGTCCCCGTGTACCCGGGCTGACCGCTCACCTGCAGGGGTGGCGGCCTGTGGCCCGGGTAGCCCTGCTGCGTCTGGGTGAACATCAGGCTCGCGGCAGGAACGATCGCAGAGTCCGTCCAGCCGACGACCTGGTTGATGAGGGTCTGACGGTTGATCGCGTGGGCGATGGCGAGCCGCAGGTCCAACGACGCAGTGTTCGGCGACGTGGTCGAGAGCTCGAGCTGGAGCAGTGTCGTCGACGGCTGGACTTGGCTGAGGAGACCCGGCTGCGAGGAGACCGACTGGAGGAAGCGCTGGTCGTAGCCGCTCGGCAGCGCGACCTCGACGGTGCCGTGCGCGAGCCACTGCGCGAGCTGCGAGGGGCCCGACGCGATCCGCACGACGATCCTTTGGAGCGGCGGCGGCGGCTGCTCCCACCATCTGGCGTTGCGGACGAGGACGACCTCTTTTCCAGGCACGACCTTCTTCAGCACGTACGGACCAGCCGACAGGTCGATGGAGGGGTCGAGCGTGCTGCATGCAGGGTTCCACCCGGTCTTCTCGAGCACGTGCGCCGGCAAGAGGTCGTCGAAGAGGGATTGCCAGTCCGCGTACGGCCTCTTGAAGACGACGGTGACCGTCCGGCCCTTGGCCCCGGGCGTCACCGAGGCAATCTGCCGGTACCCGAGCGCGGGCCCTGTCGTGCCTGTCGCACCGGGCAGCGTTGTGCTCGCGGGCGCTGTCGCCGCCCCAGGCGCAGGTCCTGTGGTGGCCGTGGCAGCCGGCGCTCCCGTGGCAGCCGGCGCTCCTGTGGCAGCCGCCGCTCCTGTGGCAGCCGCCGCGCCCGAGGCGCCTTTGGCCGCCGTCGCTGCCGCCGCCGGTTTCGTCACCGCCCCGACGGGCCCGCTTGTGCCGCGCTCTTCGAGCCACGTGTAGACGAAGTCCTCCGCCGTCACGGGCTTGCCGTCGGACCACACGGCGCGTGGGTTGATGGTGTAGACGACGGTCTCGGGGGTGGTGCTCTGGAGCTCGGCCTGCGTGATCAGTGCCGGGTTGTAGACGGCTTGGTCGCTCGAGTTCACGGTGAAGGCGCTCGGAAGGACCGGCTCGAGGAGCAGGCGGTCTGCCCAGGTGTCGCCCGAGGCAGTGTTCGGGTTGCACCCGGTGGGCGCCTGGTCGATCCCGACGGTGACCGTGCCGCCTGTTCCAGGGACCCACGGAGCGAGGGTCGTCGACGTGGCCGCACGAGGTGCGGCAGCGGCCTCGGGAGCGCCCCATGGCGCGGCACCGAGCACGCCGCTTCCTGCTGGCACTGCGAGCAGCGCGAGCACCGCGAGCGCGGCTGCGAGGTATGCCACCCGGTGCCTCGAGCCCGGGCTGCCGCCCGGACGCGTCACTGCAGTCGCAGGTCCAGCGTGAGCGTGGTGAGGGCGAAGACGATCGCGACCGTCACGGTGATCCTGTCGAGGTTCCGCTCGACCACCGTGGAGCCCGATGCCGCCGCGCCGACGCTGCCCCCGAACATGTCGGACAGGCCGCCTCCTCTGCCGCTGTGCATGAGGATCAGGAAGACGAGCCCGATGGACGAGAGCACCTCGATGACGATGTACAGCCAGGTCAGCACCGGGTCAGCTCCTTCAGGCGTGCGGTCCTGCTCGCGATCCTGCTCGTCCGCGTGACGCTGGGCCACGCAACGAAAGTGCAACGGTAGCAGGCACTCCCCGGCTTGCCCACGCGGGTCAGGATCGCCCCCGTGGAGCGACCGGGCGGCTCGCCCTCACGATCTCGAGGAACCCGGCCGCCTCCAGGCTGGCACCACCGACGAGGAGGCCGTCCACGTCGGGCTCGGCCATGAGGTCCGCTGCGTTCTCCGGGTTCACCGACCCGCCGTACTGGATGCGGACCGACTGGGCGGCCTCGCGTCCTGCCAGCGTACCGACCGTCTCACGGATGAACAGGCACGCGTCCTCCGCGTCGAAGGACGTCGCCGCCTTGCCGGTGCCGATCGCCCACACCGGCTCGTAGGCGACGACCATGCCGGCAGCCTGCGAGGGGGCGAGCCCGCGCAGCGCCGCCTCGAGCTGCGAGGAGAGCCGCGCCTCGGTGTGCGCGGCCGCTCGCTCCTCCTCGGTCTCGCCCACGCAGAGGATGGGGACCATCTCGTGCCGGAGGACCGCGCGCAGCGTCGCCGCCACCAGGTCGTCGCTCATCGCGAAGTGCTGTCGCCGCTCCGAATGGCCGACCAGCACGTAGCGGACCCCGAGACGCGCGAGCATCTGGGGGCTCACCTCGCCGGTGTAGGCGCCGCGGTCGTGGTCGTTGCAGTGCTGCGCGCCGAGGGCGACGGGGATCGCCTCTCCTTCGACCAGCGTCTGGACCGTGCGCAAGTCGGTGAACGGCGGGTGGATCGACACGTCCACCTGGGCGATGTCCTCGGGCTTCAGCCGCAGGCCGAGGTCGCGCACGGTGTGCAGGGCCTCGATGTGATCGTGGTGCATCTTCCAGTTGCCGCTGACGAGCGGGCGTCGCGCTGGCACGGCGTCGGGGGAGGTAGGGGTCATGCGCTCACGCGCCCCGCGCTCACGCGCCCCGCGCTCACGCGCCCGGGGCGTTGGGCGCCCCGCGGAGCGCCTCGAGCCCGGGGAGGTCGCCCTTTTCGAGCAGTTCGAGCGACGCGCCACCGCCGGTCGAGAGGAAGCCGACCCGGTCCGCGAGCCCGAGATGGCGGAGCGCGGCCACGCTGTCGCCGCCGCCGACGACGCTGAAACCGCCCGAGGAGGCGACGGCTTCGGCCACCCTGTGCGTGCCGGCCACGAAACGAGCGTCCTCGGTCACGCCGAGTGGACCATTCCAGAAGACCGTGGCGGCGCCAGACACGACGTCGCCGAAGGCCGCCGCGGTCTTGGGTCCGATGTCGAGGCCGCGCCAGCCGTCCGGCACGTCCTGGCCGACGACCCGGGTGCTCGGTGTGCCCCCGTCGTCGCGCGCGGACCCTGCCGCCGCTCCGACCGCGGCTCCGCTCTCGAGCGCCACGACGTCGACGGGAAGCAGGATCTCCGTGCTCGAGGCCAGGAGCCTCCTGCAGGACTCCACGAGGTCCAAGTCGACCAGGGAGTCGCCGACGTCGTGACCGGTGGCGGCGAGGAAGGTGAACGCCATCGCTCCGCCGATGCACAGCACGTCGACCTTCGCAGCGAGGGCCTCGAGCACCCCCAGCTTGTCCGCCACCTTCGCCCCGCCGAGCACGGCGACGAACGGTCGCTCCGGCGCGCCAAGGAGATGCCCCAGCACCTCCACCTCGCGAACGAGCTGGCGACCGGCGGCGCTCGGCAGGCGCGCCGGGGGGCCGACGATCGAGGCGTGGGCGCGGTGTGACGCGCCGAAGGCCTCGTTCACGTATGCGTCCTGGCCCTCCACGAGCTCGTCGACGAAGGTGGGGTCGTTCGCAGTCTCGCCGGGGGAGAAGCGGAGGTTCTCGAGCAGCTGCACGCCGGGTGCGAGCTCTTCGAGGCGGGCGCGCACCGGATCCATGCCGAGGCGCGGGTCCGGGGCCCCCTTCGGCCGCCCCAGGTGGCTGCACGCAGTGACGTGAGCACCGCGGTCGAGGAGCCAGTGCAGCGTGGGCAGCGCGGTACGGATGCGGTAGTCGTCGCCTACTCGCCGGGAACCCGGCACGGCCGGGTCGTCCTGCAGCGGGACGTTGAAGTCGACGCGCACGAGCACGTGCCTCCCGCTCACGTCGGGCAAGTCTTCGAGCTGCGGGAGCCCCGCCGCCGGGGATGTCGGCGCCGTGGCGGTCACTTCGATCCGGACGACTGCGAGCCGACGATGGAGACGAGGTCAACGAGACGGTTCGCGTAGCCCCACTCGTTGTCGTACCAACCCTGGACCTTGACCAGCGTGCGCTCTTCGTCGAACTGCTCGACCATGGTGAGGGGCGCGTCGAAGATGCACGACGCAGGATTCCCCACGATGTCCGAGGAGACGATGGGCTCGTCGCTGTACACCACGATGCCCTCGAGGGGCGGCGCGGAGGCGGCGGCCGCGAAGGCGGCCTTGACCTGCTCGGCGGTCACGGCCTTGCCCACGACGACGCTGAAGTCGGTGATCGAGCCGACGGGCACCGGCACGCGCAGGGCCTGCCCGTCGAGCTTTCCCACCATCTGGGGCAGCACCTCGCCGGTCGATCGTGCCGCCCCGGTGGAGGCGGGGACGATGTTGACCGCTGCGGCACGCGCACGCCGCAGGTCCCTATGGGTGAGGTCGAGGAGGTTCTGGTCGTTCGTGTAGGCGTGGACCGTCGTCATGAGGCCCGTGACGATGCCGAAGGCGTCGTCGATCACCTTGACCATGGGAACGAAGCAGTTCGTGGTGCACGACGCGTTGGAGACCACGTAGTGGGCTGTCGGGTCGAAGTCCCGGTCGTTCACCCCGACGACGAAGGTGGCGTCGGCACCGGTGCAGGGTGCCGAGACCACCACTCGCGTCGCACCGCCTTCGAGGTGGACAGCAGCCTTGTCACGCGAGGTGAAGTGTCCCGTCGACTCGAGCACCACGTCCGCGCCGAGCTGCTTCCACGCAAGGCCCGACGGGTCGCGCTCGGCGAGCACCTTGATCCGGCGCTCGCCGACGACGAGCTCGTCGCCTTCCACCGCGACTCGAGCGTCGAAACGTCCCTGGGTCGAGTCGTGGCGCAGCAGGTGCGCGTTGGTCTCGGCCGACGTGAGGTCGTTCAGCGCCACCACCTCGATGTCCGCCGAACGATCCACGATCGCCCGCACGAAGCTGCGCCCGATCCTTCCGAACCCGTTGATCCCGACCCGTACGGTCATTCCGCGTCACTCCTCGTCGCTCGTTCCAGATGCGGCCGCGCCACGTCAGCTCTGCTTCGCGCGTGCGGCTCGTCCTTCGTTCTGCCCGACCCCTTCTCGGTCCCTCTTCTTACCCCACCGCGCGGCTCGACCCCTCCGATGCCAGCTCGGTCCGCTCGATGTCCGAAGCCGCGTCCCGACACGAGCAGCTCCGAGAGAGCCGCGGCAAGCCTGTCAGGGTCGTGGACCAGCGGGCTCGGGCCTGCGAGCGGACGCGCGATCACCGGCCGCGCCGTCTCGCCGACGTCCATTCCCGTGGACGGGTCCCAGAGCACCACGTCGACGGCGATCCCGTGGCGTTCGAGCGCAGCGACGTGGTCGGCGACGGTGTAGCCCTCCGTCTCGGGGATCTGCGGCCTCAGGTTGCACACGTAGATCCGCTGTGCCCGGGCGCAGCGGATGGTCCGGGCGATGCGTCCCACGGCCGCCGCGGCGAGCACGCTCGTGTACAGCGAGCCCGGACCGATGACGATCTGGTCCGCCTTCTCGATCGCCTCGATCGCCTCGTCAGGGGCAGCGCAGTCCGGCGGAACGAGGGACACCAGTTCGATGCGTCCGGAGCTCGAGACGGCGACCTGGCCGTTCACCTCGCCGCGGGCTCCGAGCGCCTTCAGCGCCACGCGGTCGATCGTCGCCGGCAGGACCCGGCCGGCGGCGGAGAGGAGCGCCGCAGTCTCGTCGATCCCTGCGACCAGGCCGCCCGCGGCTTCCACCATGCCGGCCAGGACCACGTTGCCGACCGCGTGGCCCGCGAGATCTCCATCCGCGAAGCGGTGCTCGAACGCTCGAGCGAGCACGGAGCCTTCCGGGGCGAGCGCGACCAGGCACTTGCGCAGGTCACCCAGGGCGACGAGGTCGAGCTGCTCACGGAGGCGCCCGGTCGAGCCGCCGTCGTCGGCCACCGAGACGATGGCGGTGATCTCGCTCGCATAGCGGCGGGCAGCCCGCAGCGTCACCGCCGTCCCGTGCCCTCCTCCCAGGGCGACGACGCGGGTCACCGCGTCCTCCCTGCCCCCCTGGGCCAGAGCAAGCCGGCACGGCGCACAAAGGTCGGGCGCACCGCCCAAGCCTGCCACCTACAGAGGGCTCGCGGGCCTGCCCCGTCGCCCTGGGGACGCTCTCGGGGCCCGCGCCGGTTCCGCGCACCAAGGCGCCCTCGCTCTCCGCAGGGCCTGGCCCTGCGCATCCTCGTGCCCGCAGGTACGGTTCCGGCGTGCCTGACGACGCGGTCCGAGGGTTTGCCCGTGCGAAGGGCGGTGGGACGTGGGTGGTCGACCTCGACGGCGTCGTCTGGCGCGGCGGGGAGCCGATCCCCGGTGCAGGCGAGGCCGTGACGCTCTTGCGCGCTGCGGGAGGGCGCGTGCTGTTCGCCTCGAACAACTCGTCGCCCACGCTCGAGGAGCTGATCGAGCGCCTGCGGATCGCGGGGATCGCGGCCGGGCGCGACGAGATCGTCACGTCGGGCATGGCTGCCGCAGCAATGCTCGATCCCGGTGGGCAAGCCCTCGTCGTCGGCGACGACGGCCTGATGGAGGCGCTCGCCGCCCGGGGCGTCCACGCCACCCGGGCGACCGACGAGCGCGCGGGTGGCGGTCCCACCCCCGACGCGGTCGTCGTCGGCTACACGAAGCGCTTCGACTACGACGTCCTCGCTCGCGTGGCCGATGCGGTGCGCGCAGGGGCGCGGCTGATCGGCACCAACGAAGACGCCGTGCTGCCGTCTTCGGGCGGCCTGCTCCCCGGCACGGGGGCGATCCTCGCGGCCGTCGCCACCGCGTCGGGCGCGACGCCCGTGGTGGCGGGAAAGCCCCATCAGCCGCTCGCCACGCTCATCACCGAGCGCGTGGAGCGCATCGCTGCGGTGGTCGGCGACCGGCCGTCGACGGACGGTGAGCTCGCCAGACGTCTCGGAGTCCCCTACGCCCTCGTCCTCACCGGGATCACGGCGCGTGCCGGCGACGAGCTCGACCCCGCGCCGGACTTCGTGGGGAAGGATCTTCTCGCGGTCGCCGAGGCGGCGACCCGCGCCGACGCGGCATCGCGCTGAGGCTCCGCGGGGGCCGTTGTGGCGGGGCGCGCCGACCAGTACGGTTTGATCATGCCCCGCAACGACCGATATCGCAGGTACCTCGAGGCGGCAGCCGTCCTCGGGCAGATCACCCGTGCACGGGCGGAGGAGCTCGTGAAGGATCTGATGGGTAGCGGGGACGACCAGCGCGCGCAGGCGCAGCAGTGGGTGGACGAGCTCGTCGATCGGGGTCGCGACGCGGCAGGGGACCTGGTCGACGTCGTCCGCACCGAGGTGTCCAAGCAGCTGCAGGGACTTGGTCTGGATCCCGAGGATCTCGCCCGCCAAGCCGCCGAGGTCATGCGGCGCTCGGCGGCGGCAGGCCGGCGAGTCGTTCAAGACATGGCCCCGGGTGCCGGGACGCGAGCTCCGAGCGCACCTGCAGGCGGGCGGACGACTGCGAAGAAGGATGCCGGAGCGAAGAGCGCCGTGACCAGACCGACGCAGCCGGCGGCGCCGGCGAAGAAGGCGCCCGCGACGAAGGCGGCGGCCAAGAAGTCCGTAGCGACCAAGGCTCCGGCGAAGAAGTCCGTAGCGACCAAGGCTCCGGCGAAGAAGTCCGTAGCGACCAAGGCTCCGGCGAAGAAGCCCACCACGACGAAGGCTCCGGCGAAGAAGCAAGGCCCGGCGGGGACCACGGGAGCGGCGAGGTCACACACGCCGACGACGGGCGCGCGCTGAAGGGTCCCTGCAACTACCGAGCGCGTACATGAGCGCGCCACGGCGCCGTCTCGACGTGGAGCTCGTCCGCAGGGGGCTCGTCGCCACCCGCCAGCGCGCGCTGGGGGCGATCTCGTCGGGACAGGTCCTGGTCGGCGGATCGGTCGCCGAGCGCGCATCGAGGCTCGTGGCGGCGTCAGAACCGGTCGAGCTGCTCGGTCCGCCGCCTCGGTTCGTGGGCCGCGGCGGCGAGAAGCTCGACGCCGCGCTCGACCGGTTCGGGGTGGACGTCACGGGTGCCGTGGTGCTGGACGCGGGGGCCTCGACTGGCGGGTTCACCGACTGCCTGCTCCAGAGGGGCGCGTTGGCCGTGGCTGCGGTGGACGTCGGGCACGGCCAGCTCGACTCGCGCCTGCGTGCCGACCGGCGCGTGGTGGTCCTCGAACGCACCGACGTGCGCGCGCTCGATCCGGCGAAGCTTGCCGGATCGCTCGGCCGAGCACGCGTACCGGTCGACGCAGTGACCGCGGATCTCTCCTTCGTCTCGCTCACCGCGGTCGTCCCGGTGCTCGCGGGGAGCATCGTACGAGTGGGTGGCACCCTCGTCGTGCTCGTGAAGCCGCAATTCGAGGTCGGAAGGATCGACGCCTCCCGCGGAAAGGGCGTGGTGCGAGATCCGGAGCTGTGGCTGTCATCGTTGCGGGCGGTGGCATCGTCGCTCGCCGCCGCCGGAGCGGCCATCATGGACGCCATGCCGTCGCCGATCACCGGAGCGTCGGGGAACGTGGAGTTCCTCTTGCACGCCGTCGCGCACTCCCAGCCGCTCGGCGGAGCGCTCTCGGAGGCGGCCGACGAGTCGTTGCGCCACGCGGTGGCCACCGCGCCGGCATAGTCGGAGCAGCCGTGGCCACCATCGCCATCCTCGTGAACCCTGTGCGCGTCGACGCCGCGCACCTTGCCTCGGAGATCGCCGAATGGCTGGAGCGCAGGCAGCACGAGGCCCGCGTCTTCAGGCTCGCCCCCGCGGACCGCGCCGAGGGCAAGGTGCCTGCAGGTGACCTGCGAGACGCAGACCTCTCGGGCGCGGACCTCGCGATCAGCCTTGGCGGCGACGGGACCTTCCTCCGGCTCGTGCCGCTCGCCTACCGCGCCCGGGTACCGGTCCTCGGTGTCAACTTCGGCCGCCTGGGCTACCTGCTGGAGGTCGAGCCGGCGGCGCTCTTCGCCACCTTGGAGCGGGCGCTCTCGGGCGACGCGCTGACGGAGGACCGCCTGGTGCTCGCCGTCACCGTGCCCGGCGGGCTCACACACGCCGACGGGGACGACCGTTCCCTCGCGGGTGACGGCGTGGTGTGCCCGGAGGGGGAGCGGTGGTGGGTGGCGCTCAACGAGATGGTGGTCGAGAAGACGGTGCCGGGGCACATGGTGTCCCTCTCGACCGCGCTCGACGGGGAGGAGCTCCTCACCTACAAGGCCGACGGGGTCCTCGTCGCCTCGCCGACCGGGTCCACTGCGTACAACCTCTCTGCAGGTGGCCCGATCCTCGCACCGAGCATCCCCGCGATGGTGATGACCCCGGTGGCCCCGCACCTCGCGATCGACCGCAGCGTGGTGCTGCGTGCCGACCAGCAGGCCACGGTGCGGGTGCTCCCGCCCCGGCCCGCCGTCCTCGTCGTCGATGGCCGGGAGGCCGGGAGGCTGTCGCCGGGTGCGGAGGTCGTCTGCAGGGTGGCCCCGGGGTGCCTGCACATGGTTCGCTCGGGGGACCACGGCTTCGCCCGGCGGCTCCGCCGCGCCCTGACCCACGGCGTGCAGGAGTGAGACCGCGCTCGGGGTGCGCAACGGGCGCACCGCGTTCGGGGTGCGCGACCGGCGCACCGCGTTCGGGGTGCGCGACCGGCGCACCGGGCTGGCGGTGCTGAGAGAGCTGCGCGTCCGCGACCTCGGGGTCATCGAGGACCTCGGCCTCGTGCTGGGGCCGGGGATGACGGCGCTCACCGGCGAGACCGGGGCCGGCAAGACGCTGCTCGTGCACGCGCTGCAGCTCGTCATGGGAGGCCGTGCGGTGCCCGGCCTCGTCCGCGCGGGGGCCAAGGAGGCGCTCGTCGAGGCCCGCTTCGACACGTCTTCGGGCGAGGACCCGGGCGGAGTCGGAGTGCCCGAAGTTGACGGCGGCGAGCAGATCCTCGCGCGCGCCGTCCCGGTGTCGGGGCGGTCTCGCGCCTGGGTCGACGGCCGCATGGCGCCGGTCGGGATCCTTGCGGAGCTCGGCGCGGGGCTCGTCGACATCCATGGACAGCACGACCAGCAGTCACTCCTGGGTGCCGCCGGTCAGCGGGCCGCGCTCGACGCCTTCGCCCGCAGCGACCTGGCACCGCTCGTCGGAGCCCGTGGCGCGCTGCGAGAGATCGATGCTCGGCTCGAGGCGCTCGGGGGGGACGAGCGAGAGCGGGCGCGCCAGGCGGACCTCCTGCGCTATCAGGTCGCAGAGATCGACGCCGCGCGGATCGGCGATGCCGACGAGGACGCCAAGCTCGCCGAAGAGGAGGAGCGGCTCGCCGCCATGGCGGCCATCCGCCGGGCTGCCGCTGACGCGGTCGCGGCGCTGGCGGGCGAGGAGGGCGGCACCGGCGCCGAGGGCGGCGCCTCGGGGCTCGTGCGCGCCACGCTCGCCGCGCTCGCGGTGCACCCGGCCCTCGGGCCCTGGGCCAGGCGCCTGCACGATGCCGCGGTAGAGCTCGACGACGTGGCGGCCGATCTCCACAAGGCAGCCGAGACCTGGGAGGAGGACCCCGAGCGCTTGGAGGAGGTCCATGTGCGGCGCCGGCTGCTCGGGGACCTCCGGCGCAAGTACGGCGAGACCCTGGCCGACGTCATGGCCTACCGCGACCAGGCCTACGCCTCGCTCGAGGAGCTGGAGAACCAGGAGGCCGAGGCTTCGAGGCTGCGCGCCCGCCGAGAGGACGCTGCCCGAGCGGTGCACGAGGAGGAGCGCCGGCTTCGCGCCGTGCGGGCGGCTGCGGCCCCGGCGCTCGGCGCGGCGGTGACCGAGCGGCTCCACCAGCTGGCGATGCCCGACGCGGAGCTCCTCGTCGTGGTGGGCGAGGAAGGCGCAGGCGACGCGGTGCAGCTCCTCCTCGCGGCGAACCGGGGCGAGCCCGCCCAGCCGCTCGGCCGTGTGGCCTCGGGAGGCGAGCTCTCCCGGACGATGCTCGCGCTCCGTCTCGTGGTGGACGGCGGAGCGCCCAC
>JAJZVL010000068.1 GCA_021845725.1 Actinomycetes bacterium | reverse complement strand
GTCGAGGTCGCCTGCGGCGAGCGGGTCGTAGCGGTGATCGTGGGGCGGGGCCGCGCGCGCGGGGTCGAGACCGCAGACGGGACGCGCTACCGAACCCGCAGGGCGGTCGTCGCCGACGTCAGCGCTCCCGCGCTCTACGGCGAGCTCCTCGACGCTCGGCACCTGCCGTCCCGGGTGCCCGACGACCTCCGAAGGTTCCAGTGGGACCCCGCGACGGTGAAGGTGGACTGGCGCGTGCGCGAGGGCATCCCCTGGCGTGCCTCGGTGGTGCGACACGCCGGCACGGTCCACCTCGCCGAGGATGTCGACGAGCTGACCAGATCGAGCGCCGAGCTCGCCACCGGTGCCATCCCCACCAACCCCTTCGTCCTCGTCGGTCAGTCCTCGGTGGCGGACCGGACGCGCACCAGCATGGGCGACGTGGCGATCTGGGCGTACACGCACGTGCCCGCCCAGGTGCGCGCCGATCCGTACGGAGCCCTGCGGGGCAGCTGGGACGACGCGGGGCTCGCTGTGCTCGCCGACCGCCTCGAAGCGCGGATCGAAGCCCATGCCCCCGGGTTCGGTGCCCGAGTGGTCAGCCGGCACGTCATGGGTCCGCTCGACCTTGCACGGAGCGACGCCAACCTCGTCCACGGCGCGCTCAACGGCGGGACGGCCGCCCTGCACCAGCAGCTCGTGCTCCGGCCGATCCCTGGCCTCGGCCGCCCTGAGACGGCGGTGGAGGGGCTCTACCTCGCCTCGGCCTCGGCGCATCCGGGCGGCGGAGTCCATGGTGCCTGCGGCTGGAACGCCGCACGTGCGGCCCTGCGCACGAGCAGCGGCGCCGGGAGGCTCGTGGCTCGGACGCTGGTCGAGCTGCAGCGCCACCTGGGGACGGCACCTCGGGGATCCCGCTCGCCGTGATCCCCGAGGTGCCGCGTCGGGCGCCGAGCGGGTAGACCGTCGTCGTGACCACCGAATCGAAGCCCACTGCATCCGATTGGGTCCGGCTGCTCGCCGAGGAGCTGGGCACGGCGCTTCCGACCGACGACGAGATCAGCGACCTCCTGGCGATCGCAGGTGTCGCCGCCCACGCCTCCGAGAGGACCGCGGCGCCCTTGACCACCTGGCTCCTCGGCCGTGCCGGCCTCTCCCCCGCGGAGGCCAAAGAGATCGCGACGCGCCTCGCGTCGCGGCTCGACTCGTCGGGATGAGCCGACGTGCTGCCGGTTCGACGTGCGGAGGTCGACGAGCGGGTCCTGCGCCCTGGTACGGTCGATCCCGTGACGGGCGTGCTCCGTGACGGGCGTGCCGATCCAATAGGTGTGTTGCCGTGAGCGGCGCGACGGGGGTGGTCCACCGTGCGGCGCCGGCTGAGCAGGTCATGATCACCGCGCTCGCCGAGGGACGCCGTGCCGAGCGCCCGGACCTCGTCGCCGGTGAGGAACCGCTCGAGATCCGGCTCGCAGGCCCTTCAGGGCCCGCAGAGCCCGTCGCGATCACCATGCGCACCCCTGGGCACGACTTCGAGCTCGCGGTCGGCTTCCTCCTCGGAGAAGGCCTGCTCGCCGACCAGTCGGACCTGCGCACGGTCAAGTACTGCGACCTGCCCGAAGGCGACCCCCAGGCGTACAACGTCGTCACCGTCGCCTCCGCCCGATCGGTCGAGATCGGCCGGCGGCAGCGCAACGTGGTCGTGCACGCGAGTTGCGGGGTCTGCGGCACCACGACGCTCGAGCAACTGAAGGACCGCTGCCCGCCCGTGCCGTCTGGCCAGACGCTCCCCGCCAGCCTCCTCACGCTGCTCCCCGCTCGGCTGCAGGCCCGCCAGCGCGTGTTCGCCGAGACGGGAGGACTGCACGCAGCCGGCATCTTCGACGCTCGCGGCTCTGCTCTGGCGGTCCGTGAGGATGTCGGGCGCCACAACGCGGTGGACAAGCTCGTCGGATGGGCGGCAATGCAGCGTCGCCTGCCACTCACACGGTCGGTGCTGGTCGTCTCGGGCCGGGTCAGCTACGAGATCGTCCAGAAGGCGGCCGTCGCCGGGATCCCCGTCCTCGTCGCAGTGTCCGCGCCCTCCAGCCTCGCGGTCGCGACCGCGAAGGCGCTCGACATGACGCTCGCCGGCTTCGTGAGGGAGGGGCGGGCGAACCTCTACGCAGGAGCATGGCGGATCGAGGGAGCCCCACGATGACCGGCGGTGACCGGGGTGCGAGCTCGCCGGACGACCACGCGTTCACCCATCTCGACGCCACCGGTCACGCCCACATGGTCGACGTCACCGAAAAGCCCGTGACGCAACGCCAGGCGACGGCGCGCTGCGTCGTGCGAGCCGCCCCCGGCGCCTTCGAAGCCGTGGCCAAGGACGAGGATCTCTCGCCATTCGCTCGAGCTGCCGGCATCCATGCGGCGAAACGAGCCCCGTCCCTCATCCCGCTGTGCCACCCCCTCCCACTCGACGACGTGGACATCCGCGTCGAGATCGACGCCGCGCGCGGTGTCGCCGACGTACGGGCGTCGACCTCGGTCGTGGCGAGGACCGGGATCGAGATCGAAGCGCTGACGGCCTGTGCCTTCACCGGCCTCACCCTGCTGATGGCCCTACGCGAGAACGACCCGGACGCGCAGCTCTCCACACTCGCGTTGTGGCACAAGTCCGGCGGGCGCTCTGGCACGTGGGTCCGGGCGACAGCGCCCGCCACGACAGCGCCCGCCACGACAGCGCCCGCCACGACAGCGCCCGCCACGACAGCGCCGTAGCGTCGAGGCAACCCGGCCGGCGGCGTCAGTCGGTCTTCCCGAAGGCGTAGATGGCGATGCCCAAGAACAGCGCCGCGAGGGCCGCGGTGAGCCCCAGCTCGACGCCGATCGGCACGTTCCAGCCGTTCCAGGTGACGCCTCCGGCGAAGAGCGTGCGCACCGCGGGAGCGGCCCGGACGTGGTCGAACACCTCCCTTCGCATGGGGTCCACCACGTACGCGAGCGGATCGAACTTCGTGAGCACCGCGAGCCAGGTGGGAAGCGAGCGCAGGGGGAACAGCGCACCCGACAGGAAGAAGAGCGGCAGGACGACGAACTGCATGACCACCTGGAACGACTCCACCTGCGCCATCCGGGACGCGAGCGCGGTGCCGAGCGCGGTGATCATGACCGCTGCGAGCACCATCTCGCCCACGAGCGAGAAGATGAGCGATGGGGCGTACGGAACGTGGACCAGGCCGGCGAGGGCCAGCATGATCAGGGCCTGGATCGTGGCGACGGTCGCTCCCCCGGCGCACTTGCCCACCACGAGGGCGCCTCGGCGGACCGGCGCCACGAGCATCTCCCGCAAGAACCCGAACTCCCGGTCCCACACGATGGAGACCGACGAGAAGATGGCGGTGAACAGCACGGTCATCGCGACGACCCCGGGGAACATGAACGTCTTGAAGTCGGACCCGCCTGCGCCCAGCCCCCTGCCCATGAGCGACGACAGGCCCGTGCCGAGGACGAACAGGAAGAGGATCGGTTGGACAAGCGAGGTGATGATGCGCAGCCGGTTCCTGCTGAACCGGATCAGCTCCCTGCGCCAGACCATCGTCACGGCGCGCACATCGTCTTGCCAGCGCCCCCCGGCGACTCGCACAGCCGCGAGATCGGCACGGTGCTGCACCGTCGCCGCCGCCCCGGAGCCGGGGGGCCGAGACGGTGGCTCGTCTCGACGCGCGGCCTCGTCGATGGGCACCTGGCTCATCGTCGCCTGGCCCTCATCCACGGGCTGGACGCCATGCGCTCGCTCCCCGACGCCTCGGCGTCGCGAATGGTCCGCCCGGTGTAGTTCATGAAGACGTCGTCGAGCGTGGGGCGCGCGATGCTCACGGACTTGATCGCCACGCCCAGCTCGGCGAAGAGACGCGGGACGAACACCTCGCCGTGGGCGACGTAGAAGGCCACCATCCCCTCGCTCATTGCCGCGTCGAGGCCGAAGCGCTCCTCGAGCGCGCAGATGGCCGCCTCGTCGTCGGCCGTCGAGATCTGCACGCGGTCACGACCCACGCTCGCCTTCAGGCGCTCAGGCGTGTCTTCGACGACGATCTGACCTCCGTCCATGATGGCGATCCGGTCGCAGTGCTCGGCCTCGTCCATGTAGTGCGTGGTGAGGAAGATGGTGATGGCCTCCCGCTGGCGCAGCTCGTCGATGTACCCCCAGATGTGGGTCCTCGTCTGGGGATCGAGACCCACGGTCGGCTCGTCGAGAAAGAGCACACGCGGCGAGTGGAGGAGCCCGCGCGCGATCTCGAGGCGTCGCTTCATGCCGCCTGAGAACGTGCGCACCAGGCTGGCGCGGCGGTCGACGAGCCCGACCATCTCGAGCACGTCGTCGATCCGCGGTCCGGTCTGGCTCCGTGGGACGCCGTAGAGCTCCGCGTGGAACCGCAGGTTCTCCTGCGCGGTCAGGTAGTCGTCGAGCGTGGTGTCCTGGAACACGAGGCCGATGCGCTTGCGCACCTCGGCGCGGTCGGCGACCACGTCGTACCCGGCGACCCTGGCGATGCCGGACGTCGGGGTGAGCAGGGTGCAGAGCATCGAGATCGTGGTGGACTTGCCCGCTCCGTTGGGGCCGAGGAAGCCGAACGTCTCGCCCTGGGCCACCTCGAAGCTGACACCTCGTACGGCGTCGAGCGTGCCGAATCGCCGCACGAGGTCGCGGGCCTCGATCGCCGTCGCGCTCTCGGTGCCCTTCGCCCCGTTCCTTCGGGCAGATGCGCGCGGAGCCTCGCGTCGGCCGGTGGCAGAAGGCACCGTCCCAGGGTACCGAAGGTGCGCCAGAGCCACGGCGCACACCTACGATCGAGCGAGCCCGAGCGCGTCCTGAGTAACCTCGGCGCTCGGGGGGTCGGACCCGTCGGACCGGTCACACGACGGTCGCGACCGAACAAGCCGACGAGGAAGACGAGGTCTCCAATGCCCGAAGCCGTGATCGTCGCCACGGGCCGCACGCCCATCGGAAGAGCCACGAAGGGATCACTCGCCAGCTGCAGGCCGGACGATCTCACCGCCCTCGTCGTGAAGGCGGTCCTCGCCAAGGTCCCCGAGGTCGAGCCCCACACGATCGAAGACCTCCTGGTCGGCTGCGGAGAGCCCGCCGGTGAGTCGGGGTACAACATCGCTCGAGTCGTCGCGGTGATGGCGGGGCTCGATGAGGTGCCCGGTGTCACCGTGAACCGGTACTGCTCCTCGTCACTACAGACCATCCGCATGGCCGCGCACGCCATCAAGGCCGGTGAGGGTGACGTCTTCGTGGCGGCAGGTGTCGAGACCGTGAGCCGGTACGGCAACGGCTACGCCGACTCCGGGCCGCACAACGAGGCGTTCGCGGAGGCCGAGCAGCGCACGCTCGCGCGAGCGCCGAGGGTGACCGAGCCCTGGGAGCCGCACGGTGGGCTCGACGACGTCTACATCTCGATGGGCCAGACCGCGGAGAACGTCGCCGAGTACATGAAGGTCAGCCGGCAAGTCCAGGACGAGTACGCGCTCATGTCGCAGACGCGCGCCGTCGCCTCGGCGGAGGACGGCTTCTTCGAACGTGAGATCGTCCCGGTGACGACCCCGGAGGGCATCGTGGTGTCGAAGGACGACGGCCCGAGGCCCAATACCACCTTGGAGGGCCTCGCGCAGCTGAAGCCCGTCTTCCGGGAGGGCGGCACCGTGACGGCAGGCAACGCCTGCCCACTGAACGATGGCGCGGCAGCCGTGGTGGTCATGAGCGACGCACGGGCGAGAGCGCTCGGCGTGACGCCCCTCGCACGGATCGTCGCGAGCAGCGTCTCGGCCCTGAACCCCGAGATCATGGGGCTCGGGCCGGTCGAGGCGGTGCGACGGGTGCTCCAGCGCGCGGGGATGACGATCGACGACATCGACCTCGTCGAGATCAACGAGGCCTTCGCCGCGCAGGTCGTCCCTTGCGCCGCAGAGCTCGGCATCGAATGGGACAAGCTGAACGTGCACGGAGGGGCGATCGCCCTCGGGCACCCCTTCGGGCAGACCGGGGCCCGGATCATGACGACGCTGCTCAACGGTCTCGAGGAGCACGACAAGACGCTCGGGCTCGAGACCATGTGCGTCGGCGGCGGTCAGGGCATGGCGATGATCGTCGAGCGCCTCAGCTGAGCTACCGCTCAACCACCCAGGCTCGCACGGAGATCGTCCAGCCCTTCCCGCAGCACCTCGAGCCCGGCTCGCAGTGAGTCGAGCTCCGAGCGGACCGCGCCGATGTCGTGCCGGAGCTCGTCGACCTCGGCGCGCAACGTCTCCGCCGGCGCGTCGGGAGCCTGGCCGCTCCTGGCGGTGGCGAGGGAACGCGACGCGCCGCTTGCCGGCTCTTGCGCGCACAGGACCCCGCCACGCGCGTCGCCGGGGAGCGGCTCCGAGAGCAACGACTCCCACCGGTCCTCCTTCTGACCGGGGCGGCGGGCGATCTGCGCGGCGAGAGCCTCCTCGCGCGACGCGAGCAGACCCAGCTCGTGGTCGACCGACTCGATCGCCGCCAGGCGCTCCGTGCGCGCCCGGAGCTCTGCGACCGTCTGGGGCCCGCGAAGCTCGAGGACGGCGAGCACGGCGAGCTGCCCTGCGTCGAGACCGAGCGTCTCGTCGAGCACGTGCCGGTAGCGGACGACCGAGCGTCCGTGCGACGGCAGCACGGCGCGGACCATCCGCTTCGCCCTGAGGGACTCCACCGCGTCGAGCACCTCCTGCTCGCTGTAGGCGCTCACCGGGTCGCGGCTCGTGGACTGGTTGCACGCGGCCACGAGCGCATTGAGGGTCAGCGGATAGTGCTGCGGGATCGTGAGCTGCTTCTCTGCGAGGGAGGCGACAACGCGCCCCTCGCGCGCCGTCAGCCGCTCCATTCCGCCAGGTGTCGCTTCAGTTCTCCGAGCACGGGGACAGGGCCGGGATCCACCCCTCCGGCGGCGGCCAGGTGGAGCGACACGAAGTCTCCGAGCATCGTCAGGTCGAAGAGCGCGGCGACGTCGCTCACCGCGTCCGTGCGCACGTCGAGCACGTTCGCCACGACCTCTGTCATGAGCTGCTCGGCAAGCTCGATCCGGCGGGCCACGCGCGGGTGCTCCCCGCGGAAGCGCAGCACGATGGCGGTCAGCGTCTGGCGGGTGACGTCGCCGTGCTGGCCCCAGCCCGCCACCTCGTTGTGGCACAGCTCCGGCTGGAGCGAGTAGAAGGCAGGTGACTTCGCGTTCTCGTTCACCTGGGTCTTCCAGCGCAACGCCGCGACGCCGGTCGGCCCACGCGCCCCGTGCACGAGCGGCGTCGTCCTGCCGATGCGCGCGGCCAGTTCCTGTGCAGTGCTGCCAGGACGCACGAGCGCGTCGCGACTGTCCGACAGGGTCTCGACAGCGTCGCGCAGCAGCCGCTCCATCCCGTCGAGGAGGCCGAGCCGCTCGAGCACGACGAGTGGAGGGACCGAGAGGGCGCCGAACGCGGCGCGCGGCTGGGGAACGTCATCTGGCACGGGGATGATGGGCCATCCCGCTTGCGTGGCAAGACCGGCGAGCGTGCCCTTGCCGGAGACCGCGACGACGGATGCCCCACGGGCACGGGCGTCCTCCGCCGCCGCGACCGTCTCCTCGGTGTCGCCGGAGCACGAGACGGCGAAGACGAGCGTGGACTCCCCCACGTACCGAGGGAGCCCGTAGTCCTTCACCACGTGCACGGGGAGACGAGTGCGTGGCCATGCCAGCGCGGCGACGACGTCGCCGGCGATCCCGCTTCCCCCCATCCCGCACACCACGATCGCGTCGAAGGCCTTTCGGCCGACGTCCTCGAGGTCGATCCGTGCAGCTCGATCGATCGCCTCGTCGATCTGCTCGGGGAGCCCTGCAGTAGCCCCCCACATGTCGAGCGAGTCGACGGGGAGCGGCGGCGCAGCGCTCACGAGCCCGCTTCCCTTTCCGCCTGTTCCTGCCCGGGCAGATCCTCTGGCTCGGGCAGCCCCCCCTCCTCGGAGGGTCGGTGACCCGCCAACCCCGTCTCGGGGACGCCGCCTTTCTCGGCCTCGGCCATGAGACGGTCGTGCTCGGCTTGGCCGACGTCCCTCGCCTCGTCGACGAGGAGGATCGGAATGTCCTCACGCACCTCGTAGGCCTTCTTGAGCCGCGGGTTGTAGAGGAGCTGCTCCTCCTCGAACCACATGAGCGGGCCCTTGTCGATCGGGCACGCGAGCACGTCGATCAGCAGCTGGTCCAGCGGCACCTGCCCCCTCCTCCCTTTCCCAGTTTCCTCAGCCCGCTGCGGCGTGCACGAGCTCGAGGACCTCGCGCACGTGCTGCGCGCACGACTGCTCGTCACGCGCCTCGACGTTCAGGCGAAGGAGCGGCTCCGTGTTCGACGGCCGCACGTTGTACCACCAGTCGCCGTGGTCGACGGTGAGGCCGTCGAGCCGGTCGATCTCGCTGCCGCGTGCGGCTTCGATGGCCGCCACGGCCTCGACAGCTGCAGCGGGGTCGGGCACTTCGGTGTTGATCTCCCCGGAGTCGGCGTAGCGCCGGAACGGCTGCAGCAGCTCGGAGAGCGGCCGGTTGCTCCTGCTCATGAGCTCGAGCACGAGGAGAGCCGTGATGATGCCGGAGTCCGCGTTGTAGTTGTCGCGGTAGTAGTAGTGGCCCGAGTGCTCGCCGCCGAACACGGCACCGGTCTCGGCCATCACCTGCTTGATGAACGAATGGCCCACCCGCGTCCGAACGCCGGTGCCGCCGTGCTCGGCGATCACCTCGGGGACGACGTGTGAGCAGATGCAGTTGTAGAGGATCGTGGCACCGGGGTGCTTCTCGAGCATCGAGACCGCGACGAGCGCGGTCGTGAGCGAGCCCGACACCGGCTCGGCGCGCTCGTCGACGAGGAAGCAGCGGTCTGCGTCCCCGTCGAACGCCAGACCGACGTCAGCGTGCTTCGCCAGCACCGCTGCCTTCAGGTCGCGGAGGTTCTCCTCTTGGATCGGATCGGCAGGATGGTTCGGGAACGTCCCGTCGAGCTGGCCGAAGAGGATGTCGAGGTCGAACCCAAGCCCTTCGAGGACCCGAGGAACCACGAGCCCGCCCATCCCGTTGGCGGTGTCGGCCACCACGTGGAGCGGCCGGAGGGAGGCCACGTCGACGAAGGATCGCACGTGCTCGGCGAAGTCCGAGAGCATGTCGCGGTGGTCGAGCGGTGCGAGCGGGCGTGCAGGGGATGGCGGCGTCGACAAGAGCTCGTTCGTCAGCGCCTCGATCTCCCGCAGGCCCGTGTCGCGCCCGATGGGTCTCGCCCCGGCCAGGCAGAGCTTCACGCCGTTGTAGGCCGCCGGATTGTGCGACGCGGTGAACATCGCGCCCGGCGCGTCCAGCTTGCCCGACGCGAAGTACAGGCAATCGGTCGACGTCATGCCGAGGTCCGTCACGGCGGTGCCCTCGGCTCTGGCGCCTTCGGCGAAGGCCCGCGACAGGGCAAGCCCAGACTCGCGCATGTCCCGAGCGACGAGGAGGCGAGGGGCCTTCGTGAAGCGGGCCATCGCCCCGCCGATGGCACGGCACATCGTGGCGTCGATCTGGTCGGGAACCGTCCCACGGATGTCGTACGCCTTGAACACCTCCGACGTCATGCCCATGGGCCGGTCAGCCTATCCGCGCCCCTGCACGCCGCCGCCGGACCGTCCGCACGATCCACACCGCGAGCAGCGCGAGCAGCGCTGCCACGCCCACCCACGTCGCCGCGTCACCCGCTTGTGTGACGGGCGTGGTGCCGTACGTGAGAACGACGTGGTGGCGCGTGGGGAGAACCACCATGAGGTTCGGGGTAGCCCGCCAGGGACCGCGAGCGCCCCGCACGTGCCAGTTCGGGAAGTAGGAGACCTTCACGAGGACCGGCCTGCCCACGGACGCCACGTCGAAGCTGATCGACTCGGGCTCGACCCGGATCCGAGTGACGCGCGTAGGGTGGACGGGAACAGACGGCGGGTCATTGGCTCGTGCCGGGCCGATGTGCGGCCAGCGATGCGGTCCGCCCTCCACCAGCTCGGTGCCCCACGCCGACGGATCGAGGTACCAGCGCAGCGACGGACCCTCCGTCATGGTCGCCCCCGGGCCGATCCGGCCCAGCCATGTTGTCTGCGCCTGGCCCACGCCGTCGAGCACGGCCGGCTCGTCGACGAGCGGCGTCACGACGGACGAGCTCGCCACTTGGTAGATCCTCCAGGTCACCGAGAGCCGCTCGCCTTCGTATGTCGAGCGCCAAGGGCCGCTCGTGGCGAGCAGGTGGAGTGTCGGGTCCGCAGACGCCTCCTGGACCACTTCTGTGCTGTAGGCCATGAAGTAGCGGACGCCGAGCAGCTGGAGGTGGCGGACGCCGAGCGGCACTGTGACCGGCCCGTACGGCAGGCCGACCATCGCCTCGGACGGTGTCGCCGAGAGCTCCGCCTGGTTCAAGAAGTGGTACGGCGTGGTGGCGGACGACTCGAAGAGCAACCCCTCCATCGAGTCGACGCACCCGTGGGTCCAGTACGGCAGGAGCATGAGCGCTTCAGGCGTGCCGAACCGGTTCTCGTTGGCGTTGTACTCCCACATCGCACGCCCGCACCCGTGCGTGCGCCCGATCCTGCCCATGAGCTGCATCAGCGCGTGGTACTCGGGATAGGCGGGCTTCGCCTGGTACCCCGAGTAGTTCCAGGCCGACCACACTGCCACCTGGTTCGGGCCGGGCCGTATGCCGATCCTCGGGAGCGCGGCGCTGAGCGCGGGAACGAACGGCGGCACGACGACGACCCACGCCGCGAGGATCGCGATCAGGGGCCCGGCGACGGCGCCGGGTGGCCACGGCGCGCGACGCGGCGGCACTCGGGCCGCCGCAGCGTCCTGCTCGGCCCACGAGCGCGCGACACGCGCCCGGCGCAGCGCGCGAGCCCCGGCGGCGATCGCCACGCCGGTCACCCAGCCGACCATGAGGTACACGCACAGGAACCACAGCGGCAGGAACCGCACGTTGTACAGGCTCCGCAGTGGATCGGCCACCACGACGAGCGCCGACACACCCCCCAGCACCGCGATGACGAGACCGAAGCGGCTGCGCCTGACCACCGCCACGACCAGTGCGGCGCCGGCGAGCACGAGCGCCCAGAGGTCCGCGCGCGGGAAGAAGATCGATACGTAGGTGGTGACCTTCGTGTAGTTCATCGACGTCGAGAACGGAAGGCGAAGGCCGAAGGGCACGATCCACCACGCGGTGAGCAGCAGCCCGATCGCCACCGTGGACACGGCCCACCACAACGTCGATCGCGTCGGTCGAGCCGGGCCGGTCCTCGGCCCGTCGGCCACACCGAAGCGAGCCGGGAGGAGCTCGACGACGGTGAGCACCACTGCGCCCGCGAGTCCGAGGAGCCCGGGGACGACGTGCGCGAGGATGCACACCGCGAGGGTGATCGCCGCCCAGGCGCGGTGCCGCCCGCTGCGGACCCCGTAGGCGAAGAGACCCAGGAAGAGGAGCAGCGCGGCGACCGAGAGGGAGTAGGAGTACTCGCCCGCGAGCGTCGAGAACAGGTTTCCGCCGTAGATCGTCCAGGTGTAGTCGAAGAGGAACGGCAGCGTCGCGGCAGCCAGAGCGGCGGGGATCGGCGCGCGCAGCCCGAAGAGCCGGCCGAGTGCCCACGCGGTGATCGGCATCAGGACCGAGCCGAGGACGGTGCCCAGCTTGAACGCGACGTCGTAGGAGATGACGTGCGACGCGAGCGCGACGAGGACGTCGGGCAGGACGAAGTAGAAGGTGTACGCGGGGTACCCGTCGTACCACCCTGGGTCCCATCCAGTGAGGTGCGGGAAGAGGATCGTGGTGAACAGCGACGGCATCATGACGTGCGCGCCCGTGTCTCCGCCGGTCGTCGTCGTCTGCGTGAAGAGCATCGGCAAATGGAGCTGCCAGAGCACGACGACGAGCACGCCCGCCACGGCGGCGGCCGTCGCCACGCCGGGCATCCTTCGAGCGAACCATCCGCCTGCCGCGTGCCCGAGACCAGGCTCGCGCTCGAGCTCACCGCCCGGGCCAGCGTCACCCGCGTCGCCCGGTGCGACAGGCGTGACCCATTCAGCTTGCTCGGGCACCTGGCTCACGCCCGCCCGAGAGCCGTGGAGACCCCGCAGCCCGAGGGTCGTCCCCCGCGCCGGGCGTCGTCGATCAGCCGGGTCAGTGAACGACACCGCCCGACGTGGCGAAGACGACGACCACGGCGAGGAAGTTGAACGAGGCGTGGGTGACCATGTTCATCCCGAGCCGGCCGGTCTTGTAGCTGATGATCGCGAGCAGCATCCCGAAGACGGCGAGGCCGGCGAACTGGTACAGCTCCCAGTGCGCGAGCCCGAAGAGGACGCCGTCGGCCACCACCGCACCCGCGATCGCCAGGGCGCGACGTCTCGTCGGCCCCGCCTCCGACGGGGCGAAGAACCGCGCGAGCGCCTTGAACGCGAGCCCGCGAAAAAGGATCTCCTCGAAGAACGGTGCGCCGCAGACCGTGAGGATGGCGATCACGAGGAAGCCCCACCCGTGCGCCGCGCCCACGAGCTTCTCGGTCGGCGCTGTGAAGTGCTTCAGGTGCGGGAGGAACGGCGCATAGAGGGCGTCGAGCACCACTTGCGCTCCGAGCCCGATGGGGATGCCTGCCAGGTCGACGAGGCGGAACCGCACGCCGAGGTCGCGAAGGAACCGGCCCGTCCCGCGCACCTTGCTCGCCACCAACGGGCCCACGAAGAACCCCACCCATAGTCCGACGAGCGAGGTGCCGACGTACCACTCGGGCGGGGCAGCCATCGTGGCGAACTTCGACAGCTGACCGCTCTGCCCCGCAACCGCGGCCGCAACCGCGACGAAGACGGCCCCGACCACCTGGCCGATCGCGAACCCGACCAGCCCCATGACGAGCCAGAAGCCCGCTGCGCTCCTGTTCGCAGGCGGGGTCCCGGGCCGGTCGAGGAAGCGGCCCGGGCCTTCCCCGGGCACGACAGGCGGGGCGGGCGCCGGCGGCGGGTACTGCGGCGGCGGGTACTGCGGCGGCGGGTACTGCGGCGGCGGCCACGCGGGGTGGGAGGATGTGGCGGCGGCGTGTGTCGCCGACGACGGACGCTGCGGAGTCACGCCAGGCGCGTCCCTTCCTTCAACGGCGGATGGAAGCACGCCATTCGGCTCAGCCGAGCCGTGCTCGGTCTCGCCGGAGCGGGCCATCGAGCTACGTTATCCCCGGGTTGCCGGAGAACGGCCTCGGGGCCCATGGGCCCTCTTCTCTCGCCCGGAACGGCCGCCGCTCCAGAATACCTAGGCATTCCTAGGCACTCCTTTTCTTTTCGCTCTCCAGCCGCTGAGTCTCCCCCGGCGTATCCACGAAGCCGGGACTCTGCGAGTCGACAACTGCAAGGCTGCCTCCCACGACGAGACTGTGCCCGCGTGGTTTGCTTGGAGTCCTGCCGTGAGCGGTAACAGTCCCTTCGACGGGAAGCACTCGGAC
>JAJZVL010000067.1 GCA_021845725.1 Actinomycetes bacterium | reverse complement strand
CCGAATCGCGACAGCCTGAGCGCGCCCTTCGGGACCGTCCGCCGGCCGCCCGCGCCGAGGGCACGGACGCGGGCGGCCGGCGGACCCGACGTCAGGCAGCCTCGAGCAGGACGGACATCCCCTGACCGCTGCCAACGCACATGGTCGCGATCCCGCGCTCGACGCCGCTACGATGCATCTCTGCGAGAAGCTTGGTGACGAGCACGAGTCCCGTGGCGCCGACGGGGTGACCCAACGCGATTGCACCCCCGTTGA
Source organism: Actinomycetes bacterium (assembly GCA_021845725.1). Lineage (GTDB taxonomy): Bacteria > Actinomycetota > Acidimicrobiia > Acidimicrobiales > RAAP-2 > JAJYVT01. The sequence goes on along the minus strand of JAJZVL010000067.1, from coordinate 13,250 downwards.
CGTTGACCTGATCGGCAGACAGCTTCAAGTCGCGCATCACGGCGATCGTCGACGAGGCAAACGCCTCGTTTAGCTCGACGAGCCCGATGTCCGCGAGAGAAAGACCCTTGCGGGAAAGTAGCTTCTCCACGGCAGGGACAGGGCCGATACCGAACATGTCGGGTGCCACACCAGCAGATGCCCAGCCCGACAAGTAGCCGGCGATAGGACGTCCCTCCTCCCGCGCCATTCCTTCTTCCATGACCACGAGCGCAGCCGCTCCGTCGTTGATCCCCGACGAATTCCCCGCGGTGACCGTCCCGTCTGCTGCGAACGCCGGCCGCAGATGACTCAAGCTCTCCATGCTCGTGGCCGGCCGCAGGTGTTCGTCACGCTCGACTCGCTCGGTCCCTCCTTTGACTGGCACTTCCACCGCGACAATCTGGCTGTCGAACAAGCCACCATCGACGGCCTGCGCAGCGCGCCGCTGGCTCTCCAGCGCGAATTCATCCTGCTCGGAACGGGAGATTCCGTACTCGGTTGCGACCTTCTCCGCCATCGGCCCTGCATCGCCCAGGATGTGGTCGGCAAGGAAGTCGACGAGCGCCCCGGAACCGAGACGATACCCAAAGCGTGCCTGCTCGAGCAGGTACGGCGTTTGGCTCATGTTCTCCATCCCGACTGCCACTCCTCGGGACACTTCTCCCAAGAGGACGTCCTGTGCGAGGGACACCATGGCACGCATGCCCGACGAGCAGTTCATGTTGATCGTGTACGCGTCAACACGTTCGGGAAGGCCCGCACGCAGGGACACGTGGCGCGCCGGATTGCCACCCCGAGTGACCTGGATGTTCTCCCCGGCCACGAGACGCTCAACGTCGTGGCCGAACATGCCCGCGCGCGCGACCGCTTCTCGGGTGACGAGCGCCCCCAGGTCGAGGGCCCCGACATTGCGAAGACCACCAGCGAACTTTCCAATAGGGGTGCGAACGGGCGCCACGAGCGCAACCCGCGCAGATCTCGGTCCAACCATCATCCTCTCCTCTCTTGTGCGTCAACGACGCGTCACCAGATCAATCCGCCGCCGACATTGAGCACTTGACCAGTGATGTAGCGCGCATCATCGGACGCAAGGAACGCGACGAGGTTGGCGACGTCTTCAGGACGGCCAGCCTCACCCATCGGGATGCGCTCGATGACGGCCTTCCACGTCGCTTCGGGCACGCCACGCGTCATCTCCGTGTCGATGAATCCGGGGCAGATCGCATTCGCCGTGACCCCTTTGCGGGCCAACTCTCGGGCAGCCGTGAGCGTGACACCTACAACACCGGCTTTCGCGGCGGCGTAGTTGGCCTGCCCGAGGCTCCCCATCCAGCTCGCTGAAGAGATGTTCACGATGCGGCCGGACCCTCGTTCGCGCATGTAGCGGGCCGCGAAGCGCGTCGTGAAAAAGACACCGGTCAAGTCGACCTGGAGCACGGTGAACCACTGCTCGTCCGTCATCTTGTGCAACATGGCGTCCCTGTTCACGCCTGCGTTGTTCACGAGGATGTCGAGCGACCCGAAGCGGTCGATCGACGCCTGCAGCAGGGCATCTGCCTCTTCTCTCGATCCGACGTTGCAGCCGACGCTGTGCGCATCGTAACCAACACCGCGAAGCTCCTCGGCCACGGAGGCCGCGGCGGCGGCGTCGACATCACCCACGACGACTTTCGCCCCCCGAGACGCGAGAACCGAGGCGATTCCGCGCCCGATGCCGCGTCCTGCGCCAGTGACCACGGCGACCCGTCCTTTGAGACTCATCGTGCTGATCTCCTCCCATTCGTCACGCCATCACCATGCCGCCGTCGACCGAGAGCACCTGGCCGGTCACGAACGCGGCACCGTCGGACATCAAGTACGCAACTGCATCCGCGATTTCTTGTGGAGAGCCGTAGCGGCCAGCAGGAATGGACGCCAGCGCTGCGTCTCGTTGTGCGGTGCTGTCCGACGCCGTCATCTCCGTCTCTATGAGACCCGGCGCGATAGCGTTGACGGTGATCCCCTGGCTGACCACCTCGCGAGCGAGGGAGCGGGTGAGGCCGAGCAGTGCGGCCTTCGCGGCGCAGTAGTGCGAGTAGCCCACCGACCCGGTCAGCGCGCAGTACGACGAGATATTCACGATGCGCCCGAATCCGCGAGCCCGCATCGAGGGGAGCACGGCCTGGGCGCAGTGCACGGCACCGATCACGTGCACCTCGAACATCCGCCGGAACGCGTCATCCGTGAGAGCGCCAAAATCGCGTGGCGGCGACCCGATCCCGGCGTTGTTGACAACGCCGAGAGGCGGACCGAGAGCGCTCGCTTCCTTCACCGCTGCCGCCACGGCGTCTGCGTCGGTCACGTCGAGGCAGAAGCTGGCGACGGTCGCACCCTCTCCCCGCAGCTCGCGTTCGACCGCCGTGAGCTCGTCGGCGAGGACGTCGACGAGCGCGAGCGCCCATCCCCGTCGCGCCAGCGTGCGGGAGTGCACCCTCCCCATGCCCCGCGCGGCGCCGGTGACGACAGCGAGCCGGTCAGTCGGCGCCTGCAGGAACTCGGAGTCGATGAGCTTCATCAGGGTCGCGACGTCCCGCCACGGTCGAGCGCTGCCCGCATCTCCCCCACTGACATGACCTGTAGTGTAACGGGGTAGTACAGCTCGTCAAGGGGACCGGCGACGCCCGCCGAACGTTGGACCCCACGCAATCGTGCCGCCACCGGCTTCCCGTACGACTTGGACGTCCCCACGGAGTCGAGCGGCGGCCCTAGGATCGCCACGAGCAGCGCGGTGACTCTGGCCGCGGCTCCCCTCACGCAGGCCGCACCGTCGTCGAGCCCGCCGAGCATGCCCACGCGGACCTTGGCGTCCCGCTTGCTCGTGCCGGTCCCCTACGACACGACGAGGGCCCAGGCGCCGTCGCGTTCGAAGGGATCCAAAGCGAGGGCGACCAAGAGGCACGTCGCCGTATCCTCGTAGCCGGCGCTCTGGATGTGGGCATCGTGGTCGCCGGTCAGCCGCGGGAGGGCGGCCAGCCAGGAATGCGCCCCACCAACGCCCCGGGCGTCGTCGAGGCCTGCGGAGATCGCAAGGACAACGGCACTGCCCCAGGCGCCCACTTCGCGGGACCACCCGCCTGCGAACCGTCCTTGGGAGGCAGCCTCGCGGTGCACACGGGCGTCCACGCCGCGACGTCGAGAGGCGTCGAGCCGGCGACGAGCTACGGCAGGTCGGGCGCGTCACGGAGGACGAACGGCGGCCGCTCACGTCCGCGACCTCACGGGGCCGTGGCCGGTCAGGGGGCGCTGGCGCGCGTGGCCGTCAGGATGTAGCCGAGACCGACGTAGAGCAGGTCCATGCCGATCCCCGAGAAGCTCGCCTGGCGCAGAATCTCGCGCATCCCGTGCTCGTCGGGGAGGTACGCGACCGAGTCAGGGAAGTAGCGGTATGCGGCGCGGCCGCTGAGAGCGCCGCCAATGCTCGTCACGGCGCGGCGAAACCACAGCTGGTGGCCGACGCGCTGGAGCGGGTTGGGCGGGGTGGAGACCCCGAGGAGGCCGAGGCGTCCCCCGGGCCGAAGCACCCTGGCGACTTCGGATACGGCGGAGGCGAGATCGGTGAGTTGCGCAGCGCGCAGGCGCAGACGACCCCGTCAAAGGAACCTGAGGCGAAAGGCATGGTGGCCGCGTCAACCTGAGCGGACGGAGGGCCGGCGATCCGTCCCGGCAGCATCCCGGCGCTTCCGTCGGTGCAGGCGACTCGGTAGCCAGCCACAGGCAGATCTCGCTGAGCGCGTGTGTCTCGCAGGCGAGGTCGAGCCGCCACGTGGGGGGCAGGCTGAGCGCGCGCACGGTGCGTCGGCGGACGGTGCCGGTCGAGGCCGAAGGTGGTCAGCCGGCTGACGAGGCCGCAGCGGGGCGCGATCGCGTCGAGCATCGCGCGGACCCGCGCGGTCTCCTGGTCGCCTGCGGACTGCATCGTGGGGTTCACGCGCCGTAGTAGCGATAGACCACCTGGGCCGCGCACGAGGGCTTGGGGGCGTCGCGCACCTCGATCGTCACATCGAGGACGACTTGGACGCCGCCGTCGACCTTGCCAGCCGAGGCCACGGACGCGCCGAGACGGACCTCGGAGCCGACGGGGACCGGGGAAGGGAACCGCACCTTGTTGCATCCGTAGTTGATGCCCATCGCGACCCCCTCGACGTGGACGACGTCGGCGAGGAGCCAGGGGATGAGCGACAGCGTCAGGTACCCGTGAGCGATCGTTTTGGCGAAGGGTCCCGCCGCAGCGCGCTCGGGGTCGACGTGGATCCACTGGTGGTCGCCCGTCGCGTCGGCGAACGTATCGATGCGCTGCTGGTCGACGACGACCCAGTCGCTGTAGCCGAGATGCTGGCCGACGGCCGACTGGAACCCCTCGGTACCTTCGATCGTCGTGGCCACCGTGCCTCCCGCGCTCAGGCGGCCGTCGGCCGCTCGTCCCTTCGACTGCGCGCGAACCGGGCGCGGAAACGTGCCCGAACCTGATTCGCCACGTCCTTACCTTTTAGCGCACCGCCGCCTAGCGGAGCCAGATCCACTCGCAGTGGCGGCTCTCGGGGTGCATCAAGAGGACCACGAGGATGCTGGACGCGATCGACGAGGAGACCGCTCTCGACGCCATCTATGTCTTGAGAACCTCCGAGCCCGACACCGTCGTTTCCAGGGACGACCTCGTGGAGACCTGCGAGTCGCTTGCCTACTTGGAACGGTGACCTTCGGTCCTTGAAGACCGTCGACGTCAGAATCGAGTCCACGGTGCGCTGAGAGGCATCGGAGTTCGACTGGTACTTGGGACGCCGAATCCGGCCCCACAAGGGGCCGCACTCTCCAGGGCTATGAGCCCCGTTCTCGTTTCAATTCGGCAATCGCTGCACCAAGCTGGTCGAACCGGGCTCCGGCAGTCGTGAACCCGGCGGCGGTCTGAGCCTTGTGCTGGGCGACTTCACGGCCGATGTTCTCGAAGCCGGCCACGCTCGTCTGGAGCAGGTTCCGCGTGGTTTCGACGAGAGCTCTCACATCGCCGCTCAGGGCCGTCACCGTCTGAGGCAGGCTCAGCAGCTCCTCGGTGAGAAGCTCGCGCCGGACTGCGGCCCGGAACTCCTCATCGTTCCGCAGCGATTCCAGGAACTGCTGGCGCGCGACCTCGTCCATCAGTGCCATGCTATGTCGTGCTTTCGTCCGGATGGCCCCGCTTGGGGGCGAGGCCTACCGTCGCTGCGAAGCCGCCTCTCGCCAGGTGTGGATAAAACCCACTCTACTCAAAGGGGGGGGCGCTGGCAGCGTCCAGGGGACCACCACCCGTCGGGCGAGCTCCTCTGCCTCGTCGTACCTCGGTCATGTCGCGTACGAGATCGTCGTCGACCTCGCCCTTGTCGACGACGAGGATCTCGCGACCCTGGGCCGACAGGGCGGCTCCGAGGTGCTCGACACCGAAGCGCGCCAGGCGGCTCCGAGGTGCTCGACGACAATCCGCGCCACGCTCGCATCAGCCAACAGCCCGGCGAGACGCGGACGCTTGGCGTCGAGGCCGGAACCCACCTCGGTCACGACCTCGTCGACCGACGGCCCGTGCTCACTCGCCCACAGGCTCACCCGACCGGCTTGGTGCTCGAGATCGTCTCGCTGGTCGTGGGAGCTCACCCGGCAATAGGTGATGGTCCGGCCGTCGACGACGGCCACCGGATCCTGCTCGACCACGATCGTGCCCGAGGGAAGCCGACGGGCCGGCACCGGTATGGTCCCCTCACGAAACCACCGGTACGCAGTCTGGGGATGGACGCCGTACGCACGGGCCCATTGGGCGAGCTTCACGCACTCACACGTACATACGTTCGCTCATGTTCGTGGGGATACCGGTGAACTGTTTGTTGCCCTCGTCGCCCAGCCGCGGTTCGGCTCTTGCGGCTCTCGGGTCAGGGAACCAACGTGAGCGACGCCACGTGACGGGGCCGGATGGCGGCGAAGTGGCGACGATCGAGCGTCGCAACCACCTCTGCGCCATGGCGCTCTGCGAGGACCACGACCGACGCGTCCACGATCCCGAGCGGAAGGTCGAGGTACTGCTCGGTGAGCTCGGCGACACGTCCCCACTCCGAATCGAGCACCGGCTCGACGACCAGCTCGCCGTCGGCGATCGAACGGCTGAACGCGACCTCGGCGTGCGTACCGATCCGGTCGGCGAGCAGGTGGGCGACCTCGGCGACGACCAGCGCCGACACGAGGATCGGGCGCGGTGCGGCGGAGAGCAGCTCCACGCTGCGTCGGTGGTTCCGGTCGCTGCGCGCCGCAGCGGCGTAGAGCGGGCCCGCGTCGACGATCAGCACGATCCCGAGCGGGGCTGCTCGCGACGGCGCTCCGGGATCTCCCGGCGGCGCTCGATCGCCCGGGCGACGTAGTCGTCCACCCGCTCCGAGACGTCCGGCGGCCCGCCGTCGCCGACGGAGAAGAAGCCCAGCGGTCCGCCGGTCGGTAGCGGCGGGAGGGACCGGTCGATCGCCTGTCGGGCTACGTCGGCGATGGAGACGCCTTGCCGCCTCGCCTCCAGCCGAAGCCTCGCGTCGAGCTCGTCGGACAGCATCACGGTGGTACGCCTCATGATGCGAGCATAACGCACACCGCATAACGCCTCACCCCTGGCCAGGTGTCGTAGCGCAGCGCCGCCGACGCCCGGCACCGGCAGCGTGCTCCGATCCACAGGTTGTTCCCATTGCGCCGCACAGGAGGCAGACGCGAGGGTTGGCTCATGACCGACCTCGCCGCGTCCAGGGCCCCGGACGGCACGCCGGCGGCGTGGCTCGCGCCGTACGCGCACCTCGTGGAGCTGCTCTCGGCGGGCGAGGCGGTCGACGAGGAGACGTCCCGCCTGGTCGACGCCGCGGTCGAGGTCTGGGCACGCCCGAGCTTCGACACCTTCGTGTCCACCGGGCACCTGCGCTTCGTGCCGTTCGACTACCAGCTCCATACCGCCGAGACCGTGCTACGCCAGATGCGCGGCCGGGCGATCCTCGCCGACGAGGTAGGGCTGGGCAAGACGATCGAGGCCGGGCTCGTGCTGAGCGAGCTGCGCCTGCGGGGGCTCGCACGCAGCGTGCTCGTCGTGTGCCCGTCGGGGCTCGTCGCCCAGTGGCGCGAGGAGCTCGAGCGGAAGTTCGGGCTCGCTACGCACCTGGTCGGTAGCGGCCGTCCCGCCTCCCCCGCCGCCGCGTCCGCCCCTCCCGCGGTCGCCTCCGCCCCTCCCGCCGTCGCCCCTCCCGCCGTCGCCCCTCCCGCCGTCGCCCCCGCCCCTCCCGCGGTCGCCTCCGCCCCTCCCGTCGCGATCGTCTCCCTCGCCCTGGCGAGGAGATCCCCGACCCGGGACCGCCTGATCGGGCAGGACTGGGACCTCGTGGTGGTGGACGAGGCGCACCGTGTGAAGAACCCCTCGACCGCCTCCTCGCGGCTGGTGCGGGACCTGCGGACCCGCCACATGCTGCTCCTCACCGCAACGCCGGTGGAGAACCGCCTGTCGGACCTGTTCAACCTCGCGAGCCTCGTGGCCCCGGGCGTGCTCGGCACGGCCAAGCAGTTCCGTGCTCGCCACGGCGCGGATGCGACGGCGACGCCCCGGGAACTGAGCGCGCTTCGGGCCAGGGTCGGGGAGGTGATGATCCGGCACCGCCGCAGCCAGGTCGCGCTCATGTTGCCGCGGCGGCTGGCGGAGACCATCTCCGTGGCTCCGGCCGACGACGAGGCCGAGCTGTACGCAGCCGTCGCCGAGCGCGTGCGAGCCGAAGGACGGGCCGCTCCTCCGGCGAGGGACATGGCGCTGCGCTCGGCCCTGCGCCTCGCCGGCTCGAGCCCCGCCGCCGTCTCGGGCGTCGCCGGGAAGCTCGCGTGGCACGACCTCACGGATCGGCTCGCGGCCCTGCTCACGAGCCCGCAACGGCCGGCGAAGTCCGAAGCGCTCCTCCGCGTGCTCTCCCGCCTCGGCGCCGGCGGGCAGGTGACCCGAGGTGGGCCGGGGTCCCGGGAGGAACCGGCCACGGTCCCTGCGGCAGGAGGCACCGCGGAAAAGGTGCTCGTGTTCGTCGCCTTCCGGCGGACCCAGGAGCACCTCGCCGGCGTGCTGGCGGGTGCCGGCGTTCCCCATTCCCTGTACCACGGCACCCTCACGAGGCGCGAGAAGGAGGCAGCGATCGAGGCGTTCCGCGCAGACGTGCCGGTGCTCGTGTCCACCGAAGCGGGCGGCGAGGGCCGGAACCTGCAGTTCTGCCACCAGATGGTGAACTTCGACCTCCCGTGGAACCCGATGCAGATCGAGCAGCGCCTGGGACGGCTCCACCGGATCGGCCAGGACCACGACGTGACCGTCGTGAACCTCGTCGCGAAGGGGACCGTCGAAGAGCGCGTGCTCTCCGTGCTCGAGGCGAAGATCAACCTCTTCGAGCTGGTGGTCGGCGAGCTCGACATGATCCTCGGCCGGATCGAGGACGACTACGACCTCGAGCGCGTCGTGTTCGACGCGCACGTACAGAGCCGCGACATGGACGAGCTGGGCGCCCGTCTCGACGAGGTGGGCGAGCGGCTCGCCGCAGCGCGCCTCGAGCACCGCCGCAGCCGCGAGCGCAACGACGCGCTCGTCGCCGACGAGGGCGAAGCGGGTGCTCCGCACGCGGAGCGAGGGGCGTGAACGCCGACCCGGCGCTGCGGTTCCTCGTCGAGCTGGTCGAGCGCGAGGGAGGAGCAGCAGAGGACCGCGGGGAGAGCGTGCTCCTGCTCGTGGACGGCGGCCTCCGCGAGCGGCTCGGCCTCCCCGAGGAGCTCACGGTCACCGACGATCCCGAGGTGGCCGCAGAGGAGGGAGGGCTGCTCGCCGTCCCCGGCCAGCCAGTGATCTCCGACGCCGCCGAGATGGTGCTGCGGCGCGGCGACGCCGGCTGGCGCCGGCTCGACCGGCCCCCTGCTGCCCCGCCGACACGCGACCAGGTCGAGGAAGCGGCGCGCGAGCAGTTCGACGTCGACCACGGCCGCATCGACGTCGAAGGCCAGCCCACGTCGTGCTGGATCCCCGTCCTCCACGCGGCAGCGCTCTTGGAGGTGCGGGTCTCGGTCGAGGAGCGCTACGAGGAGCGCGCTGCGGTCTTCGTGGACGCGCGCGACGGGGCCGCGCTGCCGCCACGGGTGGCGACGGCGCTCGCCGCGCTCTCGCACCGCCCTGGGCGGGGATCGGGCTACGTCCGCGCCGAGCCCGATCTGCGCCGGGCGCTCGAGGCGGCCCATGTGCTGCTCGACGCCCGCGCCGCCGATCGCCAGGCTGCACTCGTGCGCGACGCCCGAGCGGCGCTCGAGCGGGAGCGGGAGCGGGTCGACGCCTACTACCAGGCGGTGCTCGCGTCGCTCGATGCCCGGCGCGCGGGCGCCGCGAGCGACCGGGGTCGGCTCTACGACGCTCAGGAGGAGGCCACGCGGGCCGAGTGGGCGAAGCGCAGGGAGGAGACCGAGGACAAGTTCGCCGGCAGCCGCGAGGTGCTTCCCTTCCGCCTCCATCTCATCGACGTGCCCGCGCTCCACGTCCCAGCGACCATCCGGCGCGGCACCCGCACCTTCGGCCTCCGCCTGGACTGGCTGCTGCCGTTCTCCTGCTTCCTCGGCCGCCGCTGCCCGCACTGCGGCGCCGACCAGCCTCTCGTCGCAGGCCGGGACCGGTTGGGCTGCCGGGCGTGCTTGCCGAGGATGGTCACCTCGCCCGCCGCGCATCCGGTCGTCGAGCGACCCGAGCCCGCCGTGCCCCCGGTTGTCGAGCGACCCTCGCCCGCCGCGCGGGGGGCGAGGACCGCAGACGCGGTCCCCCTCGAGCGCACTGACGTGCCCGAGGTCCCCGAGGGGCGCGCCGACCAGCCGCGGGCCGATGGCGACGGGTCACCGGGGCGAACGCAACGCGACAAGCGGGTCGACAAGGTCTGGCGGGGCGTCGCCCGGGGGTTCTGGGAGGCGGTGGGCAGCGTGGAGCGCTACGGCTCGGTCGCGCCCCGCTCTCCGCTCGACGCGCTGTACCGCTGCTATGGCCCGACGGGGCCGCTGCACGCGGTGGGCCTCACCTCCGCGGCCGTCCCGACGGGGATGCACGCCTTCCTCGTCGAGGGTGACGAGGACGACACGGACGTGCTCTCGACCGTCGGGACGGTGACCACGACGGAGGGGCTCGCGCACTTCGCGTTGCGCTGGCGCCTCGTCGGCAGGGGTCCTTCGGTGGTGGAGGTCCTCCCCTTCCGGCCGCCGGCAGGAGGGCGGTCGCTCCCCATGCCACGCCGCAGCCGGGGCGTGCAGGGACGCGTCCCCGCGCCGGAGGCTCCGCGGCCTCGGGGCCTCGGCCCGGTCGAGACCCTGGTCTGGCAGCACGCGATCGCCGACGGCCTCCCCATCGTCGTGCGGAGCCTCGCGCTGTACTGGCGGGTGCAGGGCCAGCGCCGCCTGGCACCCCTCCGGCCGGCTGCGCTCGCCGCCGCGGTGGTCGCGACGGCCCGGCGGCACTCGGAGCTGCGGGGAGGTGCCGACTGGGCCGCTCGGCGCCTCGGCGTCCCGGTCGCTCGAGTACGCGACGCGTGCGACGTCCTCGACGGCGTGCTCGGGGCGGCTGCCGAGCATCTCTGGTGAGCGTCGGCGCGGCGGCTCTCGATCTCTTCGTTCCGCGGTCGCCGCACCGCCGGCGCATCACCTTGCAGTTGCTCGTCGAACCGTTCGACCACCGGAGCGCTGCGGCTTCTGGGGATCGCAGCGTGTACGAGGGCATCCTCTCGGCAATCACTCCGGGCGAGCGCACGCAGTCGAAGATCGCGGCGGCCGTCGGCCGCAAGATCAACGCGGCGGCACTCTCAGCTGGCCGAGCGGTGGTGACCCGTGTGACCGGGACGAAGGGCGCAACGAGTGCGGGCCAGCGGCATCCACACGTCACACCTCGGACCGGGAGCCACGGCGGGGATCGGCGCTCCCCAGGGTGGTCGTCGTAGCGCGTCGGAGAAGCTCGAAGGTTGTGCCTCGGGGGCTGCGCTCGAAGCTGCGATCCTCTGCAGCTCCGGAAGGCTGGTGGTCACGATCTCTTCGATGATCGCCCAGACCGTCTCCGAGTGCTCGTGGACGACGCGGTTGCGGAACCCTCGGATCTGCTTCCAGGCCAGCTCTGGGTGCTCCGCCACGAACCGGTCGCTCAGCGCACTGGCCGCCTCGCCGATGACGGCGAGCTCACGCAGCACGGCGGAGCGGTACATGTCCGCGGGCTCCTCTGAGACGTCGTCCGCCAAAGGCGCGGCGCGCCTCGCGTGCCAGCGTTGGATCCTCTCGATCGCATCGAGGATGTCGCGTAGACGTCGTGGGTCGCGGCGCGGCTCGGCCTTCACAGCGGTCGGGCGTCGGCGAGGGCCTCCGCCCGGACCGAGGGCCGGAGGGACGACACCTCGCCGACGTCGACCTTGGCACCGAGGAGGGCCTCGAGCTCGTCTTGGGCCCGTGGGATCCCCCACACGTAGGTGTCCTCGGCCAGGTGGTCGACCAACAAGTCGACATCGGAACCGGGTCCGTCCTCCCCCCTCGCCACCGACCCGAACACCAAGACGGTGCTGGCGCCGCTGCGCCGCAGGATCTCGACCACCTCGTCGCGGTGCTCCCGCAAGGCATCGCTCGGCCGTCGACCGGCTTCGCACGCTCGCAGGATCCGGCGGGCGGTGGTGGCGGAGGGGATGCCCGCACCCCGCTCGTAGCGGTTGATGGCCGGCTGGGACGTGCCGGACCGGCGAGCCAGCTCGGCCTGGGTCAGCCCGGCAGCCCGCCGGGCCTTCCTGTTGACGCGGATCGGCATGGGGGAGCATCCCTGCTGGCATAGCCTCGGGGTCACGCTCGATGGGGGCCTGGATCGGACGAAACGTACGGAGGGGGCACCTCGCGCGTCCCCTCCCGCTCAGCAGCCGGTGGCGACCTCGAGGGCGCGGCACGCCTCGTGGAGCCGCTGGGGTCCGAGGCGGCAGATGCGCTCCACGAGCCAGGCCTTGGGGATGGTGGCCAGGTTGTCGAAGTTGAGCGCGCAGTCGGCCGGCATCCCGTCGTCCTCGTCGAGGCGCACCTCGGTCGGGATGCCCCGGATCGTGCGGGTGGCCGGGACGCCCACCACGGCGCTCAGGACCGGGATCGCCCGCTCACGGGACAGGACCAGGTACGGGCGCCGTTTCTGGCTCGGCGACTCCGCCCACCAGACCTCGCCGCGGTTCACCACGGCTCTTCCTCGATGCTCGCAGCAGCAAGGGCGACGAGCTCGGGGGGTGGCTCGCCCGCCGGGACGCGCCGGTAGCCGGCGACGATGGCCTCGTCGAGCGCAGCGTCGCGGTCTGCGGCGAGGTAGCCCTCGATGGCCCGGCGGATGAGGGCCGAGCGAGAGGTCCCCTCGTGGGCGGCCCGCTGGTCCAAGAGCGCGACGAGCTCGTCGTCGAGCTGGACGAGCGTCTGGGTCCGCGCCATGACCATATCATAGCATATGATGCGCTCCAGCTCGGCGTCCCCGACGCTCGGCGCTCATGCCCGGTCGCCCGGCAGTGCTCGCCCCCGCCGCGCTACGCCCCGTCGTCACGAGTACCTCCGAGGCCCACCGCATCTCCTACAACCGCAGGGTCGCGTCGGAGCGCTCGTTCTCGTGGTTCCAGGATCCCGCCACCGGGGGCATCCGCCGTGGCTGGTCGCGTCTCTTCGGACGCGCATCGGACCGCTCATGTACGCGCTCTGCGCTGTCGTGCACAACGTCCGGCTCGCCCTGGCCGCAGAGGACCTGGAGCAAGAGACGGCCCGGCGGGCCGCTATGGGCCTTGGTCCGCTCAGACGCCGGCGACGCCCGCGTCCGGTGCGCCAGCTCGAACGACGCCCCGCTCGCCGAACAACCGCGCACCGTGCCCGCAGAGCACCCCCACACCGTCCGCACGCGACCGCTCCCACGATCGAAATGCCTGCTCAGCACGGCTTGCGGCGGCTTCTGTGAACGAGACATCGCAGCTTCTGTGAAACATCTCTGGTCGGGCTGGCCGGATTTGAACCGGCGACCTCTTGACCCCCAGTCAAGCGCGCTAACCAAGCTGCGCCACAGCCCGTGTGTACTCCGACCCTCTGACCTGGACGTGTGCCTTTCGCCATCGTGTCTCGAGGCCTTCTCTCCACCCCGAAGAGCCCCCTCGCACTGCCCGGTTCCTGGAAGG